>JBGPMS010000105.1:0-15074 GCA_041487115.1 Gammaproteobacteria bacterium
CTGTACGCCTCCGCGCCCTGGGCCGGACACGCGGGCAAGCTGGCATTGTTCGTCGGGTTTTTTTGCGTGATCCTGACGATGTATGGCGGCGGTTTTGCGACCATCCCTGCGTATCTGGCGGACATGTTCGGCACCCAGATGGTGGGCGCCATCCACGGGCGTTTGCTGACCGCCTGGTCTACCGCGGGGGTGCTCGGTCCGGTGATCGTGAACTACATCAACGACTATCAGATCAAGCACGGCGTTGCGAAGAGTGCCGCATACGACACCACCATGTATATTCTCGCGGGCCTGCTGGTGGGAGGATTCATCTGCAACCTCCTGGTGCGGCCGGTGGCTCCGAAGTGGTTCATGACGGACGCCGAGCTGGACGCCGAGCGCAAGCTGGCTCACGATGCCGCCGCGAAGGCTGCCGTCGGTGGCGATGCGGCCGCTGTCAGTGGGCAAGGCAGCCATCGTGGCCTGGTGCTGGCGTTCTGGTTGTTCGTCGGCATCCCGCTGGCCTGGGGTGTGTGGGTTACCCTCACGAAGGCGCTGCTTCTGTTCCGCTAGGAAGTGCCGAGGCGTGCGATACGCGGACTTGGACCCGGGGTCGCCCCAGATGCGCGTGGAGAGCGCCGACGCGCAGCCGCGTAACGCCGAACAAAGTTAGATCAACCCTTCCAGGATCTGCACATCGACCGCGGTCCCGGCCGGCGTGTTGCCTTGAGCGTCGGGCAGGACGATGAAGCAGTTGGCCTGGCTCATGGAAGACAGGATCCCCGAGCCCTGGTCGCCTGTCACGCGCACCGTCCACTGCCCGTCTGTTCCCTGGCTCAGAATGCCGCGCTGGAATTCGGTGCGGCCGGGCGCCTTCTTGATCGCGCTGGTACAGAGCGCCTTGAGAGCAGGCAGGGGTTGCGGCTCGGGAACACCCATGAGCATCAGCAGCGCCTCGCGTACGAACTGGTAGAACGTCACCATCGCCGAGACCGGGTTCCCCGGTAGTCCGAAGAAGTGGGCCGCGCCGATCTTGCCGTAGGCGAGCGGGCGTCCGGGCTTCATCGCAATCTTCCAGAACAGCACGTCGCCCAGCTTGGCGAGCAACTGCTTGACGAAATCCGCTTCGCCCACCGACACGCCACCGCTGGTGATCACTACGTCCGCCGCCTGGGCTGCCGCGATGAAGGCCTTCTCGATCTCGGCTGGATCGTCGCGAATCACGCCCATGTCGATCACCTCGACGCCCAGGCGCGTGAGCATGCCGTAGATCGTGTGGCGGTTGCTGTCGTAGAGCTGGCCTGGGCCGAGCGCCCCGCCGATCGGCACGAGCTCGTCGCCGGTGGAGAAGAACGCCACGCGCAGCTTGCGGTAGACCGAGACCTCGCCGATGCCGAGCGAGGCGATCATGCCGAGCTCCGCCGGACGCACGACCTGTCCGCGCTGGAAGACTGTCGCGCCCTGCCTGATGTCATCACCGGCATGGCGGATGTTCTGCCCCTGCTGCTGCCCGCCGGGAACGGTCACCTGGCCATCCGCAGCCTTGACGCGCTCCTGCATGATCACCGTATCGCACCCCGATGGGATCACGCCGCCGGTCATGATGCGCACGGCCTGGGCGGCTGTCGCGCTGCCCTCGAAGGGCCGGCCGGCGAAGGAGGTGCCGATCACCTTCAACGTGGCGCCGGCGCTGGGCGCGAGATCCGCAAAGCGCACGGCGTAACCATCCATGGCCGAATTGTCGTTGGCCGGCACGTTCATGGTGGAGCGGATGTCCTCCGCGAGCACACGGCCGAGCGCGGCGCGGATGTGCAGCCGCTCGATTGCCGTGACGGGTGCGAGGAATGCGCGGATGTACTCGCGCGCCTTCGCCACCGGCATCGAGTTCGGGTCGTAGTCGCTGTCGCCGGTGATGGCGGAGAGGGGTTTGGTCGAGTCCATAATAAAACCTGATTGCCAACGAAGCTCAGCCGCGAACAGGCTCCCAGCACCCCACCCGTTGCGCAGGCAGCCCTCCTCGGGCAGGAGGGGAAAGATCTTTCTCTCCTCTCCTTTTCGAGAGAGGTGACGCGAAGCGCCGGGGTGGTTGCGGGATCGAGGGGGATTTTGTGTCCGAGCTAGCCGCCGATATAAGACATCTCCACTTTCCGCAGCTTCGCCGTCTCCGCGGTGCGGATCTCGGAGTACCGATCGGCGCGTGCGCTCCAGACTTTGCCGATGAGCTGCGAGATTTCCTGGTCCGGCGCACCGGCACGCAACAGGGAACGGAAGTCGGTTCCCTTGGTCGCGAATAGACAGGTGTAGAGCTGACCTTCGGCCGACAGCCTGGCCCGCGTGCAATCGCGGCAGAAAGCGTGAGTGACCGAGGAGATGAACCCGACCTCGCCGCTGCCGTCCAGATAGCGCCAGCGCTCGGCCACCTCGCCGCGATATCCCGAGTCGACGGGCTCGATGGGCATCTCGCGGCCGACGAGCTCCACCAGCTCGCGGGAAGGCACCACATGCTCCATCTTCCACCCGTTGGTGGCACCCACGTCCATGAACTCGATGAAGCGCAGGATGTGGCCCTTGCGCTTGAAGAAGCGCGCCATGGGCAGCACGCTGTCCTCGTTGACGCCACGCTGGACCACCATGTTGACCTTGACGGGGTGCAGCCCGGCGGCGGCCGCCGCCTCGATGCCGTCGAGCACTTTCGCCACCGGGAAGTCGACGTCGTTCATGGCGCGGAACACGGTATCGTCGAGCGAATCGAGACTGACGGTGACACGCTGAAGGCCGGCGTCCTTGAGATCGCGCGCCTTCTGCTGAAGCAACGAGCCGTTGGTCGTCAATGTCAAATCCAGGTCGGTCCAGTAGGCCAACATTTCGATCAGGCGCTCGAGCTTGCGCCGCACCAGTGGCTCGCCTCCGGTGATGCGGATCTTCTCCACACCATGATCGCGGAAGATGCGCACCAGTCGATGGATTTCCCCGAAACTCAGAAGCTGCTCGCGCTCGAGGAACTGGAAGTCCTTGCCGAACACTTCCTTCGGCATGCAATACGTGCAGCGGAAATTGCATCGATCGGTTACCGAGATGCGCAGGTCGCGCAGGGGCCGTCCGCGTGTATCGGACAGCAGCTGGCCCCTGGGCGCGGGAACTGTCTCCGGCCGTTCCGGGCGCATGTCCTGTGCGGTGTCTTGGTTCATAAACCCTTCGAGCGTATGGTTTTTGTACCTGCTGAATGCATTATATGCCCAAGAACATAGCGCAGGGTCTGTTCGGCAGGGTCAATCGCGGACTTCAGACAGGGCGGGGGCCACGCGCTTGGTCCGTCCGATCAGCTGAACCGCTTGTCGGATACGACCGGCTCGTTCTTCCGGGCCGCTCGCGCGTACCAGCCTGTGCGCGCATCCACCCGCGCATCGAACTCCGGCACATAGGGCTTCACATCCAGGATGGGCGTGCCGTCCAGCAAATCCACATCGAGCACCTGAACACGCCCGCCGTTCACGCTCTTGACCCGCAGTAACGAGATTGCGATGGCGTTCGGCCGCTTCGGTGCCCGCGTGGCGAAAATGCCGCGCGGTTCCGTATCGAGGAAGGGCACTACGGTCAACTCGGCGCCCGAAACCCGATGCAGATGGCAGACCAGCAGGATATGAGAGAAACCATCGAGGTCCTTCAGCCCCGCATGAAACTCCAGGTCGATTTCGAGCGTGCCCTCCACATCCTGCGCACGCGAGGGCTGGATCGGCATGCCCTCGATCGAAGTGAAGGGGCTGCGCACGATGCCGATCGAGCGATAGGTTACGTCCATATCGGTTTCCCGCCTGCTTGAACCCGCGCCCGTCATTCGGGCTCGAACCGCAGTGCCACGCCGTTGTTGCAAAAGCGCTGATGCGTGGGTGCAGGGCCATCCTCGAACACGTGTCCCTGGTGGCCGCCACAGCGGGCGCAGTGGTATTCGGTTCTGGCGACCAGGAGCTTACGGTCCGTCCTGGTCTCCAAAGCGCCGGGGATGCTCGCATAGAAGCTGGGCCAGCCGGTGCGGCTGTCGTACTTCGTGTCCGATTTGAACAGCGGCTGGCCGCAGCCGGCGCAGACGAACGTTCCCTCTCTCTTCTCTTGATTCAACGGGCTGCTGTTCGGGCGCTCGGTCCCTTCCTCGCGCAGGACCTCGTACTGCTCGGGGGTCAGCAGTGATTTCCACTGTGGATCGGATCGGTCTATCTTGTCCACTGGGTCGACCTCGTTGGGTTGGCGGTTAAGCGAAATCCTACCTGTTGGCGCAGATGGATGGGTAGGGCCAGCCCCCGAAAATGCGCCTGGGCCGGCAGCGGGCGATTGCGCGCCTTATAATGAGCCACTTAGCATCGGAACAGCTACAGCATGGACAACTCGGATCTGGCTCAGGGGCTCGCGGCGGCGCCGGTTCAGGCCGGCGCCATCACAATCCTGTACTTCGCGCGGTTGAAGGAAGCTTTGGGGCTGGGCTCCGAGCGCCTGCCTCTGCCGCCCTCTGTTGCGACAATCGGGGCGCTGCGTGAGTTCCTGCGCGCCCGGGGCGGTGCCTGGGAAGTGGAGCTCGCGCAGGCCAAGCCCGTGCGCGTAGCGGTGAATCAGGAAATGGTGCCGCCGCACACGCGCCTCAATCCGGGTGACGAAGTCGCCTTCTTTCCACCCGTCACGGGGGGCTGAGGTGCCGGTCCGGATTCAGACCGAGGACTTCGACGTGGGCGCCGAGATCGCTGCTTTGCGGCAGGGCAATCCGGCCATCGGCGCGATCGCGAGCTTCATCGGCCTGGTGCGCGATGCCAACGAGGGCGAGCCGGTATCGGAGATGACCCTCGAGCACTATCCGGGCATGACCGAGAAGGCGTTGGAGAGGATCGTAGACGACGCAAAATCGCGCTGGGACATCATCGACGTGATGGTCGTACATCGCATCGGCACGTTGCGGCCGTGCGACCAGATCGTGCTCGTGATCGTCTCCGGCGCGCATCGGGGCGAAGCTTTCGCGGCGTGCGAGTTCGTGATGGACTACCTCAAGACGCAGGCGCCGTTCTGGAAGAAGGAGCGGACGCCTGCAGGCAGCCGTTGGGTGGACGCGCGCAGCAGCGACGATGTGGCGGCCGAGCGCTGGGCGCGATAGCGAAATCACAATAACAGGCAAGACTCGAAGGGGGCAGCAATGGCAACGGCGAAATCATCGTCAGGCAAGGAGGCGCGGAAGAGCGGAGCGTCGAAGCCGCAGATCCGCATCATGTTCCGCAAAGCCATCGCCATGGGTCCGGGCAAGGCCGACCTGCTCAAGGCGATCGACCAGACCGGTTCGATCTCAGCGGCGGCGCGCGCGCTCGGCATGTCCTACCGCCGCGCCTGGCTGCTGGTCGACACGATGAATCAATCCTTCAAAACACCCGTGGTCGAGACCCTCACCGGCGGCCAGAAAGGCGGCGGCGCGAGAGTCACCGAAACCGGCCACGAAGTCCTGCAGCGCTATCTCGAAATGGAAGCCAAGGCCGCGGCCAGCGTCAAGAAGGACCTGGCCGAGTTCATGCGGCTCATGGCTGCGCGCTGATCCGCCGGCGGTGGTTGCGCCCCCAGCTATCTGCTGGTCATCCCCGAGCTTGCCGCCACTTCGCGCAACAACTTAAAGGCAACCCGGTGACCGTGAATCGGTTCCCGGCCGATTTCGACGGGTCCTGAGGCAACATTCCGGGCGCCGGGTGAGAAGCACGCAAATCCCTCGCTTCCGCGCCTCGACTCTAAACTGCTTGACGGCATCGCTATATCTAGTAAAATACAACGTAGGGTGTTTTGAAAGCAGTCCAGGGTGGTTGTCCGCTTTCCTCTCTGGGATGTTGTCGAGGCACTCCCTTCGAGTTTCGAGCGGCATTGGACACACCTCCGATGCCGCTTTTTTTCGCTTTGACGCCCCGCCTGGCTGCGCTCCACGTCCCACGCCATATCCCCCACCCGTACAAGGCCGGTATCATCTCCATTACGAATATCACAGGTTATAGAGAGGAAAGCGGATGAAGCTCAGTGCGCGCAACCAGCTGAAAGGCGTGATCTGCGAGATCAAGAAAGGCATGACCACATCGATCGTGAAGATCGAAGTGCGAAACCCTGCCGTGATCTCCGCGTCCATCACGAACGACGCGCTCGAAGACCTGGCCTTGCGAGTGGGCGAAGAAGCCTACGCCGTCATCAAGGCGTCTGACGTGATGGTGGGGAAAGACAAATAGCTACTGAAGCGTGACCGGCTGCGGCGGCGGTGAAGGGGTTGCCTGCTCGACCGTCCGCGCCATGTCCAGGAGCTCGGACCGGACAGAGCGAGCATGCTGAGCGCAGCTGCTTCTGCGGTCCGGGGTACCGGTCGGCAGGGTGGGCGGCTGCCGGTGTAAACTCGAGGACAGGTTTACTGCTTAGAGCGCCGCCCTGATCTTTCCCGAAGTCCTCGTGTGAACGCAGCAACCCCCTATTTTCCGCTGCAGGTTTCGACCGACTGGTACCGCCAGCCTTCGGTCAAGGTGGCCTTCGTCGTGTCGCTGCTGGTGCATGCGGGAGGGATCCTGTTGCTGCCCGGTCTGCGCGTGCCGGTGCCAAGCGAGCCGCCGCCGATGATCGTCGAGTTGGCGCCCATGCCCGAACCCGTCGTCGCATCGCCACCGCCCGTCCCCGAACCGAAGCCGGCGCTCGCGCCACGTCCGCCACCGCCGCCGGTGAAGGAGAAGCCACCAGAGCCGCCGCCGGAAATTACTCGCGTCGTGCCACAGCCGGAAGCGCCGCCCGAGATGCCGGTGCAGCCCCAGCCCGAACCGAGACCGGAGCCTAAGCCGCAGCCCGTTCCGGAGCCGCGCGTCGAAGCACCGCCGCCTGTCGTCCAGCCACGCCCAGAGCCGCCGCCGGCCGCCATCGAGCCCCCGGCGAAGGCAGCCGCTCCTGCGCCGACACCATCGGCATCTGATCCCGGACTGCTCAAGGCCTATGGCAACGTCCTGGCGCAGGCCATCGGTCAGCGCAAGAACTACCCGCGCCTTGCACGCATGCGCAATTGGCAGGGGACCACCGAGTTGAAGCTGCAGATTGGGGCGGACGCGAAGCTCACGGGCTTGACTATCACGCATAGCAGCGGCTACGACTTGCTGGATCAGCAGGCCATCACAATGGTCAAGGAGACTCTGCCGTTGCCGGAGTTGCCCGCAGCCCTGCGCGGGAAGGAGTTCGCGGTGACGGTCCCGGTGGTATTCAAGCTCCAATAGTGTCACGCCTTGAGCGATTCGATCGCCCGACCGCTGCGGGTCGGCGCGGACGGTACCAGGCTGGGCATAAACCGTGACGGGTCTGCGAGTCGTCATCGCACTCCTACTGCTGTTGGCCGCCGCGGCGGCGCGCGCGGCGAGTCCAATAGAAGAATGCACCGACCGCTCGCCCACGGTGGCGGGGATTGGCGCCTGTCTCGGCGAGATGCTCGAGCAGGCCGAAGGCGAATTGTGGGCGCGGAGCAAAGCGGTCCTCGCGCAGATGCGGCAACTGCAGAAGCAACCCGGCTCGCGCGGCGCCGTGCAGGCCTTCGGAGCGGCAGAGAAGCAGTTTCACGCCTACCGCATGGCGCAGTGCGCATGGCTCGCGACTCGAGCTGAAAGCAAGCAGGGGTCCGAACGCCAGCGCACGGACTGTCTGATCCGGCTCACGCGAGAGCGCACGCTGGAGCTTGCGGCCTTGCTGCCCGCTGAATCAGGCGCGAGCGAAGACAAGATCGCTGCCAACCCGCCGTCCGAAGCGCAGGGCCACGCACTTTTCGGCATCGAGTGGCGCCTCGTGCATCTGTTGAAGAACGGCCAGGAACAGCCACTGTCCGCCCAGTCGCGCCTGGTCCTGATCCTGAGCGAGGGCGGCGGAGTGACCGGCACGACCCGGGCCAGCATCTACGGCGGGCGCTACGCGCTAGGTGCGGCCAACGGGATCGAGTGGCTGCAGGCGGGATTCACCGTCGAGCGGGTGTCGGGACAGTTCGATGCCAACGATCCTGACGAGGCGCTGCTCGACGACCTTGCCGCAACGACCAAGCTGCGGCTCGAAGCAACCGGCCTGACCCTCGCGAACGACAGCGGCTCCCTCTCGCTGGTGTTCGGCAGATGACGCCCGTTGTCTCCAAAATTATGGTCGAACCTGCGCTTGCGGTCGGTGTTTCCCTAATCCGCGCAAGACACCGACATTCGAAAGTCTGCTGATCTGAGCGCGCGCGGCAGTGAGGCGATGCCGGAGCTCCGGAGCGGCACGAAGGGTTTACCGGCCTGTCGACACAGGCGTTTCACAGTCAATGCGGCCGTGTGACTCACGCAGTCAACCGGGCAAGCGGCGACGTCGGCTCGGCTTACTTGTCCGGCGCTCGAAGGCGCTTGACCGTTCGGCCTGCATCTCGTAGAGTCCGCGATATATCCGACGGGATATAACCAGGACCGAGCAGTACCGAACCGGCGCCGGCGGGCTGTCCCCGCCTTTCCCGCTCGAGGATCGATCGTGGGGTTTGTGCGCCTCGCGGCGGTGACGTTGCGGTCGCGGCGGTGACGAACCCGGGTTTGGGGCGCCTGGCGTTGTGCATAGAAACATATAACGACGCTGGCCAGAAAGCGCGCGCCAGCCAGGGGAAAACAAGAACAACATCGCCTTAGGGGAGAACAACCTGAAAACAAACAAAGGCCAGTACCGGATGACCGCGTTGGCCATGGGCGCCGCGTGCGTCGCGGCACTCGCAACCTCCAGTGTCCGTGCCGAAGACCAACAGGAACCGGCCAAGGAGACTGTCAAGCGCCTGGAGCGGCGCGTGGACGCTGTGATTCGAGAGATGGAGCAACTGCGCGAGGAAGTCGCGCGCGGCCGACAGCGCCCCGCCGCCAACGACGATCTGCGCAAGGACGTGAACCAGCTCAAAGGCCAGGTCGCCGAAGTCAAGGAGCAGGCCGCGGCGGCCGACGCGAAAGCGGAACAGACCGGCGTGCTCGCGTATCTCGGACCCGGACTGGTCTTCGAGGACCCGCGGGGCCGCTGGCGCATGCAGGTAGGCGGCCGCGCGCAGCTCGACTACCGTGCATATAGTCCGGATTTTGCCGATGCCAACACGTTCAGCATCCGGCGTGCCCGGATCGCGGTGGGCGCGACGGTGCTCGACGACTACTATGTGTTCGTAGAAGAAGAGTTTGCCAACCAGGCCACACCGCCGGCACCGAACAATGCGCCCCTCATGACGTTCGCGTTCCTGGACTTGCAATGGTTCAGGCCCGGCGTGCGCTTTCGGCTCGGCCAATTCAAGCCCTTCTTCGGTCTGGACAATACCCAGCTCGACATGCAGACGGACTTTCTCGAGCGCTCCTTTACGCAGAGCCTGTTCCAGAACCTGATCTACGATCGCGGGGTGATGGTGTTCGGCGAACCGATCCCCGGGTTGTTCTACGACGCGGCGCTTACCAACGGCACCGGGCAGCAGGTGGCCGGGCAGCCGGTCGACGAGTTTCAGGGCAATCTCCAGGAGGCTCAAGCCGACGGCAAAGACTACACACTGCGGCTGGTCGGCAACTTCGCCAAGTTCTTCGACATCCAGGACACGGTGATTCACTTGGGCGGTACGTACAAGCGCGGCAGCGCGGTCAACAGTGCCTCGAACGCTTACCGCGCCGCTACCGTGCAGACCGAAGCCCGGGGCTTGACGTTCTTCATCCCGGCGCCGTTCAACTCGACCGGCGGTAACGTCAGCAACATCAACCGCACCATCGTCGATATCGAAGCCGCCTATGCGCGTGGCCCGTTCAAGATCCAGAGCGACTACGCGCAGGTCACCTACGCCGGAACCTCCATCTCGCCCGGCACGCCGTTCGACTTCGACCGCGACCTGAAGGCGATGTATGTAACGCTGGGCTGGATGCTGACGGGCGAGTACTACTCGGACATCTACCGCGAGGGCACCTTCGTCCGCCCGCGCCCGAAGAACAACTTCGCGTGGGGGGAGAAAGGAGCGACCGGGTTGTGGGAGCTGAATCTGCGCTATAGCTGGTTCGACGGCAGCGACTTCAATAACGCGAATCCGGTGAACACCGGCCGTCCGGGAACCAACGCGACGAGCTTCCCGAATATCACGCAAGGCACCAGCAAGGCGCAGGCCTGGACGCTCGGTCTGAAATGGCAACCCAATCTGTATGCGCGTCTGGCCTTGAACCTCATTCACACCAAGTTCGATACGCCGGTGGTGGTCAACGGAAGGTCAACGGAATACGAAAATGCGATCACCACACGCGCCCAGTTGGACTTCTGAGCTGACCATGAATTCACGGAAGAGAGAGGGCTTCGAGCGCCGGCCGAAGCCGCCGGTGCGGCTGTTGCTCGGGCTGGTCGCCGCGCTTGGCGTGCTGCCCGCGCAGGCCGCCGATCTCATGGTGGCGGCGGCGTCGAGCTTGACCAACGCATTCCAGGAGATCGGAAAGGAATACGAGAAAGCCAGGCCTGGAGCGCGCGTGCTGTTCAACTTCGGCGCCTCGGGCCAGTTGCTGCAGCAGATCTCGCGGGGCGCGCCGGTCGACGTGTTCGCCTCTGCCGATGCGGAGACGATGGACCGGGCGGAGAAGCAGAGCCTGATCTTCCGTACCTCCCGCGCAGACTTCACCGCCAACAAGCTGCTCCTGATCGGTCCCGGTGATTCGACCTTGGCGTTGGGGAGCCTTGCCGATCTGTCCGCGCCCGCGGTCCAGAAAATTTCCCTGGGCAATCCCGACTCGGTCCCAGTCGGGCGCTATGCCAAGGCCGCGATCGAGAAGGCCGGCCTGTGGCAAAGCCTGTCGCCCAAGTTCGTCTACACGCAGAACGTACGCCAGAGCCTCGATTACGTCTTCCGCGGCGAGGTGGAGGCTGGCTTCGTCTATGCCACGGACGCCGCCATCTCGCCGGTGAAGGTGCGCGTTGCGCTGGAGGTGCCGACCGACAACCCCATCGTGTATCCGATCGCGGCGGTCAAAGGCTACGGCAGCGAGAATCGCGCGCTGGACTTCATCGCGTTCGTACGGTCGGAGCCGGGCCAGAAGATCCTCGACAAGTACGGGTTCAAGCGGCCTTAACGGGCCTATGCCAAACCCCCGATCGCGCTGAGCGTCGCAGCGAGAGCTGCAGAGTCGAAGCGTGCCGTCATCAAGGCGAGCAACGTGATGATCGCAACCGATTGATCTGCTACGGCCGGGCGTGTTTCGACTCTGCTGCGCGACGCTCAACACGAACGGACCCATTACAATAGGGGCGATGCTCGGCCAGGCGGTTGTTCCTCTCGCGCTCACCCTCAAAGTTGCAGGATTCGCGACACTGCTGGCGTTGTTGACCGGAGGCCTGTGCGGCTTCCTGCTGGCGCGCTACAGCTTCCGGGGGCGGGACGTTCTGGACGCGGTGTGCACCTTGCCCATGGTCATGCCGCCGACGGTGCTCGGCTATTACTTGATCGTGATCATCGGCCGCCGCGGCTGGGTCGGCGGCTGGCTGCACGAGACTTTCGGCGTGAATCTGATGTTCACCTGGCAGGGGGCGGTATTGGCTTCCGCCGTCGTCGCGTTCCCGCTGGTGTTCAAGTCGGCGCGGGCGGCCTTCGAGGGTGTCGACCGCCAGCTCGAAAACGCCGCACGCACACTGGGTTCGTCGGAGTTGCGCGTGTTTCTCCGGGTGACGTTGCCGCTGGCCTGGCGCGGCATTCTCGCCGGCACCATGCTGGCCTTTGCGCGCGCG
The DNA here is from genome assembly GCA_041487115.1 of Gammaproteobacteria bacterium. Lineage (GTDB taxonomy): Bacteria > Pseudomonadota > Gammaproteobacteria > Burkholderiales > SHXO01 > SHXO01. Next base: position 11,725 of record JBGPMS010000105.1, read on the forward strand.
ATGGGCGAGTTCGGAGCGACGCTGATGGTGGCGGGGAACATCCCGGGCAAGACGCAGACGCTCTCACTCGCTGTCTACGACGCCGTGCAGGCCGGTCAGGATGATCTGGCCAATTTCCTGGTGGTGGTCACCTCGATCGTGTGCGTGCTGATCCTGGTCGCCTCGGGCAAGCTGTTCAAACCGGCCTACTGACGTGAAGGTCCGCGTCGACATCCGCAAGATCCTGCGCTCTCGCGATCGCGAATTCCGGCTCGAGGCGAGCTTTTCGGCCGAGCACGACCGCATCGTGGTGTTCGGCCCGTCGGGCTCGGGCAAGAGCATTACCATGCAATGCATCGCTGGGCTGCTCAGGCCGGATGAAGGCTGCATCCAGATCGGTGAGCGTGTCCTGTTCGATTCTGCCGCCCGCATCGACCTGCGCCCGCAGGTGCGCAACGTCGGCTTCGTTTTCCAGGACTACGCGCTGTTCCCGCATCTGACGGTGGAGCAGAACATCGGTTTCGGATTGAAGGACAGCTTCGCTCGGGGCGTGGACGGTGAGGCGGCCGCGCGAGTGCAGCAGTTCCTGACCTTGTTCGAACTGGAATCGCTCGCGCACAGTCATCCACGCAATCTTTCCGGCGGTCAGCGGCAGCGGGTCGCCCTGGCGCGCGCGCTGATCCGAAAACCCGACCTTCTGCTGCTGGACGAGCCGCTCTCGGCTCTCGATCCCCTGCTGCGCGACCGCGTCCGACGGGAATTGGCCGAAACCCAGTTGCGATTCAAAGTACCCATGGTGGTGATCACGCACGATCCGGCGGACGTCGAAGCATTGGCGGAGAACCTGGTGGTGTTCGATCATGGCCGTGTCGCACGGGTGCTGAATCTCAAGGACAGCGGCGCGGGTGCGTCTCCCGCGCAGCGCGAACTGCTGGACCAGGCGCTCGCGGATCTGTATCCGGTCGGCGCGGGCGGGTAGCGGTTCTCCGAGGCCGGATTCCTGCACCGCATCCACCCTAGAACGCCGCGCGCAAGCGCAAAGACACTACGCCGGCCGGTCCGCGATCGCGGTTGTAGCCCGGATTCTGGATGAACTGCCAATCGGGACTGATGTGGACGTAGCGTCCTAATTGGATCCGGTAGTAGGCTTCCGCGATCTGCTCGGGGCCGTAGTTGAGCTTGCCGTCGCCCAGCAGAAATCCGTTGCCGCCGGCTGCCAGGTAGTCCCTGTGATCCGCGGAGAGCAGGTGGCGCACATAGGCGATGCCGAGCCGGTCTTCGGTGCGGCTCCAATGCGCGCCGCTTACCTGCAAGCCCGCGCTCATGTGCGCGTCGACTTCCGTGAACGCAAAGCTTTCGGTGTGGCCGTCGTTCCAGCCGGCGCGCAGGAAGATTCCGGTTTCGCCGTCATCTGCGAGCGGCTGCTCGAGGTTCACGCCGAACCCGCGCTTGCGCCGCCCCGGTTGATCGTCTGCAACGATGCTGGGTGGCTGCCCGGTCCCCTGTGACGCGACGATCGCATCGTGGTAGATGCCCATGCGGGCATGGTTTTGGTAGCCGAGCAACCGGACGACCGTGCCTGCTGCGTCGGGCTCCAGCGTGAGCTCCAGGTTATCGCCGCGCGCTTGGCTCAGCGCGGGGTCGAAGATGTTGCCGTTGGCCTGCGTGGGCATCTGATAGCTGCCGAATCGTATCGCCCAGCGCGGCGCAACGTATCCCACCATCACACCCTTGCTGTAGCCGCGCGTATCCGCCGCGAAGTCCCAGGCCGTATTGTTGAACAAGCCCCAGTTGAGGAATTGTGTGCGCGTGCTGTCGGCGTAGCGGTTCAGGTCGAAGTCGTCGGTGGCCGCCAGCTTTCCCGCCTTGACCTCGATGCGGCGAACGGCATCTGCGCCGGCCAGCTGGTCCATGCCCTTCTCCTTCGGCTGGCTGTCCGAAGACAGCGGAACCACGTAGCGAAGGAACCCGCGTGCGAGGTAGGGCCCCTTGCCGAGATCCGCTGTCCCCTGCCGGATGACATCGCCGTTAGTGATGCCGCCCAATCCCGTGGCATTGCTGACACCGTGACCCCGGGCCATCTCGACATCGACATAGGCCTGCAGCCCTCGGGTGATCTGCGAGCCGAAGTAGATGCCATAGGTTTCGGTCAGCCCGTAGTCGCCCGCGGGCGTCAGGCTGTTCTTCCCGCTGTACGGGCTGTCGAAGGGGAGCAGGTGCTGCCCGATGAGTGTGGCCTGCCCGCCGAGCAACTGGGGAAACCAGGGCGGCAGGGCAAGACTATCCGCCCGCGCGGCGTGAAGGGGCCCAAGCAACAAGATCAACGGTACGGCTGCCCACCCCGTGGCGGAGCGGGGGGGCGCAATCCGAGCCATGCCGCGTTTGCAAATGACGACGCAGGTGTTCACAGCCGCTCCCTGTTTGTTTCCATCTCGCGCACGTGAACGCGGCCCAAGCGAAGCGCAGCGAGAGCAGAACTCGCGCGAGGGCCGACGAACAGTCTGCGGAAGTGTTGTTTCAGAACAGGCTGTCGGCCACACGGGGCAGCGCGAGTTGTCGCCTGCCAGTGGCTTGGTCCGGTCCCTGAAATTGCGCGCGAAGCTACCTTTCCAATCCGGTGGGAGTCAATTGAAATCTGCAGCTGCGTCAGGGCTGCGTAAGGCGGCCGCAGCCGAGCGAACGCGCATCTCGAAGGGCTCAGCGCGAACCGGCACCCTTCGTCCTGCCGGGATGTGGTGCCGGCGTCACACAGGCCGTTCGCCTATAATCCCTCGCGGTTCGGTGGGAGGGCACGTGACGGCATACGGATTCCTGGCAGTGGGTCTGGGAGCGGCGGCGGGCGCCTGGGCGCGCTGGATTCTCGGAATTTTCTTCAACCATATCGTGCCCGCGCTACCGCTCGGCACGTTGACCGCCAATCTGGTGGGCGGTTATATCATCGGGGTGTCGGTCGAATACCTGGGACGGCACGCTGGCCTGCCGCCGGAGGTCCGCCTGTTCGTCATCACCGGCTTCCTGGGAGGCCTGACGACTTTTTCCACCTACTCTGCCGAGGCGGTGGCCCTGTTGTCGCGAGGACAACTCGGTTGGTTTTTCGTGCACATGGTTGGCCACTTCGGTGGCTCCTTGATTCTCACCGTGCTCGGCATCTATACCGTGCGTGCGCTGGAGATGTGAGACATGACTCAGACTGTATCGCTACGCATCTTCGTCGGGGAGAATGAGCGCCATCACGGCGATCTAGCTTACGAGTGGATCCTCGAGCGGGCGAAGGCATTGGGCATCCACGGCGGCTCCGCGTTTCGCGCCATCGCCGGGTTTGGCCGCCACGGCACGCTGCAGGCGGAGGGGTTCTTCGAGATCGCGGTCAA
>JBGPMS010000106.1:0-14913 GCA_041487115.1 Gammaproteobacteria bacterium
CCCTGCCCCGAATGCGACGGCACGCGCTTACGGCGCGAGGCGCGCTACGTTTTCGTCGGGGATCAGACCATCTATGGCATCAGCGCGATGCCGCTCAAGACGGCGCAGGCGTTCTTCACCCACCTCGAGCTGTCCGGCGCCAGGCTCGCCATCGCCGAGAGGATCGTGGCGGAGATCGTCAATCGTTTGCAGTTCCTGAACGACGTCGGCCTGGAATACCTGTCGCTCGACCGCTCCGCAGAGACGCTCTCCGGCGGCGAGGCCCAGCGCATTCGGCTGGCCAGCCAGATCGGCTCCGGGCTCACCGGGGTCATGTACGTGCTGGACGAGCCCTCCATCGGGCTGCACCAGCGCGACAACGACCGGCTGCTGTCCACGCTGAGAACCCTGCGCGACATCGGGAACACGGTCATCGTGGTAGAGCATGACCAGGAGGCCATCGAGTCTGCTGACTTCGTGGTCGACATGGGTCCTGGAGCCGGCGAGCACGGCGGCCAGGTGATCGCTACCGGCACGCCGGAGGAGGTAGCGCGCAACGGCGCTTCCCTGACAGGGCAATACCTGTCCGGCAAGCGCAGCATCCCCATCCCGCTGCTGCGCAATGTCGCGCAAGAGGATCGCTGGGTGCGGCTGATCGGCGCGCGCGGCAACAACCTCAAAGCGGTCACCCTCGAACTGCCGCTGGGCTTGTTCGTGTGCGTGACTGGTGTGTCAGGCTCGGGCAAGTCGACGCTCATCAACGACACGCTCTACCAGGCGGTGGCGCGCCATCTCTATGGCAGCACCGGCGAACCCGCGCCGTACGACGAAATCCACGGCCTCGAGTACCTCGACAAGGTGGTGAGCGTCGACCAGAGCCCGATCGGGCGCACGCCGCGCTCCAACCCCGCAACTTATACCGGCCTGTTCACGCCCATCCGCGACCTGTTCGCCGGCGTGCCGCTGGCGCGTGAGCGCGGCTATGGGCCGGGGCGGTTTTCCTTCAACGTCAAGGGCGGGCGGTGCGAGGCCTGCCAGGGTGACGGCGTGCTCAAGGTGGAGATGCATTTTCTGCCGGACATTTACGTGCCCTGCGACGTATGCCACGGTCGGCGCTACAACCGCGAAACGCTGGAGATCCAGTACAAAGGCCGCAACATCCACGAGGTGCTCGAGATGACGGTGGCGCAAGGGCACCAGTTCTTCGACGCCGTACCGGTGATCGAACGCAAGCTGCGCACGTTGCTCGATGTGGGGCTCGGTTACATCGAGCTGGGGCAGTCCGCCACCACGCTCTCGGGCGGCGAAGCCCAGCGCGTGAAACTGTCGCTCGAACTGTCCAAGCGCGATACCGGGCGCACGCTGTACATCCTGGACGAGCCCACCACCGGCCTCCACTTTCGCGATATCGAGCTGTTGCTGGGCGTGCTGCACCGGTTACGCGACCACGGCAATACGGTGGTGGTGATCGAGCACAACCTCGACGTAGTCAAGACCGCGGACTGGATCGTCGATCTCGGGCCGGAAGGCGGCGACGGTGGCGGCCAGATCATCGCCCAGGGCACACCCGAGCAGTTGGCCGGGCACCCCGCCAGCTACACCGGCCGGTATCTGAAGACCGCGCTCGGCCGCGCCGCGAAGCACGATCCGCGCACCGCCGCCGCGGCCTGAAGCGATGCCCTTGGCGGGTGGCGGCGAGGGCCTGAAGCCCCTGAAACGCAAGGTTTTCACCCTCTCAATTTTTCCCTTCGCCTGCCGATAAGACAGCATCGGCGCCATTCCCGGCGGAAAGGCCCGGGGCCTGCCCTTTTCTCAAGCCACGGTCTGACTCCACGCTCGCTCGAGGCGGCGCCACGGCCAACGGACGTGCAACGGCGTGACAAACACCCTGCGGGGCTCATCGGACCCCATCGACCGACTGCCCCGGCCGCAACCCGCCGTGCGCCTTCCCCGCCGCATCAGCCTCGTCACCAAGCTCAACGTTCTCATCATCCTGCTGATTCTGGTCACGGCGAGCAGCGTGTGCTTTTCCATCGTCCACCAGATGGCGCGACGCGACCTGCGGGACCTGCTGAGCCGCGGCAGCTACACCGCCGTCGTGTTGGCCCAGAACAGCGAGTACGGCGTCTATGCGCAAGACCAGCGCCTGTTGCTCGACGGGATCGACCGCGTGGCGCGCAGCCAGAGCTTGGCATACCTGGCGGTCCGCGGCAAGGACGGCAAGCTTCTGGCGAGCCGGGTGAAGGACGCTGGAGTCCCGGTGCCCGACCTGTCGGACACGGAACAGCTCACCGATGGCGTCCGCTATTTCGAGCACCACGACCAGGCCACGCATCGGACCTACTACGACATCGTCGCGCCGGTGAAGGTGTCACGGCAGGCCGCCTTGGGGGGATATTTCCTCGACCCTCTCGCTGCCGATAGCCAGCCCATCGTAGGGTGGGTTCAAATCGGCTTGAGCCAGAAGAGCATCTCCGACGAAGTCCGGGCCGGCATCGCGTCCACGGTGATGGTCACCGTCTTCGTCGTATTCCTCGGCACCCTGGTCACGGTGCCGGTGGTGCGCCGCCTCGTCGCGCCGGTCAAGAAGCTGGTGCGGGTGACCCAGGACATTGCTGGCGGCAACCTGGACCACGAAATCGAAGTGAGCGGCAACGACGAGATCAGCGAGCTCGCCGCCGGCTTCCGGCAGATGTTGAATCGCCTCCAGGACAGCCGCCACGAAGTGCAGAGCTATCAGGACGGCCTCGCTGCGCAGGTCGAGGAACGCACGCGGGAGCTCAACCGCCAGACCCAGAATCTGTTACTCGCGGAGCGCCGGCTCAACCTGGCATTGGACGGGTCCAACCTGTCCATGTGGGATTGGGATATCGCTCATGGCCGGGTGTACTTGAGCGCGCGCTGGTCGGCCATGCGCGGCGCGGAGGAGCTCGAGACCGTCGTGAGCTTCGCCGACCTGGAGCAACTGCTGCATCCCGATGACCGGGCGCACGCGGCGGAGTTGATTCGCTCCGCGCTCAAATCGACCTCGGGCACCTACCGCGCCGAGCATCGCGTCCGCACCCTGGACGGCGGATGGAAATGGGTCCAGAGCCACGGCCGGGTGGTCGAGCGCGATGGCGCTGGACGCGCGTTGCGCATGACCGGCACCAACTCCGACATCACCGACCGTAAGCTTGCAGAAGAGGAACTGCGGGCCGCCAAGGAAGCGGCCGAGTCGGCCAACCGCGCCAAGTCCCAATTCCTGGCCAACATGAGCCACGAGATCCGCACACCCATGAACGGCATCCTCGGCATGACCGAGCTGCTGCTCGATACCGGGTTGAGCGACAGCCAGCGCCACCTGGCCAAGACCGTTCAGCGTTCGGGCGAGCATCTGCTCGAGATCATCAACGACATCCTGGATTTCTCCAAGATCGAGGCCGGCAAGATCGATCTGGAGCACGTCGGGTTCAATCCGCGCGAGAACGTGGAGGACGTGGTCTCGGTGTTCGCCGAGCGCGCGCAGAGCAAGGGCCTGGAGCTCGCCTGCCACGTCGAAGACGCGGTGCCGGAGCAGCTCCGCGGCGATCCGGTCCGCATCCGCCAGATCATCGCTAATCTCCTGTCGAACGCGATCAAGTTCACCGCGCAGGGCGAAGTGGTCGTGACGGCGGCGGTGGAACGCGACCTGGGCGATGCCATTTGCATCCGCTTTCAGGTGCGCGACACCGGCATGGGCATCAAGCCCGAGGCCCAGGGGCGTATCTTCGAGGCGTTTTCGCAGGCCGACGGCAGCACCACGCGCCGCTTCGGCGGCACCGGGCTCGGCCTGTCGATCGTCAAGCAGCTGGTGCAGATGATGGGCGGCGAGATCGGGGTTCAGAGCGCGGCCGATCGAGGCTCGGTGTTCTGGTTCAGCTTGCCGCTGCAGCGGCAGGACGGCGCGGCACCCGCGCAGCCTAGCCAGCTCGCCAGGCTGGCGACGCTGGTGGTCGACGACAACGCCACCAACCTCGAGATCCTCGACAAGCAGCTGCAGGCTCTGGGGCTCGCGGTCGACCTGGCGCGCGACCCGGCTACGGCTCTCGGCCTGCTGGCGGACCCTGCGCGCCGCTACGACGTGGCGATCCTGGACATGCACATGCCGGAGATGAGCGGGGTGGAGCTGGCGCAGGCTGTGCGCTCACTCCTTCCCGAGCGACGCCGGATGAAGATCATCGTATTGAGCTCGGTGGGCTCGGTGCTGCCGGCGGTAGGACTATCCAAACTGAACATCGCCGCCTGGCTGAAGAAACCGGTACGCCAGCTCGAGCTCGAGCGCTGTATCGCAGAGGTCACCGCCGCCAAGCCGAAGCGCGCGGAACCGGCACGTCCCCCGCTGCCGGCCCCCGACAGGGACTTCCAGGCGCGCATTCTGCTGGTCGAGGACCATGAGATCAATCAGATCGTGGCGCAGAAGATGCTCGAGGGCCTGGGCTGCAAAGTGAGCCGCGCCGGCAATGGCCACGAAGCGCTGCAGACCCTGGCGCACGGCGAGCTCGACCTGGTGCTGATGGACTGCCAGATGCCCGAGATGGACGGCTATACGGCGACCAGACAGCTGCGCCTGCTGGAACAGGCCGAGGGCACGCGCCGCATCCCGGTGATCGCGCTGACCGCCAACGCGCTGGAGGACGATCGGGAACGCTGCCTCGACGCCGGCATGGACGACTATCTCACCAAGCCGTTCCGGCGCGATACGCTCGCCGCCGTGCTCGCACGCTGGCTGCCGGGCAAGCGGGCCTTGTCGCACACACCCGGCGGCGTGCCAAGTCGCATCGACCTACAGGATTCCGACATGCCTATCGATCGCAAGGCGCTGGAGACCATCCGGGCTCTGGCCAACGACACGGCGCCCGACCTGCTGGACCAGGTGGTGAGGCTTTACTTCGATTCGGCCCCCGATTTGGTCGCCAAGTTGCGCGCCGGCCTGGCCGAGAACGACAAGGACGCGGTGCGGGGCGCAGCGCACTCGCTCAAGTCCAGTAGTGCGAACCTCGGCGCGATCCGTCTGGCGGATCTGTGCAAGCGGTTGGAGCTCGCGATGCGCTCTGGAGATCTGGGCCCGGACCTGCCCGACATAGAGGAGGTCGAAGCGGAATACGAACTGGTGCGCGCCGCCCTGGAAAAAGAGCTGGGAGCAACCGTATGAACCTCACTCGAATCGACGGGCGCGTCCCGGTAGCGCTGATCGTGGACGACGACGCCATGATGCGGCTGCTCATCCGTCAGTCGCTGGAACGCGCCGGCTTTGCTTGCCAGGAGGCGCCGCACGGTGCTGCTGCCCTGGAGCGTTTCGATGTCGTGCAGCCGGACATCGTGCTCCTCGACGTCATGATGCCGGAGATGGACGGCTACGAGTTGTGCGCACGGCTGCGCGCGCACCCATCCGGAACGCTGGTGCCGGTGCTGATGCTCACCGGCCTGGACGACCTCGAGTCCATCAACCGCGCCTACGACGTGGGCGCGACGGACTTCATCAGCAAGCCGATCAATTGGGGTGTGCTCGGCCACCGCGTGCGCTATATCCTGCGCGCCAGTCAGGCGTTCGGCGATCTGGCCAAGCATCAGGCGACGCTCGAGAGTGCGCAGCGCATCGCCCACCTCGGCAGCTGGGATTGGAACCTGCAGCGCAACGAGATCTTCTGGTCGGCCGAGACCTTCCGCATCCTCGGGCTCGAGCCGGACAGCATTTCCCCCGGCTTCGATCCCTTTCTGGCGAAGGTCCACGCCGAGGACCGCGCCGAGACTCAGGAGGCGCTGCGGCACGCACTGCAGACTGGAGAGCTGTCCGGGAAAGTGGTGCGCATCATGCGGCCCGACGGCAGCGTGAGGCACGTGCAGCTGCAGGCGATGGGCAGCTGCGACGCGCTCGGAACCATCAGCCAGATTGCCGGCACCATCCAGGATGTGACGGAGCTCAAGGAAGCGGAGCAGCGCATCCGCTATCTCGCCTATTACGACGGCATCACGGGGCTGCCCAACCGGCAGTTCTTCTTGGAGCGCCTGCAGCACGCGCTGGCCCAGAGCCGGCGCCATGACCGCCAGCTGGCGGTGCTCTCCCTCGACCTCGACCAGTTCAAGCGCATCAACGATACGCTGGGCCACTCGGCCGGCAACGAGCTGCTCGTCGCGGTCGCCCAACGGCTGTCGGAAGTGGTGCGCAGCGAAGACACGCTGGCCCGTCCGGAGGGCGATCTGGTCGATGCGATCGCGCGCCTGGACGGGGACGAATTCAGCCTGCTGGTGACCGAGCTGGGCCACTATCACGACGCCGCCAAGGTCGCGCGGCGCCTGATGGAAGAGCTGCGCAAGCCGTTCCGCGCGGCCGGCCAGGAAGTCTTCGTGTCGGCCAGCCTCGGCCTGGCGCTGTTCCCCTTGGACGGTGAAGACGCCGACACGCTGGTCAAGAACGCGGGCGCAGCGATGCACTTCGCGAAGGACCAGGGACGCGACAACTACCAGTTCTACAGCCGGGCCATGAACGGCACGGCACTGGAAAAGCTGGCGATGGAATCGCAGCTGCGGCGGGCGCTGGAGCGCAACGAACTGGTCCTGTACTACCAGCCGAAGATCCGCCCATCCACCGGGCAGATCGTAGGGCTGGAAGCGCTCATCCGCTGGCAGCATCCGGAACTGGGACTGGTACCGCCCAACCAGTTCATCCCGCTGGCCGAGGAGACCGGGCTGATCGTACAGATCGGCGAATGGGTCCTGCGCGAAGCGTGCTTGCAGAACCAGCGCTGGCAGCAGGAGGGGCTCCCCCCGGTGCACGTCGCGGTCAACATCGCGAGCTCGCACTTTCGTCAAGGCGGATTGATGAAGTCGGTCGCCTCCGCGCTGAAGGAAACCGACCTGGCTCCCGGCTTGCTCGAACTGGAAGTGACCGAGAGCATGCTGATGCAAAGCGTGGAGACCACGCTCAAGACGCTGTTTCAGCTGAAGGACAGCGGCGTGCGGCTCGCCATCGACGACTTCGGCACCGGGTACTCGTCGCTGGCCTATCTCAAGCGCTTCCCGCTCGATACGCTCAAGATCGACCGCTCCTTCATCAAGGACCTTCCGCGCGATGCCGAAGACGCAGCCATCGCCAAGGCCATCATTGCCATGGCGCAAAGCCTCAGGCTGGCGGTGGTGGCCGAGGGCGTCGAGACCTCCGAGCAACTCGGTTTCCTGCAGCAGCATGGTTGCGACCTGGTACAGGGCTTCCTCTTCAGCCGTCCGGTACCGAGCGCGGAGATCCCGAATTTGCTGACCGGCGGGGGCCTGAAGGCCGTCTCGGGCGGCTGAGACGACTCGCGAGCAACAAAAAAGCCGGGCTTCGCCCGGCTTTTTGTTTTGCCAGTTACGCTGACTGCTTACTTCGCCGCCTTGCCGTCTCCCTTCACCTCGGGCTTGTCCAGCAGCTCCACCAGTGCCATCGGCGCATTGTCCCCGCGCCGGAATCCGAATTTGAGGATGCGCAGATAGCCGCCGTTGCGATTGGCGAACCGCGGTCCCAGCTGGTCGAACAGCTTGATCACCATCTCACGGTCGCGCAGGCGATTGAAGGCGAGCCGGCGGTTGGCGAGGCTCGGCTTCTTGCCCAGGGTGATGATCGGCTCGGCCACGCGCCGCAGCTCCTTGGCCTTGGGCAAGGTGGTGGTGATCGTCTCGTGGCGCAGCAGCGAGTTGGTCATGTTCCGCAGCATGGCCAGGCGATGGCTGCTGGTGCGGTTGAGCTTTCTGAGTCCCAGGCGGTGACGCATGTTGCACCTCGGTTATGGTTGGGGCATCGGCGCGGCAGGCCGCCTCAAACCCGGTCTTTGTCGAGACCTGCGGGCGGCCAGTTCTCCAGCTTCATGCCCAGCGTCAGCCCGCGCGAGGCGAGGACTTCCTTGATCTCATTCAGCGATTTGCGACCGAGGTTGGGGGTCTTGAGCAGCTCGGTCTCGGTGCGCTGGATCAGGTCGCCGATGTAGTAGATGTTCTCGGCCTTCAAACAATTGGCCGAACGCACCGTCAACTCCAGGTCGTCCACCGGACGCAGCAGGATGGGATCGACCTGCGGAGTCTTCGGCTGCTCCACTAGCTGCGGCGTGCCCTTGAGGTCGGCGAAGGTCGAGAGCTGATCCATCAACACGCGGGCGGAGTAGCGGATTGCCTCTTCGGGCTCGATCACGCCGTTGGTCTCCACGTCCATGATCAGCTTGTCGAGGTCGGTACGCTGCTCGACGCGGGCCGATTCAACCGCGTAGCTCACGCGCCGCACCGGGCTGAAGGACGCGTCCAGGAGAATGCTCCCGATGGTCCGCCCTTCCTTGTTGACACCGGCGCGTGCGGTAGCCGGAATGTAGCCGCGCCCCTGCTCCACTTTGACCTGCATGTCGAGCTTACCCCCCGGGGCGAGGTGAGCGATGATGTGGCCCGGGTTGATGATCTCGACGTCGTGGGTCGCTTCGATGTCGCCCGCCGTCACCACGCCCTCGCCTTGCTTGCGCAGGTTGAGCACCGCTTCTTCGCGGCTGTGCAGCTTGAGCACGATGCCTTTGAGGTTGAGCAGCAGGTCGACCACGTCCTCCTGCACCCCGTCGATGGTGGAATACTCGTGCAGCACCCCGCTGATCTTGACCTCGGTGGGCGCGAAGCCCGGCATCGAGGACAGCAGGATGCGGCGCAGCGCGTTGCCCAGCGTGTGCCCATAGCCCCGTTCGAACGGCTCCATGGTCACCTTGGCGTGGAACAGCCCGAGGGTCTGTACGTCGATGATGCGCGGCTTCAAAAGAGTGCTGCTTTGCATAGGGTTCAAGCCTCTACAGGGACGAAATGTTCGCAGCCATGGCTGCCAGTCGATAAACTCCGCGCGCCTCACAGCCCGCGGGACGGCAATGCACGATCCCGCCGCTACTTCGAATACAGTTCCACCACCAGCGATTCGTTGATCGTGGCTGGCAGGTCGGAGCGCTGCGGCACGGACTTGAACATGCCCTTCATGCCCTTGGCGTCGACCTCCAGCCATTCTGGAAAGCCGCGCTGCTCGGCCGCCTCGACGGCACCCTTGATGCGCAGTTGCGCCCTCGCCTTCTCCACCACTTCGACCACATCGCCCTGGCGCAACTGGTACGACGGGATATTGACTCGTTTGCCGTTCACCAGAATTGCGTTGTGGCGCACGATCTGGCGCGCCTCCGTGCGCGAGGCGCCGAACCCCATGCGATAGGCGACGGTGTCCAGCCTGCTCTCGAGCAATTGCAGCAGGTTCTCGCCGGTGATGCCTTTGCGCCGATCGGCCTCCGCGTAGATCTTGCGGAACTGGCGCTCGAGGACGCCATAGATGCGGCGCACTTTCTGCTTCGCGCGCAACTGAATGGCGTAACCGGACGGCCGCGACTGTTTCTGGCCATGCTGGCCCGGCGCATAGCTGCGGCGCTCCACCGGGCACTTGTCGGTGAAGCACTTCTCGCCCTTGAGAAACAACTTCTCGCCTTCACGCCGGCACTGGCGGCACTTCGCGTCGAGATTTCTTGCCATGAGCCTTACCTCGTCAGATGCGCCGCTTTTTGGGCGGCCGGCAACCGTTATGCGGGACCGGGGTCACGTCCGAGATGCTGGTGATCTTGAACCCCACGTTGTTGAGCGCCCGGACGGCGGACTCGCGCCCCGGCCCCGGACCCTTGATGCGCACCTCCAGATTTTTCACCCCGCATTCCTGCGCCTGGCGTCCGGCCTGCTCCGCCGCGACCTGCGCGGCGAACGGAGTGCTCTTGCGCGAGCCCTTGAAGCCCGAGCTGCCGGAGGTAGCCCACGCGAGCGCGTTGCCCTGCCGGTCGGTGATGGTGATGATGGTGTTGTTGAAGGAGGCGTGGACGTGGGCGATGCCTTCGGCCACGTTCTTCTTGACCTTCTTCCGAACCCGGGTAGCTGCCTTTGCCATGTGTCTTTATTCCTTCACGCGAAAACGCGTCGTTACTTGGTGGGCACGCCGCCGCCGGCTTTGATCGCCTGCTTGCGCGGTCCCTTGCGCGTGCGGGCGTTGGTGCGGGTGCGCTGGCCGCGCACCGGCAATCCGCGGCGGTGGCGCACGCCGCGGTAGCAACCGAGGTCCATCAGCCGCTTGATGTTCATGGACACCTCGCGCCGCAGGTCGCCCTCGACCGTGAGCTTGGTCACGTGCTCGCGCAGCTTGTCCATTTCCGCATCCGACAGGTCCTTGATCTTGGTCGATGCGTTGATTCCGGCAGCAACGCAGAGCCTGCGCGCGGTGCTCCGTCCGATGCCGAAAATGGCGGTGAGCGCAATCTCGGCATGCTGGTGGTTCGGGATATTTACCCCGGCGATACGAGCCATAACTGTCCTTAGCCTCTCGGGTCCTGGAGACGCAACACTAACCTTGACGCTGCTTGTGGCGCGGTTCGGAGCAGATCACCCGCACCACGCGGTTGCGGCGGATGATCTTGCAGTTGCGGCACAGCTTCTTGACCGATGCCTGTACTCTCATGTCGGTGCTCCTTCAGTTCTCACTTCGCGCGGAAGACGATGCGCCCGCGCGTCAGGTCGTAGGGCGTCAGCTCCACCGTCACTTTGTCCCCCGGCAGGATGCGGATGTAGTGCATGCGCATCTTCCCGGAAATATGCCCCAATACCACGTGTCCGTTTTCCAGCTTGACTCGGAAGGTCGCGTTCGGCAGGTTCTCTAGGATCTCCCCCTGCATCTGGATCGTGTCTTCCTTCGCCATGCGCCTTGAACTTACCTCGTCGGGAACACGCCGCCCTTGAAGTTCGCCTTCTTGAGCAGGCTTTCGTACTGGTGCGACATCACGTAAGCCTTCACCTGGGCCATGAAGTCCATGGTCACCACCACGATGATCATCAACGAGGTGCCGCCAAAGTAGAACGGCACGTTCCATTTCACGATCAGGAACTCCGGCAGCAGACACACCAGGGTCACGTACACCGCGCCCGTCAGCGTCAACCGCAGGATGATCCGCTCCACATACTTCGCCGTCTGGTCGCCGGGCCGGATGCCGGGCACGAAGGCGCCCGATTTCTTCAGGTTGTCCGCCGTTTCCTTCGGGTTGAATACCAGCGCCGTGTAGAAGTAGCAGAAGAACACGATCGCCGAGGCGTAGAGCACCACGTACAGCAACTGGCCCGGGTGCAGCTGGGCGCTGATGTCGCGCAACCAGTAGGCCCGCTCACTGGAACCGAACCATCCGGCCAGCGTGGCCGGAAACAGGATCAGGCTGGACGCGAAGATGGGCGGAATCACGCCCGACATATTCAGCTTGAGCGGCAGGAAAGAGCTCTGCCCGCCGTATACCTTTTTTCCCACCTGCCGCTTCGCGTAGTGCACCGGGATGCGCCGCTGACCGCTCTCGACGAACACCACCAATGCCGTCACCAGCACCGCGCCGGCAAACAACACCAACACCAGCAGGATCGAGAACGCACCGGTCCGCACCAGCTCCAGGGTGCCCCCTACGGCCCGTGGCAGCCCGGCCGCGATGCCGGCGAAGATGATCAGCGAGATCCCGTTGCCGATGCCGCGCTCGGTGATCTGCTCGCCCAGCCACATCAGGAATATGGTCCCGGTCACCAGCGTCACCACGGTGGTGAACCGGAACAGCAGCCCCGGGTCGATCACCAGGCCCCTCTGGCCCTCCAGCGCGATGGCGATGCCCAGCGCCTGCACAGTGGCGAGCGCCAGCGTCCCATAGCGCGTGTACTGGGTGATCTTGCGCCGTCCCGATTCGCCTTCCTTCTTCAATGCTTCCAGCTTCGGCGATACCACCGACATCAATTGCATGATGATGGAGGACGAGATGTACGGCATGATCCCCAGGGCGAAAATAGTGAACCGCGACAGCGCGCCGCCCGAGAACATGTTGAACATGTCCAGGATCCCGCCGCGCTGGGCCTTGAACAGCTCCGCCAGCTGCGCGGGATCGATGCCCGGCACCGGGATGTGCGCGCCGACGCGGAAGACGATCAACGCCCCGAGCAGGAACAGCAGCCTGCGCTTCAAGTCCGCGAAGCGTCCGGCCCCACCGCTGAGCAGTCCTTCGTTGGCCAAGGCCGGTTATCCTTTTTTGGTCCCGGTGGTGCCCGGAGCCTTCGCGCCGGCCCCGCCTGCCGCTTTGGTCTTGGCGGGCTTGGGTTCGGCTTTGGCGGGCTTGGGCTCGGCACCGCCGGCCGCTTTCGCCTTGGCGCGGGCCGCTGCTTTGGCCTTGCCACCCGCCGCTTCCTTCGTGGCGATGCCCGCAGCCTTCGCCGCGGCGGCAGCGATTTTCTCGGCCGCGCGCGTCTCTTTCTTGGCTACGGCAGCAGCCCTCCTGGCGTCTTTCTTGCCGCCAGCAGCAGCTTTGGTCCCAGCGCCGTCTGCCGCTTCCGTTACGGAGCCACCAGCCGCCTCGATCGCGGCGCGTGCTCCCTTGGTGGCGAGAACCCCCTCCAGCTTCACGGCGCGTTCGATCTTGCCGGCAAGGATCACCTTCGCATGCAGAGCGTAGCGAGGCACAATTCCCGCCTGCTTCAGGCTGGCGAGGTCGATGGTGCCGTCGATCCCATTCAGCTGGGACAGGCGCACCTCCGCGGTCAGCCTTCGGGCCAGGGAGACGAATCCGCGTTTGGGCAAGCGCCGCTGCAGCGGCATCTGGCCGCCTTCGAAGCCGACCTTGTGATAGCCGCCGGCGCGTGCCTTCTGGCCCTTGTGACCCAGCCCGGCGGTCTTGCCATGCCCGCTGCCGATCCCGCGGCCAACGCGCTTGCGCGCGTGCGTCGCCCCGGCCGGTGGTTTCAGTGTGTTGAGCCGCATCTAGTCCTCGAGCCTCAGCAGATAGCCGACCTTGTTGATCATCCCGCGCACCGCCGGCGTATCTTCCACCACGACGGTATGGTTGATGCGGCGCAGCCCGAGGCCGCGCACGGTCGAGCGATGGCTGGCCCGCGTGTTGATCACGCTGCGCACCAGCGTCACTTTGATGGTCTTGGCGTTCGTCGCGGTGTTCGTGGTCTTGGTGTCCTGCGCCATGTCAGTGCCCCATGATCTCTTCGACGCTCTTGCCGCGCTTGGCAGCGATCTCGGCCGGCGTGTTCATGGATTTGAGCGCGTCGAGCGTGGCACGCACCACATTGTACGGGTTGGTTGACCCAAAACACTTCGCCAGCACGTTCTGCACGCCCATAACCTCGAACACCGCGCGCATGGGCCCGCCCGCGATGATGCCGGTACCGTCCGAGGCCGGCTGGATCAGGACCTTGGCTGCTCCATGCTCGCCGATCACGGCGTGGTGCAGCGTGCCGTTGCGCAAACTAACCTTGACCATCCGGCGGCGCGCCTCTTCCATGGCCTTCTGCACCGCGACCGGGACTTCCCGTGCCTTGCCCTTGCCCATGCCGATGCCACCGTCGCCGTCACCCACCACGGTCAGCGCGGCGAAGCCGAGGATGCGCCCCCCCTTCACCACCTTGGTGACGCGGTTGACGGAGATCATCTTCTCGCGCAGGCCGTCGCCGCGCTCTTCGTGCTGAGGTGCTCTCGACTGCGGTGCTCTCGCCATGATCTCTTAAGTCCCTAGAACTTGAGGCCGGCTTCGCGCGCCGCCTCGGCCAACGCTTTCACGCGGCCATGATATTTGTACCCGGAGCGGTCGAAGGCGACTTTCTCGACGCCCTTCTCACGCGCTTTCTCGGCAATGCGCTTGCCCACCAGAGCGGCTGCCTTGACGTTGCCACCGTTGGGCACCTGTCCGCGCATGTCCTTGTCCAGGCTCGACGCGCTGGCGATCACCTTCGCGCCCGAGGCATCGATCACCTGGGCATAGATGTGCAGATTGGACCGGCGCACGGTCAAGCGCACCGCTCTCTGCTCCGCGATTCTGAGGCGCGTCTGCCGCGCCCGGCGCATCCGAGACTGCTTCTTGTCGATCATGGTTTCACCGCAACGTTGTCCGCTCGTACTTATTTCTTCTTGGTTTCTTTGATGATCACCACCTCGTCCGAGTAGCGCACGCCCTTGCCCTTGTAGGGTTCGGGCGGACGATAGGCGCGGACTTCGGCGGCAACCTGGCCGACCTGCTGCTTGTCGATCCCCTTGATCAGGATTTCGGTCTGGATCGGGGTCTCGACTTTGACGCCCTTGGGCATCTGATGCACGACCGGATGCGAGAACCCCAGCGACAGGTTGAGCTTGTCGCCCTGGGCCTGGGCGCGGTAGCCGACCCCGACCAGCGTGAGCTTCCGCTCGAAACCTTTGCTGACGCCCTGAACCATGTTGGCGAGCAGCGCCCGCAACGTGCCACTCATCGCATCGGCCTGCATCGACTCGTCCGCGGCTTCGATCACGACCTGGTTCGCCTCGCGTTTCACCCTGAGATTGGGGCTCACCGGCTGTTTCAAAGTGCCGAGCGGTCCTTTGACCGAGATCTCGGTCGCGCTGACGGCCACCTCCACCCCGGAGGGCACCGCCACCGGCATCTTTCCGATTCTGGACATCTTCTACCCCGCTGTTCCTTCGGTTCGCCGCTCTAGCTGGTCAGGCCACAATGCAGAGCACTTCGCCGCCGACGCCGCTGGCGCGTGCCTTGCGGTCGGTCATCACACCGCGCGAGGTGGACACGATGGCGATACCCAGTCCGTTCATGACCTCCGGGATATCCCGGCTGGCCTTGTAAATGCGCAGCCCCGGCCGGCTCACCCGCTCGATCTTCTCGATCACCGGGCGCCCCGCGTAGTACCGCAAGCCGACCTCGAGGAAGGTCTTGGCGCCATCCTGGCTCACCTTGAAGTCCTCTATATACCCTTCGTCCTTCAGCACCTTGGCAATGGCGGTTTTGATCTTGCTGGACGGCATCACGACAGATGTCTTCTCCGAAGCCTGCGCATTGCGTATGCGCGTCAGCATGTCGGCGATGGGGTCACTCATGCTCATGCATA
>JBGPMS010000107.1:0-14907 GCA_041487115.1 Gammaproteobacteria bacterium
CCTGTACTACCGCACGCGCGGCGGAGAGGTTCAAGTGCTGGCCATCTGGCACACGAGCCGAGGTAGCAATCCCAGCCTCTAGCTTGACAACCATGACGCCGAACAAGCCCATGCACCGGGGACCATCAACAGCCGGCTTCGCCGCCTGTTGCCGGCCGGTGATGGGCAGCGTTAGAGCGCAATGGACGCGAAGTCCCTCAAGCGAGTCCTGCCCCGGGACAAGGATGACGCCGAAGGTGCTAGAGCCTTGGTGGCACTAGGCTATCCAACGGTCGAGCCGGTCTTGCCGCAAATGCTCGATTGGTTAAAGTCAAACGGTTCGCCCGTCGAGTTGGTGATGCGAGACTTTTTTCTTGCTCTCGGCGTCCACGCTGTCCCTGTGGTGCAACGGGCGTTGGCGTCGCGCCACGACGGGCTAAAGTACTCGGTTGTGATGAATGTCGTGGCCAGATGGCCTGCCGAAGCGATAGCGCCCTTGAAATTCCAGCTTCAGGGGTTGGCTACGGGTTCGGAGTTCTACGGAACCGACCTCATCGCCCTGCGGTTGCTCGTCGAGCATCATCTCGCGGATGCAACCTGGCTCAAGGAGTGGGCTCAGTTCAAGACCAAGAGACTTCGGGAACTCTTATCGCAAGCCGAGCACGTCGAGGGGCTGCTTGCAGAATGAGGTGCCGATTGCGCTCTAACCCGTTACGTGCAGCGG
Source organism: Gammaproteobacteria bacterium (assembly GCA_041487115.1). Classification (GTDB taxonomy): domain Bacteria; phylum Pseudomonadota; class Gammaproteobacteria; order Burkholderiales; family SHXO01; genus SHXO01. The sequence goes on from JBGPMS010000107.1 coordinate 704, forward strand.
ACGCGCGTGAAGCAGCGTCGTACTATGCTTGCGATGTCCTCGCGCGCCGCTGACGCAATTCGTTAGCCGCCTCGACGCCGAGGTGGTACCATTTCGCCATGATCGATTGGTCCTCTTGTCCGGCAGTTGAGCGCGACCCGGAGCGTGTCAGCGGAGCTTGGTTGTTTCGCGGCACCCGCGTGCCGGTGGCGGCCTTGTTCGAGAATCTTGAGGACGGTGCTCTCGTCACACAGTTCGTGGAATGGTTCCCTGGGGTAACGCTCGATCAAGTTCGCTCCGTTCTGGAGCACGCCGCACGGAGTGCGTTGGCCCCAGCCTAAGTGCGCGTCCTCTTTGACCAAGGCGCTCCCGTTCCGCTGCGTCAATCGCTGACGCAGCATCAAGTGATGACCGCCTACGAACGTGGGTGGTCGAAACTCAAGAACGGTGAGCTGCTGGACGTAGCCGAAAAGGAGGGGTTCGAGGTACTCGTTACGACCGACCTCAACCTGAGGTATCAACAGAATCTCCAGTCACGGCGCATTGCAATCATTGCACTCTCGACGCCGAGCTGGCCGCGCATACAACGCGCTCTGCCGGCGGTCGTTCAAGCCGTCGATGCCGCTTCTCCTGGAAGCTATGTGGAGGTCGAGATTCCGTGAAAGAGACGGCTAACCTGCCGTTCAACCGGAGCGCCCAACAGCTGCGCTGCTGGGTTCCCTCCTCGCTTCGCTCGTCGGCGGCGGGGGTGACGCTCAACTAAGCGTTGGGCACGAAGGGAAGCGCGGTGCTATATTGGGGAACACCCGTGGAGCTACCGCGATGGACTGGAAACCCTACATCAATAGCGATCCTCAGATCATGCATGGTGCCGTATGCTTCCGCGGCACACGAATCCCCGTCTCGGTTGTTCTAGACAATCTTGCCGCGGGCGCGACACCCGAGCGCATTCTTGCGCAGTACCCTTCTCTGAAACCAGAGCACATTCCTGCCGCACTCGGCTACGCTGCCGACCTGGCTCGGGAACGCATCGTACCCATGCCTGCCTAATCCGGCTGATGGGTGTCCGGTTTAAGCTGGACGAGAATCTCCCTCGGGACGCCGAGCTATTGCTCCGCGACGCCGGTCACGATGTACAGACGGTTCTTGAAGAGCGTCTCGGCGGCGACCCGGATCCCATCATCCTCAACGCCTGCCGCACCGAGGATCGAGTACTCATCACTTTCGATCTTGATTTCTCCGATATCCGGCAGTACCCGCCTGCGAGCCACAGCGGGATTTGGATCCTTCGCCCGCATACGCAAAGCATTGACAACACGCTCGCCTTGTTGAGGGGCGCCTTGGTGGTGCTTCATTTCGCTGCGCTACAACGCATATTTCAAGTTCAGACGGAGGTGCTCACTGCGGTGCTACCGCACTTGGGAGAGCGCGGCCGAAATGCGTGCAGCTCACATCCATGGGGTTCCCGCCACGCATCGCGCGGCGGCGACCGGTTAGCGCCGTCGCGTTGGTTGGCTCTGACACATCGAGGGAACGCCTGTGTGTAGAAACATCAAGACCCTGTTCAACTTCGAACCGCCTGTGACGGACGAGGAAATTCGTGCCGCCTCGCTACAATTCGTGAGAAAAGTGAGTGGCTTCAACAAGCCATCGAAAGGCAACGAAGCTGCGTTCCTTGCGGCTGTCGAGGAGGTAGCGGCAGTCTCCAGAAACCTTCTGCGCTCGCTCGAGACGAACGCACCGCCGAAGAACCGTGCAGAAGAGGCTGCCAAGGCGCGAGCACGCGGTGCCCAGCGGTTCCCCACGTCGTTGCTAGAGGACTAAGGGTCGGATTACTTTCCGCGGGGAAACGGAGTCAGCGGTTTTCCATCTCGCAGAGCCGAGGCATGCCGTCTAACTTTCGTATCAGCCAACCGGAGCGCCGAACAGCGGATGTTCAAGAAGCCTGGGCCGGGAGCACGCACCCATGAGCTTATTGGCTGGCCGGACGAGGATGGAGCGTCGATGATCTCAGCACCAATAGCCCTCGAACGCCTGCGCGAGGGGAACCGTCGATTCGTGTCTGACGTGCGTAGCCGCGACACGCTCACGAGCCAAACGCGCCGCCGCGAAGTGGCGGCAGGCCAAGAGCCGTTTGCCATCATTCTCGGATGTTCCGATTCGCGAGTGCCGGCGGAGATCGTCTTCGATCAAGGCCTTGGCGACCTGTTTGTCATCCGTGTAGCCGGAAACATCGTCGCTCCTTCTCAAATCGGCAGCGTCGAGTTTGCCGCGGAGCGGTACCGCACACGACTCGTCGTCGTGCTGGGGCATTCGAAGTGCGGGGCTATTCTGGCTACCCTGGAACAGCTTGGGCGCCGGTCGGAAGACCAGTCACGCAACCTCCGTTCGATCGTCGACCGTATCCGGCCATCCGTAGAGGCGTTGCTGGCGACCGAGCTCGAGCACAACCCGGATGCCCTGGTGCGGCAGGCCGTTCGAGCCAATATCCGCGCGTCGGCAAACCATCTTCGACACGGATCGGAAGTCCTTGAGCAGTTGATCCAGAAAGATGGGCTCGTCGTCGTCGGAGCCGAGTACTCGCTGGAGACTGGAGTCGTGGACTTCTTCGACGCTGTACCGTGAGCGGTCGGCTAAGCTTTCCATCGAACGGGCAGCCCACGGCAAGCCCTGCTCGCCAGTTACGGGGTCGCCAGGTAGTGAGGAGGGACTAGTGAGCAACCCATCGAGCACCGACGCTATCGATCACCTGATAGACACCTACTGTGCCGCATGGAACGAGCCGGACGCGGATCGTAGACACGAGATTCTCAACCAGGTTTGGGCGGGCAATGCAACGTACACCGATCCCACTGTACGGGCCGAGGGAGTCGATCAGTTGGTTGCACACATCATCGTTGGCTTCTTCGGGCCATTGACGAAGCAGTGAGAGGCGGTGGCCGAACAGCGCAATAGAGACCGCCCAACGCCCGACCTACGCGCAACGGACCGGTCGACCTTGTCGCTTCGCGCCGCGCCTACTCCCGCGCCAGAAACCGCCCCCAGAACAGGTCCAGCGCCAAGCGCGCCCGATTCTCCAGTCCGTCGAGCTCGAGGACTTCCGCCGCATGCTCGAGGAAGTGTGCGATCGACTGTTTCTGGCGCTCGCTCAATGCATCGAGAAGGCGATCGAAGCGCGCCAGCTCGCTCGCGCGCATGGCTGCGCCCTGCGCCTCTTTGCCGGTCCGCAGGGCGGTCGCGCCGCTTCCGCGGTCGGCCAGCGCTTCAGCCGGCCGCGCCAACGACGCGACGATGCCTTCGAGGATGGTCACACCTTCGTCCGGAGAGCGCAGCGTCGTGAGCATGTAGGCCGGCAGGTATGCGGCCGCCACCTCCGGCTCCAGAAAGATCAGGCTGGAAGACGCCTGTGGCCAGGACAGCAGCGGCGCGCCCGCCACTTCCGACCAGCGCTTGCCGAGGAAGAAACGATGCGCCGCGCCAACCTCCGGGTCGGCGTACTCGCGCCGTTCACCTTTCTCGTCGAACCACTCGCCGCGGGTGCCGAGCAGCACCGCGTCTGCTACGCCGCGGTCCGCAAACGCGTCTGTGATCTCACGTTCGAGCTGCGCAACATCAAGCATCCGACCGCCGTCTCCTTCACCCTCGCGCTTGTGCGCCGGCCCGTCACGGCGGGCACCCGTTTTTCAGCAGCAGGCATTCGCACACTGCCACGGCATTGTAGGCCTCCTCCTCCGCGATGCGGTGGCCGCGATTGCCGCCACGGAAACAAGTGGTGTTGATGGTGGTGCGCGCTAGCGCGCAGCGCAGGAAGCGGTCGCGCGCCTGGTCCAGCAGCGGGCAGGGCCCGAGCGGGAACTGGCGGCAGCTCGGCGCCCCGTGGCATTCGGTGTCGACCGCAGCCTGCAGCAAAAGGTGTTGTCCGATCGTGCAATCGCCGGGCGGCACCATCGCGTCGCCCGGGAACGGGCCGGGCCCGACCGCCGCGTTCGCGGGCGAAGCTCCGAGCCCCAGCATCAGCAGCAGTGCGGCAGCCACGGGCTCGGCGCCGCCCAGTACGCCACCCAGCGCCCCGAGCCCGGCCAGGATCTCGGGCAGGAACAGGATCAGCAGGATGAGCAAGGCGATGAACAGCAGCGCCAGCAAGATCTCGAACACCGGTACCCGCACCGGTTCCGGCTCCGGCTCGGGATTGCAGGGATTGTCGCTTCCGCCGTTGAGGCCTCCCTTGATCAGGTAGGCCCCAGCTCCGGTCTGTGGGTCCTCGATAATGTAGCCGAGCCCCTGCCACTCGCCGTGCAGCGGCGCTCGCTCGGGCACGTAGGCGGTCCTGCCGGCGCTCACGGCGTTCACGATGTCGGCCTTGGCATCCGCGTCGATCGCAAGCTTGGGTTGCACCTGCGCGAGGTTCGCCGCGGTGACGACGTAGACCGGGATGCCTTGCGCGTTGGCGTCCGCCAGCAACTGCACCGCCGAGACGCCGGCACCGCGTTCACGGTTGAACAACTGCTCGAACACAGCCCCCTCGAGGTAGGAGCCGATGACGCTGGCGGTGCGGTAGGCGCTGGCAGTCGACGCGCGGCCGTCCCTCGCCGAGACGCCGCTCAGCGACCGCTGCACGTCCATGGCGCGTACAGCGTAATAGCCGGAGCGCGGCGCACCGAACAAGCCGTAGGTCACCTGGAGCGGGGCCGAGAACAGCCCGATGGACGGCAGGCGCTGAATGAACACGCCGCGCGCGTCGCCGATCATCTGATCGAGCCGATCGTTCTCGGCCCAGTAGTACATCGCCACGGTGTGCAGGTTCTCCGCCGCGGTCTCGGAGCTCGTCTTCAGAAAGCGTTGATGGATGGCGGCCTGGTTGATCCCGTTGCCGTTGACGCCGAACACCATCTCGTCGCCGGCCGAGACGCGGAACAGTTGCGAATCGTTGACCCCGGTGTCGGGCCCAGACAGGCCCGTTTCCCAGAATTGCGTCAGCCCCATGGTGGCCGCCGCACCTTCGAGCAACGTGCTGCCGTCGAGCTGAATCTGCGGCTTCACGCGCAACGCATGCAGCGGCAACGCCGTCGCGTGCGAGTTGCGATACGACTCCAGCGCCGCTGCGTCGGCCGCGGTCGCGGGTGCGTAGGTCACGCCGAGGCGCTTGCCTGCGATCGCCGGCAGGCTCAATTCAAGGCTCGCGCCGCTCGACCCGAACAGCCGGTCGAATTCGGATTCGTACAGCACGATTGTCAGGCGGTGCTGCAGCTCGCGAGGAATCGCCCGGAACGGGGCGGCGCGCGCGACGACGGCATGCGGCAGACCGCCCGGCAACACCTTCAGCTCGCTTTGCACGATGCGTTTGTTGCCGATGACATCCTCGACCGGCATGGTCGGCTGGTTCTGGACCAGGTAGGTCGTCAGATCGCGCTGCGCGTCCTCGACGATCCCTTCCACGGCACCGCTGTCCAGCCCGGTGATGGAACCCGCCTGCGCGTCGACTTGCGCGGTGGCGCGGATGCGATCCAGCGCCGCAGCGCCGTTGAAGGAGACTGCGGCGCGCACGTTCACCGGGGCGATGAACTGGTATTGCTTGAAGCTCGCGTCGAGAGATGCCCAGGTATCGCCCACCCGATTCACGGCGCCGCGCGAGGGCACGTAGTCGACCCACGCTTCGACCCAGACGTGCTCCATGCGTACCGCGACCAGGCGTCCGCCGTTCAACATGCCGACGCTCGGAATCCCGCCTTGCCCCAGGGCCGCGGTCGCGCCCTCGGGGGTGGTCGCGCCGCCCACCCAGTTCATCGCCCGCTCGATCGGAACGTCCACGGTTCCATAGGCGTAACGCGCGGGCACATTCGCCGCGCGCAGCAGCGCGATCAGCAGCGAAGCGGTGTCGAACGCGTTGCCTTGCTGCGCCTGCAGCGTGAATTCGGAGCCCTGGACCGAGCCGTAAGTGGGAACGAAGACGATGTTGTTGTGCACCCAATTGAAGATGCGCACCGGATTGTTGTCGAGCGAGCGCGCCAGGTCGCGCACCGCCGGAGTGAGCCGCACTTCCTCGGTCTCGCCCAGGTCTTCGTCGGTCGGCGTCGGCGGCAGTGCGGTTTGCGAGAGCCCGAGGCCGCTGAAGTTTCCGGCCTGCGCGACCAGGATGCGGTTGGCCGGAAACAGCCGCTCGAGCTGCTGCGCCGACGTGTACGGCTGACGCGCCGGGGCTGCCGGCCGGAACGGAAGCTTGCGTGGATCGAGCGGCACGTGCGGCGGTTCGCTGGTATGCCCGGCGAGGAACGCGCCGAGCTCGGCCAGTGCGCCGGGCAGCGCCGGCGAGCTCTTGGCCTGCGCCGCTTCGACCACCGCGGTCAGCCGCTGGAACTCGGCGTTGCGCGCGGCGTATTCGCGCACCGCCTCGTGGTGCCGCTCGAGGATCACGTCCGGCAGCTTACGGGCGGCGATGTCCTTTCCTACCTCCGCGAGCTCGCGGTCTACTTCCTTGGCGAGCGGCTGCAGCGCACGGTACTCCGCGCTCAACTGGGCGAGCTTGGGGTTAACCTCGTTCGGACCGACGGCGACTTCGACTTCCACCCGCAGGTTCGGTCCGATCGCGCGCAGCTGCTTCTCGCCCTTCTTCGCCGCCGCCGGCATCGCCGCTTGCGGCACCAGATCCTTGAGCAGGCGGTGCATTCGAGCCACGTGCGCACCGTAGCGCTCCGCGGCGGTCTGCGGCACAGGCGCGGCATGCTGAGCCTCGGCGCCGTGTCCGTGTCGCTTTGCAACCAGCCCGTGCGGAATCCATGTCGCGGCGGGTGCGGCTTCCTCCCCGAGCACCTGCGCCGCGGCATTCAGCGGCTGCAGCGTCTGCCAGAGCATGAGCGCAACAGAGCAGCACGCGGTAAGTCGCAGCCAGCGTTTGCGAACCACGTTCGTCCTCCTTCGAACGGTATTTCCGAGGCGCAGGAATCTTCTCGACGACATAAAGAGACTGGCTCCCATCACGGCCGCTCGCACCGCTTCATTGCGCGCGTGTCCACGACCAGGTCATCGAAGTCCTTGTCGCCGCCGCTGGTCAAATCCTCCCACTGCAGGCGCAAGCGCCCGTCGGACAGCGCTGTTGCGCGCAGATGATCGAAACCATCCGGGTTGGCCTTCGGCTCCCAGAAGAAGGCGAGCGGCTTGCCGTCGCTGCGATCGTCCGGGTTGCGCTTGAGGAAGTTGGCGCGGCTGTCGCCCTGAATCAAATAGAAGCCGTAGAACACGCCGGCCGTGAGCGGCACGTCGGCTTTCGCGCCGGCGCCGGCATCGCTGCGGAATATGGTGCTCGCCTTCTCCAGTGCGGCTTTCGCATAGCCCTTGTCCTCCGGCCGCTTGCCTGCGATCCGGCCGTCGCTGCCTTCCAGCGCGAAGATACCGAGCTCGCTGCGCAGCGTCGCGTTGCGTAACGCCAACTCGAAGCGGGCGTTGCCCGTGGGCCCGATCAACTCGAATGCGTTGCAGCCCGAACGGCACCAGCGCAACTCGAGCGCTTGCAGCAGGCGATCGAGCTCGGCTTGCGCCGGACCGGTGTCGACACTGTGGAGCAACGGGAGAACATCGAGCGCATCGACGGTCTCGCCGATCGCAGCTTCGTAGTCAAGCCGCTGCAGGGCAGCACGGGCGTCGCGGATTTCCTTGCGGGCCTCGGCCAGCTTGTCGCGCTCCGACTTAGGAGTCGGCTGGAGGCGATCCAACGCGTCGACGGCGCGGGCCAGCCGCTCATCCGTGCCGACCACTTGGATGTCGAGCGGGTAGCTGCCATACGGCGACACCTGAGTGCCGGCGAGGTAACCCACCTGCGCCGGGAACGCGTACGCACCGCCCGTGGCCGGAACGCGCACATCGAGGCGGAGCTGCTGCGCGGCCCCGGCCGGCAACGCGAACTGCCAGCGCGCCGCTGCCCCGATGATCTGCGCCTGCGGGCGGCTTTGCAGCGTTCGTGCACCCGCCGGAAGGATGGTATCGACCTGCACATCGAGCGCGCCGCCGCGATTGGCAACGTCGGTGCGGATCGGCAGCAGTGCGTTCTCCGCGAGCACAGGTTCGGGAGCGGAGGCGAGGTACGCGAACGTGGCGTCCAGCAACGTGCGCCAGGCCGCGGCCGCCGATCCTTCGAGGGAGCCCACCAGGTCGAAGGCGGCGATCACTCCCTTGCCTCGACCATAGGCGTTGCGCACGAACGCCGGCGATCCGTCACGGACGAACTTGCCCTCGGCCGTTCCGCCGGCGAGCGCGAGCCGCTGTCCGGGCACATTGGCCGGCAGTCGTGCAGCGGGAAGCAGCGTGCCGTCGAAGGCCACGGTCAGCGACTTGTCGGAGAGCTTGCCGACGAAGCGCGCGCCGACCACTTCGTCGAGCAGGCGGTTGCGATCGTCGTGCGTGCCGTCGACCAGCAACGCCTCGCCGCGTCGAACAGCGGCACGCAACTCCTTGACCAGCGGATCGGAGAGCTTGCCGGCGCCGCCGCTGATCCAATACGTGTTGTAGCGTCCGCAACGCAGAGCTTCGAGGAAGGACTGGTCGTCGCTCACCACAAGCTGTTCGAGTCCGAGCGCGACCAGTTCGCGTTGGACCACGCCGACGCGGTGCGCCACGCACTGCTTGTCCTCGCTGCCATCATTCTTGTAGGCATCGTCGCCTTGCGCGCAGGAGACGAGCGCCAGCACTCGCGCTTCCGATGCGACGCCGTGGTGCACGTCGAGGTTCACCGCGCTTTGCAGCAAGGTGAACGTGTCCTGCGCGAGGGTGCGCTGGCTGCCGTTGAGCGTCGCGTAGAGGACCGCGACGTAGGTGGTACCCGCGGCGCCAACCGTCCGCCAGGTGCGCGCCAGCCGCGTGGATTGCCCCTCCGGCAACGTCTGCGTGTCGTCGAAGGTCGCGATGACGCGGTTGGCGACCGGATCGACGATCGCAACGCTCACCGGCACACCGGCGAGGTCGGCATTGCCCGCGTTCGCAACCTCGTAGTCGAGGATGACCGTGCTGCCGGTGGGCAGCTGCCGCGGCGTCGCGCTGATGCGTCCCGTGAGGCCCTGTCCGGTATCGGCGGTCGATGACACGTCGAAGCTTGCGCTCGCGGTGGCGAGCTCCACGCCGCCAGCCGATTGCAGAGATAACCGCGCGCTGTATCGCCCACTCGGCGCGCCGGCCAGCGCGACACCGTACTCGTAGTCCTTCAGCCCTTCGGGCGACAGCTGGGCCAGGGTTTCGCTGCGGGTCCAGCGAGTCGTTGCATCCGGATTGGCGACCGTGGTCACCACCCGGAGATTCTCGAGCGAGGCGTTGAGGCTGAGATTCGACAGACGGTCGTGCACGCGGACCGTGTCGTTGGGTGCGTAGCGCTGCCGGTCAGTGCCGATGGACGCCCCCGCGCTCGGGCTGTCCGGGCCGGTCAACCCGACGATCTGGAAGTCGGCGCGCGCCGTCGCCGCCAGCCGATCCTGCAGATCGTACAGAGTACCCAGCGCGTAGTACGGACCGGCATAGCTCGATCCGGTATTCCAGGGTGCGTCGAGCGTGCGCTGAGCGTCGGCCGCGAGGTCGGCGAACGACACGCGACCCAGATCGGCGACCTGCACGCTGTTGGCCGCGAAGATCTGCAGCCGCACGCTGCCGGTGCTCGAGAGCTGGGCGCTGTTGTGCACCAGCGCGCTCACGTCCACCGCGCTGCGTGCGCCATAGCTGGGGTGATCGGTCGCCACGGTCAATTCTAGGAATGCGGAGCCGAGCAGCGCGGGGATGGCGACGGGCGCGTCCAGCGGCTGGTTGGTGAACGTATTGTTGAACGTGAGGAAGGCATCGCGTGCCGCAGGACGGCTCTCGCGCACCGCGAGATCGATGAAGGTCAAGTCGAATTCGAGATCGCGGCCGCCCGAGGTGACGCCCGGCAGCTTCCACATGTAGGTCTTGCCTGCGTCGGCGTTGTCCGTGACGGCAAGCGGTGTCAGCGTGGGATTGGCGAGGCTAACGTTGGCGGGGAACGCCAGCGTGAGGTCCGTGTCGATACCGCCCAACCGGTTGAGCATGATCGGCAGCCAGATTTCCACCCAGGTGCTGGCGATGAGCACCGGGCTCGCCACGCCGTTCTCGCTGATCCAGGTGCCGTCGGGGCGCTGCCGGCTCAGCAGCAGCTGCACCGCCCTGCGCACCTCCGGCGAGCCGGGCGACGGATTCAGGTAGTCCAGCGCCACGCCCACCTGCGCGGTGACCAGGGAATCGCTGGTGCTCTGCGTGGTCCAGGCCCAGCCGCCGTCGCTGCCCTGCCGCGAGCGGAGCGTCGCGGCCACCTGCTCCATCTTGGCCTGCAGGTCGGCCGCGCGCGGGGTGCCGTCGAAGAAGCTGCGAGCGCTGCCCAGGCCGATCAGGCGTTGCGCCATGTCCAGGTTGCTGCCGGCGTCGACATTGCCATCCACCTGCAGCCAGGCGGTGGCTCTGGCGATCGACGCATCGAGGGCGGCGATCTCGGCGGCGAGATCGGTCGCGACGGAGGCGAGCGTCGTGATCGTGGAATTCGCGGTATACAGGATGGTGCCGTCGGACATTCGCGCGACGCCGAAACCGCGGTTGGTATCGAGGCGTTCGCCGACCCACTCGTCGTCGTAGACGTAGAACCCTTCCTCCGTGGTGAGCCACCAGGCGCCGTTGGCGCGGATCAGGTGGCGCGGGTTCCCACGCGTCCAGGACACCACCTCCTCCACCGTCTTGTCGGGCGCGAGGCGCAACACTTTCGCGCTGCTGTAGCTGGTGACGAAGAGATCGTCGCCCACCGCGGCGATGCTATACGGATTGGCCAGCACTCCCCCCGACATCCAGACGCTGGCGGTGCCGTCCGGTGCGATTCGATAGACGGCATTGTCGCTGTAGCTGGCAGCGACCAGCGCACCGGCCGGTGTAAGCGCGACGCCCGTGGCGCGCTGAGTCGACCAGCGCGTGGTCGATCCATCCGGGAGCCGGCGATAGATGCCGTTGTCGGTAGCGACGTAGGCGGTGCCGTCGGCTGCTACGGCGACGGATTGCGGCCCCGACAGCCCGGTCATCAGCGTCTCGCGCGTGCCGTCCGCGTTGTGCCGCGTCAGCGTGCCGCTGAAATAGCCCGCAGCGTAAAGAGCGCCGGCTCCGTCCCCGGCGAGGCTCATGTAGGCGTCGCCCATGCCGTTGCCTGGCGGCCATGCCGCCGGCCGCAGCTGGATCGGCGGCGCGGCCGCCTGCGCAAGCTGCCGGCGCAGCTCGACGAAGCTCTTCACGTTGATGCCGGTCAGCGAGACTCGCGTGCGCCACCAGGCGAAACCATGATCCGAGGTCCAGCCACCGTCGCCGTCCTGCCGATCGCGCAGGTACCGGGCATCGTCGAGCTGGGTCGAGACCACCTGCTCTTTGCGCTGCCACGCGCTGAGCGCCCACAGCGTCAGCATCGAGGACGCCTTGAAGCCGTCGTGACCGCTGGACCCGTCCGCGTTCTGGGTGGTGGTGAGGAAGTTGAGCAGCGTTCGCCGCGCGTGCTCGTTGGCCGGCGCGAGCCGCCGGTTCAGCTCGCCGCCGACCAGCGCCTGCGTTTGCACGTGGCAAGCGTAGCAGCGCAGGTCGTTGACCGAGTGGGCGAAAGCAAAGTCGTCGGCGTAGGCCACCGCCTTGCGAATCGCGTCGCGCACAAGCGGCGCGAGAGGATCGCTGATGGTGCCGGAGGCAACGTCCTGTCCCTCCACGCGAACCTTGCCGCGCACCGTTTGCGTGCCGGGCGGCGCCGCGGACCGGTTCAAGGTGAACGCGGCCCGCGCGGAATCGCCCACATAGATCGAGGTCTCCACCTTGCCGAGCTGCGCATCCGCCGCAGCCTGCAGCTCGACGCGATAGTCGCCGCCGTCGCCCGCCAGCCAGTCCGGAAACTGGAACGACTGCAGCGCATTCGGCGCGAAGGCCACACCGGTTTGCTGTTGCAGGAACGCTACCGCGCCGGTGTCGACGCGGATCACGCGCAGCTCGTAGCCCTGCGACGGCAGTTCGCCGTTGCCGTCGTTCTGCAGCACGGCCGACAGTTTCACGCTGGTGTTGGTGCCGGCGCGGAGCACCGGCGGATCGGCCGTGATCGTGCCGCGGAAGTGCAGCTCCTGGATGACCTCCAGGGTGTCCACCAGCTCGGCGATCACGTGCCCCGACGGATTGGTTGCCGTGATGGATCCGGGCTCCACCAGATGCGCTGCGAGCGTGTAGGTTCCGGGCGGGAACTGCGCGGTGTTCCAGCGCAGCTCGGCCGGCACCGCCTGCCCCGGGGCGAGCGTCAGGACGCCGATCGGATCGGTTCCATTCGGCGCATAGGCGGCGCCCTGGGCGACGATCGTGCCGCTCGCGTCGCTCACTTCCAGGCGCAAGATCGCGCTGCCGATTTCGGTGCCCGTGTTGGCTACAGTCGCGCGAGCGGTGATCGGGGTCCGGGCGCGCGCCACCGCCGGCTCGGCCTCGACGGATGCCAGCGACATCCCAAGGGCGGTCTGCCGCTGCAAGGCGAAATCCTGCACCACCTCGGAGGGACGCGCGATGCGCAGCGTGGCCAACTGCGTGAGATATCCAGCCGCGCCGATGCTCAAATCGAAGGTATCGCCGGTCAACCCGTCGAGCTGGTACGCACCGCCCGCGCCGGCAGTCGCCGCCGGGCCGCCGCCGCGCACTTCGACGCGGGCGCCGGGCAGCGAAGCACCGGTCGCGCGGTCGCTGACGACGCCGCGGAGCAGGGTCGTGCTGCGTTGAGGCGCCAGCAGGACCACCCCGCTGTTCAACTCCGCGCCGGCGCTCAGCAAGAAGTGCTGCTGAGCCGGCTCGAAGCCGGTGAGTGCGTATGTGACGGTGTACTCGCCCGCCTGCAGCGTCAACGCGAAGCTGCCGTCGGCGGCCGTGCTCGTGGCATTGCCGCCGCCGGTGCTCACGCTCACCCCGGCCAGCGGCGATTGGGTGCCGAGCGCGGCGACGTTGCCGACGAATCGGCCCTGCGTCGGTGGTGGCTCCGACTCGCCGACGAGGGCCGGCGAGAACAGCACGACCTGACCCGCGGCGATGGTGGCCGTGCCCGATACGCTCCGGAAGCCGGCGAGGCTGGCGGCCACCGTCACGTTGCCCGGCGGCACGTCGTCGAACTCGAAGAGGCCGTCGGCGCCGGTCAAGGCGGAGAGATTCGCACTGCCTTGCATGGTGACGCGCACGCCCGCGAGGAGGCGTCCGCCGGTTGCCGCGGTCACCTGTCCGCGCACGATACCGCCAGTCGGCAAAGGCGCGAGGAAGATGTTGCCGAGATCGAGCGCCTGGCCGGCGTTGAGCGCCACGTTCGCACTCACCGGTCCATAGCCGGAGCGCGCGATCCGTACGGCATAGCCGCCCGGCTTCAGATCGCCCAGCAGAAAGCGGCCGCCGCTATCGGAACTGCCGGTCGCCGACCCGGAACCCGACAGCACCACAGCGGCGCCGGGAAGAACGTTGCCGGTCGCCTGATCCAACACGCGTCCGGTCAACGTCGCCGGCAGAATCGGTTGCTCCACCGGTTCGAGCACGAGCGCCCGCAGCACCACCGCCGTCAGGAAGGGGTCCCCGCTCCAGCTCCCATCCGCGGCCTGGAGTCCGGCCAGGTACAGCCGTGCGCGGTTGCGGACCGACGCGTCGGCCGAAACCGGCGCCAGCGCGGCGAGCGCAACGGCGCTCAGATAGGAATCACCCAGCCAGCCTCCGTCCAGCCCCTGTCTTTGGAACAGCCATGCGGACAGGCGGCGCACACCATCGGCGGTCGGAAGATCGGCCGCACCCAGCTGCAAGCTGGTGAGGGTGAGCGCGCTGAGGTGGATGCGCTCCGCATCCGTGACGCCCGGCATGCCGCCGTCGGGCTGGATCGAGCGCAGCAAGAAGCTGCGCGCCCCGGCCGCTGCCGAGCCCGAGCCGCCCGCCCTCGCCAGCGCGATGAGCGCCCACGCGCTGTCCAGCGTCGAGCTCTCGTATCCAAACGGGCCAGGGAAACCGCCGTCGGCGTTCTGCCGCGCCAGCAACGTGCTGAGGATCGGCGCGGCGTTGCGGCCCGCGAGAGCGAGCGCGGCAGCGCGCCGCGCCACGTCTTCGCTCGTCTCCTCGCCGGCGATCGGCAACGCGTCGAGCAGCGCCACAGGGGCGGTGCCGAGCTGAGCGAACGTGAAGGTGGCTTCGGTGCGTGCTTGGAGAGTAGTGGCGAGCGAGGCGTTCTC
>JBGPMS010000108.1:0-14819 GCA_041487115.1 Gammaproteobacteria bacterium
TATCGGCCATGCCCATCGGCATGCCGGGGTGGCCGGAATTGGCCTTCTGCACGGCGTCCATCGCCAGCGCGCGCACGGCGTTGGCCAGCTCTTGTCGGGTTGCCATCGTTGGGGTCGTATCGGGGGCGTCGATTTGGGGTGGAGCGGGTTGGAGCGGCAGACTCTAGCGTAACAGCGCAATTATAGGCCTGGCCCGGCTGCGGGTCGTGCTCCGAGAAGCCGAATTACTCGCGCCGTGGCGGCTTGATGCCGAGTTGCTTGAGCTTGCGGTACAGGTGGGTGCGCTCCAGACCCACGCGCTCGGCCACCTTGCTCATGTTGGCCGCCTCACGGCTGATGTGGTACTCAAAGTACACGCGCTCGAACGCATCGCGCGCCTCACGCAGCCCCAGGTCGAGCGGTAGTGCGCCCAAGGCGCGCCCCAGCGGAGCTTCCAGTCGAGATAGCGCATTGTTCACGTCGACCACGCCAACCTCGGCTCCCGAGGCGAGCAGCGCGGTAGACTTGACCACGTTCTCCAGCTCGGCCAAGTTGCCCGGCCAGTCGTACACCCGCAAGGCGTTCAGGGCGCCGGTACTGAATTGCCGCGGCGGGACCTCCTTTGCTTCGACGCAACGGTCGAGAATAAGCTTCGCCAGCTCCGGGATGTCCTGCGGATGCTCGCGCAGATTCGGCACGCGCAACTGAATCGGGCTGATGGCTGAAAACAGGCGTGCGTCGAAGGTGCCGTCGGCGACCATCCGCGCCAGTGGCTTAGAGGAGGAGCAGACCAGCCGGGTATGGTAGCGCTCGAGCTTGGACGCCTGGGCCAGCAGGCTGCGCTGCTGTCCGGGCGTAAGATCGCTTATCTCGTGCAGGAACAGGGTGCCCTCGGCCGCCTGACCCACCATATTGTTGGCGGGGTCGTCGAGCAGAGCAAAGCTCTCCGGCGCGACCCAGGGCGTGTTGGGAAGATGCAGGAACCGCGCACACAGGGTCTTGCCGCAACCGGGCTCGCCGGTCAGCAGGACCGGTGTCTTCAGGTTCTTGATCGTCTCCAGTCGCTGGCGCAGCTCCGCGATGAGCGGTGCTTTCCCTAGGTAGGCCATGCTGAGCACCGCCTGCGACGCGGGCGCAGGCGTGCGCAATGCCTGACCAACAGTTGTCAGCAGCTTTTGCAGCGCGATGGGCTTCTCCAGGAACCCGAAGGCTCCGATACGGGTTGCCTCGACCGCGGTGTCGATGGTGCCGTGGCCCGACATCATCACCACCGGCATGGTGAGCTGGCCGCTGGTGGCCCACTCCTTGAGCAGCGAGATGCCGTCGGTGTCGGGCATCCAGATGTCCAACAGCACGAGGTCGGGGCGTACGCGGTTGCGGATCAGTCGCGCCGCACCCGCGTTCTCGGCCAGTCGCACCTGATGACCCTCCTCCCGCAGGATCTCCGACAGGAGCTCTCGGATCCCGATCTCGTCATCGACGACCAGTATCTGGCTCATGCGGCACCCGCGCCCTGTAACCTTGCCCGGTGGCTCATGCACTCACCCGGCATCGACGTTGGCCGGCAACGCCTGGACTACCCGCTGCTTGCTGACAGCAGGGAGCAAGATCGCGACTTCGGCGCCCGCCGGCTGGAGGTTGCGGATCTCGATGCTGCCGCTGTGCTCCTCCACGATCTTCTTCACGATCGCCAGCCCCAGCCCGGTCCCCCTGGCCTTGGTGGTTACGTACGGCTCGAACGCGCGCGCCAGGATGTCGGGCGGAAAACCGGTGCCGTTATCCTGCACTGCCAGCCGTGCCCCGCCCGCCTCTCGCTGTGTGCGTACCACGATCCATGGGCGGCTCACGTCAGCCACGGCCTGCTCCGCATTTTGCAGGAGGTTGTGGATCACCTGCCGCAGCCGCGCCACATCGCCCTCGACCTCCGGCAGCGCCGGGTCGAGCTCCAGGACGATTCCGCGGCCGTGGGCTTCGTACAGAGCGAGCACCTCGCGCACCAGCTGGTTGAGGTCGAGGGCTTCGAGGCGGATCTCCGGTATGCGCGCGTACTGACTGAAGGCGTCCACCATGCCCTTGAGCTGAGCCACCTGGGCCACGATGGTCTGGGTGGCGCGGGTCAGCATCTCCGCGTCGTTGGGCCCGAGTTTGTCGGCCAATCGGAGGGTGAGGCGCTCGGCCGAAAGCTGGATCGGCGTAAGCGGATTCTTGATCTCGTGCGCCAGGCGCCGCGCCACCTCGCCCCAGGCCACGTAGCGTTGCGCCTGCAGCAGCCGGGTAATATCGTCGAACACCAGAACGAACCCGCTCTCGCTGCCCACTTGAAGCGTGGAACCCCGCAGCAGCAACACCTTCTTCCCGGATTGGCTGCCGAACTCCCGCTGCTCTTCCCACGCCTGGCTGCCGCCGCGGTCGATCGCCGTCAGAATGGCGCTGCCGATCTCTGCCAGGCGCGCATCGCGCAGGCCCCAATCGCCCGGGCTCAGACCCATGAACGGCTCCAGCTCTACGCTCAGGATCTGCTCGGCACTCGGGTTGGCCGAACGCAGGCGGCGCTCGCTGTCGAAGGACAGCACGCCGGCGGAGAGCTTGGCCAGAATGCTTTCGAGGTAGCCTTTGGCTGCCTCTAGCTGGTCCTGGTTGCGCAAGAGCTGCGTGCGCGCCTCTGCCAGCTGCGTAGTCATGGTGTTGAACGACTCGGTGAGGATGCCCAGCTCGTCGTGGCTGCGGACCGGATGGCGTTGACTGAAATCGCCCTGCGCCACGGCGCGCGTGCCGGCAGCCAGGACCGACAACGGCGCCGATAGCCGCTCGCTGAACAGGATCGCCAGCGACAGAGCCGACAGGAGTGCCAATAGCAAAGCCAGCGTAAGCGAGAGTCCATACAGCCGCTTCAGCCCTTGCCGCGACAGCGACAGCTCCTGGTAGTCCTGGTACATGCTCTGCACCATTTCTGCGTCCCGGGCGAGCCGCGGTGGAACCGACTGTATCAGTTGCAGCAGGCCGGTCTCGCCCGAGAGCTTGTTGACCGGCACGACCACGCGCAGGCGCAGCCCCTTGACGGCATCGGATTCGACCGCCCGGTGGGGTTGCTGGAGCAGCACCTTGCGCGCTATGGTCGAAGAGATCATCTGCGGCATCAGGCCGGAGCCCTCGCTGATGGAAAAAGCGATGATCGTCCCGTCCGGGTGGAACAGGGTCGCCTCCTGCACCGCCATCTGCTCGCGCAAGCTGTTCAGCACGCCGATCTGCTGCGAAGGCGTGGCGTCGGCCAGCGCCTGGGTCATGCCGCCGGCCTTCAGCGTCAAGTCCTTGAGCATGTTGTCCAGGATCGTACGGGCGAGGCTCAACCCGCCTTCCAGGGCCGTATCCACGCGCACGTTGAACCAGGACTCGATGCTCTTGTTGAGGAACTGCACCGACACACTATAGACAAGCGCACCCGGCAGCACTGCCACGAGAGAGAACAACAGCACCAGACGTAGTGTGAGCTTCGACCCGAACAAGCCCGCCACCAGCCTGCGGCGCAGCGCCAGCAACTGGTAGCCCACCAGCACCATCAGGCCCAGCACTACCGCCACCCCGAAGAACAGCAGCAGCGGCAGGTCGCGCGCGAACATGGGCGTGTTCGAGCTGGCGCTGGACAGCAGGTACAACATGACCGCGCCGAGCAGCAGGATCGCCGCGACCAGGTACTTCATGCCGCGCGTCAGCAGCGATTTGCGCACGGTGTGTATCGAGGTCTTCATCAGACGCGAGCGCGAGTCATGGCCGGAACGTCCACCGATACCAGTCGGACGACAGGTTCCAGTCGCGCGAGCCAAGGGCATTGATCTGCAGCGGCTTGGGCAGCTGCGAGGTATCCAGCCGCAACCGCAGGGCGGCGATGTACACGCTTTCCGGATCCACGTCGCCTCGGGAGAACACAACGCGCTGGCGCACTCGGGCGATGACGCCCAGCGCCTCTTCAAGCGTGTCGAAGTTCTGGTTCAGACTACCGAAGGATACGCGGTACTGGCGTGTCAGCGCGTTGTACGACAGGCGGTGCTGCTGGTGCAGTTCGACCACCGTCCGGTTCCACAGGCTGAGCGTCCACCAGCGCGGATAAGTAAGCTCGAAGTCGATCACGAAGGGCAGCGCCAGCCCGCGCAGCAGCGCCTCTTCCAAGGTGTGGGAGAGGGTGGTCTCGTAGTTGGCTTCGAGGGAATAGCCGGCCTCCGACGCGCTCAGCTCCGCCGATTTGATGTGGATGCCCTCGGCTCGCGCTGCCAGCGGCAGAACCAGCAGCAGAGCCAGGATCAGGGACCGCAGAGTATGCAACGCGAACCGCTCAGTCTTTTTGTAGCAGGGCGTAAAAGAAGCCATCGTGCCGGGGGTCGGGAAGGAGCTGGCCCTTGATGTTCCCGATTTGCGGGCCGTCCGCGATACTAGACATCGGCAGCAACCTCGCTTCCGGGTGAGACTGCAGGAATGCCGAGATCTGCAGTTGGTTTTCCGCCGAAAAGATCGAGCAAGTCGCGTAGAGCAATTTACCACCTGAAGCCAGCGTGTGCCACAAGGCTTCCAGCAGCCGGCGCTGTTGCGCGGCCAGCGCGTCGACGTCCTCCGCCCGGCGCAGCCACTTGATGTCGGGGTGGCGACGAACGATACCCGAAGCGGTGCAGGGAGCATCCAGGAGGATTCTGTCGAACGGCGTGCCGTCCCACCACAGCGCGGGGTCGGTGGCGTCCGCGTACACCAGACGCGCCGAGAGCCGCAGCCGTTCCAGCGTTCCACGCACCCGGTCGAGCCGCTGCGCGTCACGGTCGACGGCAGTCAACACGACAGCGGCCGATTCCAGGATGTGAGCGCTCTTCCCGCCCGGGGCCGCGCACGCATCCAGGACATGTTGACCGGTTGCCAGATCCAGCAGCGGCGCCGCGTACTGTGCAGCCAGGTCCTGTACGGAGACCAGCCCGTCGCGAAAGCCCGGCAGTAGCTCCACGTTCTGCGGCTCGTCGAGCATCAGCGCGGCATCGCCGATCACTTTGGCCTCGAAGCCTCCCGTGCGCAGCAACGCAACATAGTCCTCGCGGGGTATGCGACGCAAGTTGACGCGCAGGGTCATGGGCGGATGCGCATTGCCAGCCTCCAGAATCGCGCCATAGCGGTCCGGGTAGGTGCGTCTCGCCTCGTCGATCCACCATTGCGGGTACGACCAGCGCCCCTCTTCGGTCCGCTGCGCTTGCGACACCAGTGGCTCGGGGCGACGCAGAAAATTACGCAACACGGCGTTGACCAGCGCCTTGGCTGACGTTTTGCGTAACCGCGCACAGGCTTGCACCGCACAATCCACCACGGCGTGAGGTGCGGCACGCGAAAACTGCAGCTGGTACAGCGCCACGAACAACAGTGCCTCCAAGTCACGGTCGGTGACTGGGCGCGTCACCAGCGCCGCCAGCAGTCCGCGCAACAACCCCAAATGGCGCAGCACGCCGAACGAAATGTCCTGCACCGCGCCCCAGGACCGCTCCGCGACGGCAGCTCGGGACTGCGCTAGAGCGCCGGTAAGACTGCGACCGTCCAACACCTCCAGCACCACACGCGTAGCCTGCAGCTGGGTTTCGATCACGCGCCGAGCAACTCGCCGTCATCGAGCATGACGCCGCGCAGGAAGTCGGCTGCCGCTAGCCGCTTCCCCCCCGCGCGCTGCAGCTCCAGCGCTAACAAAGCACCAGTCCCGCATGCAATGAGCATTCCGCCGTCGCCGGCGTCGATCACGCGGCCAGGCCTGTCCGCGTGCGATTCCACCGCCCGCGCGCGCCAGATGCGCAGCGGCTCGCCGCGTAAACTGGTGCTCGCCACCGGATACGGGTTGAGGGCGCGCACCTGGCGTTCGATTTCTTCCGCGCTGTGCGACCAATCGATCGAGGCCTCCTGTTTCTCGATCTTCCGGGCATAGGTCACACCCTCGCGCGGCTGCGGTATCGCCTCGAGTCGGCCGGCCTCAAGGTCGGCCAGCGCGCGCACGATGCATGTCCCGCCCAGCACGGCGAGTTTGTCCTGCAGCGAGCCTGCCGTGTCCTCGGACCCGATCGCGAGGCGCTCGCTCAAACAAACCGGCCCGGTATCCAGCCCGGCCTCCATGCGCATGATGCTGATACCGGTGTCGCGGTCCCCCGCGAGGATGGCGCGTTGAATCGGGGCGGCGCCGCGCCAGCGCGGCAGCAGCGAGGCGTGGATGTTGAAGCAGGCTGCTGGAAACACGTCGAGCACCAACTGCGGCAGGATCGCCCCGTAGGCAGCCACCACCATAAGAGGTGCACGCGCTGCACGCAGGAGTTCGTGCATCTCCGGCGATTTCAATGTAGCTGGCTGGGCCAGCGCCAATCCCTTCTCCAATGCCAGCGCCTTGACCTCGCCGGGCCGGGGCTTGAGCCCGCGTCCCGCGGGCCGGTCAGGTCGAGTCAGGACCAGGGCCACATCGTGGCCCGCGTCGAGCAATGTGCGCAGAGCAACCTCTGCGAAGGCGGGCGTGCCGGCAAAAACGATTCGCATCAGCCCGCCCCGGCCATTACAGCGCCCGCCGCTGCTGCTTCTCCTGCTTTTTGATCTTGCCCAGGATGCGGTTTTGCTTCAAGCGCGAGAGGTACTCCACGAAGACCTTACCCCGTAGATGATCCATTTCGTGCTGAATGCACACGGCGAGCAGGCCATCGGCTACTACCTCGAACGGCTGCCCAGCGCGATCGAGGGCGCCTACTTTGACCCACTCCGCGCGCTGGACCTTCTCGTATATCCCCGGAACGGATAGGCAGCCTTCCTCAAAGTCCGACACGCCACCGCTCTCCAGGATCGCAGGGTTGATCAGGACCAGAAGCTCATCGTGGGTTTCCGAGATGTCGATCACGATCACTCGCTTGTGTACGTCCACTTGCGTGGCGGCAAGGCCGACACCCGGCGCGGCGTACATGGTCTGCGCCATATCCTCAACCAAGCGTCGAATTTCGCCGTTAACCGATTCCACCGGCTCGGCGACCGTATGCAGGCGCTCATCAGGGTAGCGTAGGATGGACAGCAGGGCCATAATTTGCTTGCTAATTGAGGGGACTACATGCAGAATTTAAACAAGATTGTTACGATGGGCCGGACTTTCAAGCGCGCCGCCGCCGAAACTGAGACGCCGCTTGCGGACACCGGAGAAGACTGGGGGCGTATATGACCAGAATTATATCGGTTATCCCTTTCCTGCTCGCCTGGATGCTTGGTGCGGCACCGGTCGCCGGCCAGGACGAACCCATGAAGGCCGCGGCACCCGCAGCGGCGCCAGCGGATGCGGCGGACCCGCCCGAGCCCGCGCAGGCCGCAGCACGCGCCGAAGGAACCTCCGATGTCAAGCTGCAGGACAACCCGCCTGCGCGCTACACGGTCAAGCGCGGCGATACCCTGTGGGGCATTTCCGCCCGCTTCCTGAAGAACCCCTGGAAATGGCCTGACGT
Organism: Gammaproteobacteria bacterium; assembly: GCA_041487115.1. GTDB lineage: Bacteria > Pseudomonadota > Gammaproteobacteria > Burkholderiales > SHXO01 > SHXO01. The sequence goes on from JBGPMS010000108.1 coordinate 7,455, forward strand.
CTGGGGCATGAACCGGGATCAGGTGAAAAACCCACACCTGATTTACCCGGGAGACGTGATCATCTTGGACCTGTCGGGCGCAACGCCGCGCCTGCGTCTCGAAGGCGTGCCGGACGGAGGCCTCTCCCGCTGGTATGGCTACGAACTGCAGGTGACCAAGCTGGAGCCGCGCATGCGGTCCAAGGCACTCAACCTGGCCATTCCTACCATCCCGGCGAAGGATCTTGAGCCGTTCCTGACTCGTCCGCTGGTGGTCGATCCGGATGCCATCGCCAGCGCACCAAGAATCGTTGCTACAACCGACGACCGGGTGGTGCTCGGTGGCAATGATATGGCCTACGCTGCGGGTCTGGAGGAGAACAAGGGCACCTTTTGGAACCTGTACCGGCCGGGGCGAATCTTTCAGGACCCCGACACCAACGAAATGCTCGGTTACGAAGCCGTATATCTGGGCGACGTAGAGGTCCAGTCCTTCGGCCAGGTTTCGACTCTGCGGATAATGCGGGTGGTGCAGGAGGTAGCCAAGGGTGACCGGCTGACCGTGATACCCGCTCTACAGAGCCTGCCTTATGTCCCCCGTGCGCCGGAGAAAAAGGTACGCGGCAAGGTGATTGCCGGCACCAACACCGCCGTCGCAGAGATCGGCCCACTTTCGGTAGTGGTCATAAATCGCGGCGCACGCGATGGACTGGAGTCGGGTCACGTGCTCGGATTATTCCGCTCGGAAGGCGCAGTGGCGTTGGGCGATCACATGGTCCCGCTCCCCGAGCAGCAGTATGGGCTGGTGCTGGTTTTCCGAGTATTCAACAAGATGTCCTACGGGTTGGTGATGACCGCCAAGCGCCCCGTCCACATCCAGGACATCCTCAGGAATCCTTGAGAATCTCAGCCGCTCGACGCACCGGATGCCCGGCTCCGACGGTCGCACCCCGGTGCGAGACGCGGAAGCGTGGCTGCGCTTCGCGCTCACGCCGAAGCTAGGTCCTGCAAGTCAGCGCAAGCTGCTGAAGGCATTCGGCGGCCCGCAGGAGGCGCTCGACGCCAATCCGACCGCAGTCGCCCGCACTGCAGGTGAACCCGCCGCACAAGCATTGCGCACCGGCGCGGATGGGGCAGCGGTACGCCAGGCTCTCGACTGGCTCGACGAGCCAGACAATCAGCTGCTGACCTTGGGGGACACCCGCTATCCGCGGGTGCTGTTGGAAATCGCCGACCCTCCGCTGCTGTTGTTCGTCAAGGGCCGCGTCGATCTGCTCGGGCAGCCGTCGCTGGCTGTCGTGGGCAGCCGGAACGCGACGCCGCGCGGGATCCGCGACGCAGAGGCGTTCGCCCACGCCTTGAGCGATGCCGGGCTCACCATCATCAGCGGCCTGGCACTCGGCATCGACGGCGCGGCGCACCGGGGCGGCCTGAGCGGCGCTAGCTCGAGCGTTGCGGTGGTCGGGACCGGGCTGGACAAGGTTTACCCGGCGCGCAATCGCGAACTCGCCCATCGGCTCGCTGCCGAGGGCGCACTCATCTCAGAGTTTCCTCTTGGAACACCACCGCTCGCGGCCAACTTTCCCCGGCGCAACCGCGTCATCAGCGGCTTGGCGCGCGGCTGCCTCATAGTTGAAGCGGCGGTGCGCAGCGGATCGCTCATCACGGCACGCCAAGCAATGGAACAGGGCAGGGAGGTATTCGCGATCCCCGGTTCGATCCATTCGCCGTTGTCCAAGGGCTGCCACTGGCTCATCAAGCAAGGTGCCAAGCTGGTGGAAGACGCCCAGGATGTGCTGGAAGAACTGGGCCTGGCGCCGCCCGCACTTAGATCAGGAGGCGAAACAGGCCGGCTTCCGGCCGAAGAATCGGCAGTGCTTGCCGCGATGGGCTTCGAACCGATTGACGTCGACTCGCTTTGCGACAGAGCCGGCTTGACGCCCGATGCCGCTTCCGCCATTCTCCTCAGGCTAGAACTCGACGGCTACCTGAGCCGGCTTCCTGGCGGCTTGCTCCAACGCATGCGCTAACGGATACCCGAACCGAGCAGCCGAGACCCTCGGCCAACAGTAACTTGTTCGACATCCTCATCTTTCTAGTCGAGCGCTTCTTCAGTAGCGGGAGCTATCCCGAAAGCGAATCGCTGTCCCGGCATTTGACCGCGGCCGGATTCGATGAACAGGAGATCCGGGAGGCTCTGAGCTGGCTGGCTGGCCTTGAGCGCGACCCCGTGGTGCCCGATCTACCTGCCACTGGCGGCCTGCGCCATTTTTCCCCACTCGAACAGCGCGCCATCGACGTGGCTTCGCGCAGCTTCCTCCTGTTCCTGGAGCGTTGCAGCGTCTTGTCCTCTTCGCAGCGCGAATTGGTGATCGAGCGAATCCTCGCGCTGGACGTGCCCGAGGCGGGTCTGGATCACGTCAAGGTGGTGGTTCTGCTGGTGCTTTGGAATCAGCGCCAGGTCCTCAATTCGCTTATCCTGGACCAGCTGCTGGCTGGGAGCCACGTGCCTCCGCTTCACTGAGGCGCCCCGGGGCCCGGCATGTGCTTGCGCTGCGGGGTTTGAGTGCCTATCATCTGCCGCTCCTCTTTTGTGCAGTCGCAGCATGACCCGCAGCCTGCTCATCGTCGAATCGCCGTCGAAGGCGAAAACCCTCAAGAAGTACCTTGGACGCAACTTCGAGGTGCTGGCTTCCTATGGTCATGTCCGAGATCTTGAGGCTAAGGAAGGTGCCGTCGACCCGGACCACGGCTTCCGCATGCGCTATGCGCTGGTGGAAAAGAACAAGAAGCACATGGACGCGATCACCAGGGCCGCCGAAGACGCGGACCAGGTGCTGCTGGCCACCGACCCGGACCGCGAAGGCGAAGCCATCGCCTGGCACCTGTCGGAGATCCTGAAGAGTAAGAAGTCGCTCAAGACCCGGCCGGTCAAGCGCGTCGTGTTCTACGAGATCACCGAGTCCGCAGTCAAGGAAGGCGTTTCGCACCCGCGCAGCATTTCCATGCCGCTTGTGAACGCCCAGCAGGCCCGCCGTGCGCTCGACCACCTGGTCGGGTTCAACCTCTCCCCACTGCTGTGGAAGAAGATCGGCCCGAGCCTGTCCGCCGGACGGGTGCAAAGCCCGGCGCTCCGCTTGCTGGTGGAACGCGAACAGGAGATCGAGAGCTTCAAGACGCGCGAATACTGGACCGTCCACCTGGAGAGCCACAAGGGCAAGGACAAGTTCAGCGCGCGGTTGACCCAATACAAGGGCAAGAAGGTGGAGCAGTTCACGCTTACCACCGAAGCGCAGCAACAGTCGGTTGTGGACGACCTGCTCAGGAGCGCGAAGGGCAGTGGCACCGTGATGAAGGTAGAGCGCAAGCCGAAGATGCGCTACCCGTCACCGCCGTTCATCACCTCTACGCTGCAGCAGGAAGCGGTGCGCAAGCTAGGCATGACCGCGCAGCGCGCCATGCGAACCGCGCAAGAACTATACGAAGGCGTGGACATCGGCGGTGGGACGGTCGGCTTGATCACTTACATGCGGACCGACTCCACCAACCTGGCCAACGAGGCCTTGCACGAGATCAGGGACTACATCGCCAAGCACTTCAACGCCGACTACCTGCCCAAGAGCGCCGTCCAGTATCGCAGCAAGTCCAAGAACGCACAGGAGGCGCACGAGGGCATCCGGCCGACCTCGATATCCCGCACGCCGGACCAGGTGCGCCCACATCTCACTCCCGACCAGGCACGGCTATACGAGATGATCTGGAAGCGCACGCTCGCCTGTCAGATGGCCCCGGCCCGGTTCGACACGACCGGCGTGGATATCCATGTCGGAGACAAGGACACGCTGTTTCGCGCCAGCGGCCAGACCCTGGTGTTTCCCGGCTTCATTGCGGTGTACAAGGAGGACCTGGACGACTCCACCGAGGAGGGCGACGAGAAGCTGCCGCCGCTGGAAGAGGGTGAACGGATTCCGCTCGACCGCCTGTTCGGCGAGCAGCACTTCACTCAGCCGCCGCCACGCTACACCGAAGCAAGCCTGGTGAAGACGCTCGAGGAGTACGGCATCGGCCGGCCGTCCACCTATGCCAGCATCATCTCCACCCTGCAGGAGCGTGGCTACGCCTACCTCGACAAGAAGCGGTTCGTTCCCACCGATCTGGGGCGGCTGGTGAGCGGGTTCCTGACCGCGCACTTCAACCCCTATATCGACTACGACTTCACCGCCCGCATGGAAGACCAGCTCGACTTCATCTCCAACGGGGAACGTGAGTGGGTGCCGGTGCTGCGCGAGTTCTGGGACGCGTTCTCCAGCACTCTGGCGGAGAAACAAGACGTTGCGCGCGGCAGCCCGCTGGGAGAAAAGTGCCCCAAATGCAAGAAGGGGGAACTCTACCTGCAGAACAGCCGGCGCGGATTGTTCGTCGGCTGCAGCCGCTATCCGGACTGCGACTTCACGCGGCCCTGGGGCGGACTGGCCGACGGGCCGATGAACCTCGGCAAGGATGTCAACAGCGACCTGGACGTGTTCTTGATGCGCGGGCCCTACGGCTACTACGTGCAGCTCGGACCTACCGACCCCAAGGCTGAGGTCAAGCCCAAGCGCGCCGCCTGGCCCAAGAATGCGCCAGTCGCCACCGCGGAGCTCGATATAGCGCTGAAGCTGCTGTCTCTGCCGCGCCAACTCGGCAATCATCCGCAGTCCGGCAAGGCTGTTGAGGCCAACATCGGGCCGTTCGGCCCCTACGTGAAGCACGACGGTGGTTACAAATCGATCCCCAAGAGCGACAGCGTGTACGACATCGCCCTGGATCGCGCGGTGGAACTACTGGCGGCGCCCAGGACCGCCCGCGCCGCAGCGGGTAAACCACTCGGCATGCATCCCTCGGATCAGAAACCGGTGGCGCTGCTGAGCGGCCGCTACGGTCCGTACGTCAAGCATGGAAAAATCAACGCGACCGTGCCACAGGACTACGACCCAGAGAAGCTCACGCTGGATGAGGCGCTGGAGATCCTTGCGGCCAAGCAGGCCAAGGGGCCCAAAAACGAAAATTCGAGGGCTCGGCCGGTGAAGGGGCGAGGAGGCAAGGCACCGAAGGCCGCGCCGGCGGCTGCGCCTCCTACGGGGAAGGGGCGCGCCAGCAAGCCCACGACCGCGCCGGCTCCTGCGGCGAGGAAAACACGCAGGTCCCCAACGCGCAGCAAACCAGCGGTACGCCGCAAGAGCGCATAACGCGAACGCTCGCTACCCGGACCGTCCGGGAGGATCAAACGTCCAGGTTGCGAACCCCCAGTGCGTTGGCCTCGATAAACGCACGTCGCGGTTCCACCACATCGCCCATCAGCGTGGTAAAGATCTCATCCGCAGCAATGGCGTCTTCGATCTGGGCCCGCAGCAGGCGGCGCGACTTTGGATCCATGGTCGTTTCCCACAACTGCGTCGGATTCATCTCGCCCAGTCCCTTGTAGCGTTGGATGGTGAGCCCACTCCTGGCTTGGTCCAACAGCCACTCCACCGCTTGCCGAAACTCGGTCACCAGCTGCTTCTGCTCGCCGCGCTGGACGAAGGCGCCTGGCCCCAGCAAGCCCTCGAGGACCTTGGCGGTCTTCCGGATTTGCGCGTAGTCCCCGCTCTCGGCGAAATCGCGGTTTACACTGCTGAGGCGCAGGTTGCCGTGCTGCATCTTCTTGATCAACAGCACGTGGGATTCCGTCTTCTCGTCGAAGTGCGGGGCAATAGTCACATCCTGACCTTGCAGATCACGCGCCAAGGCGGTCGACGACGCCGACGCACCTTCCGCGTTCGACAAGTCCAGTTCCGGACCGCGCAGCAAAGCGTGCAACACTAACGGGTCGATGCGGCGGGAGAGCCGCTCGATCACCGCCTCTGCCAGGATGTACTCGCGCGCCACCGCTGCTAAGGCATCTTTGGTGAGTGGCGGCAGGCCTTCGCCGCGGTGCAGCTCGGCATCCTTAAGCGCCAGCCGGAGCAGGTAGTCCTTCAGTTCGTGGTCGTCCTTGAGATACCGTTCATCGCGACCGTGCTTTACCTTGTACAACGGAGGCTGGGCAATATAGATATGCCCGCGCTCCACCAATTCCGGCATCTGGCGGTAAAAGAACGTCAGCAGCAGCGTGCGGATATGGGACCCGTCCACGTCGGCGTCGGTCATGATGATGATGCGGTGATAGCGCAATTTCTCGGGACGGTATTCCTCCTTGCCGATGCCGGTCCCCAGAGCGACGATCAGGGTTGCGATCTCGTTCGACGAAATCAACTTGTCGAACCGCGCTCGTTCCACGTTGAGGATCTTCCCCTTGAGCGGGAGAATCGCCTGGAACTTGCGGTCTCTCCCCTGCTTGGCCGAGCCCCCGGCCGAGTCGCCCTCCACCAGGTACAGTTCCGATTGTGCGGGATCCTTCTCCTGGCAGTCGGCCAGCTTGCCGGGCAGGCCGAAGCCATCCAGAACACCCTTGCGCCGAGTCATGTCGCGCGCCTTGCGCGCTGCCTCGCGTGCGCGGGCGGCCTCGATGATCTTGCCCACGATGATCTTGGCGTCGCTCGGTTTCTCCAGCAGAAAGCTCATCAGGGCTTCGGACACGAACTCCTCGACCACCGGCCGCACCTCGGAGGACACCAGCTTGTCCTTGGTTTGCGACGAGAACTTGGGGTCAGGCAGCTTGATCGACAGAATGCAGGTCAATCCCTCCCGCATGTCGTCCCCGGTCGTCTCGACCTTGGCTCGCTTGGCGAACTCGTTCTGCTCGATGTACTGATTCAGGGTACGGGTCATGGCGCCGCGCAGCGCCGTCAGGTGTGTCCCGCCGTCGCGCTGCGGGATGTTGTTGGTAAAGCAGAGCACGGACTCCTGATAGGAATCGTTCCACTGCATGGCCACTTCTACACCGGTCCCGTCACGCTCTCGCACCGCATGGAAGATATGCGGATGCAAGACATTCTTGGTACGGTTGATGAATTCCACGAAGGCGCGAATGCCACCGGCGAACTGGAATATCTCTTCCTTGTTGTTGCGCTGGTCGTCCAGCTCGATGCGCACGCCGTTGTTCAGGAAAGACAGCTCGCGCAGGCGCTTGGCGAGAATGTCGTAGTGGTATTCGATGTTGCCGAAGACTTCGCCGCTCGGCTTGAAGTGCACCTCGGTGCCACGCCGCTCGGTGTTGCCGATTTCCTTCAACGGCGCGACCGGATCGCCATTGCGAAATTCCATCTGGTAGGCCTTCCCGCCACGCCGGATGGTCAGCCGCAGCCATTCGGACAGGGCATTGACCACCGATACACCCACGCCGTGCAGCCCACCCGAGATCTTGTAGGAGTTGCTGTCGAACTTTCCGCCCGCGTGCAGCACGGTCATGACGATTTCGGCGGTGGA
>JBGPMS010000109.1:0-14815 GCA_041487115.1 Gammaproteobacteria bacterium
ACATACTGCCTGAGCCGCGACCGGGGATCTTGATCGAGGTCAAGGCAGAACACCGGCAGCATCTACTCGTGGCGCCCACTGCGTGCGATCGAGACCAGCAGCCAGATACCGCAGACGACCGCGCCGATAAATCCCAACAACCCGAAAAAGGGCAGACCCAACCATGTCGATTCGGTCTCCACGGTCATCACGATAGAAGAGCCGATGATCAGCGCCGCGGTCACGATGCCAATCGTCAGACGGCTCACGGACCGGTCCATGCGCTCGAATGCCCGATCGAGATGCGAGATGTCCACGTGCACAGTGACGGCGCCTCTGTCCATCGCTTTCAACAGCCGGCGCAGTTCGCCGGGCAGGCTGAAGGCCAGTGTGGCGGCCTCGCGCAGGCTTTTTGCGCCCAGTCTCGCCAGCGCGCGGGGGGAGCGGCGCTGGCGACCGATTTGCGCCAGGAACGGCCGCGCTTCGCTGACCATGTCGAAGCCCGGATCGAGCATGCGGCCCAAGCCCTCCAGGGAGATGGTGGCCTTGAACAGCAGCGCAAGGTCGGGCGGGAGGGTCAGCCTGTGCTCGCGCATCAATGCCGTCAGGTCTCCGAGCAGGCGGCCCACTTCGATCTGCTCGAGCGGAAGGCCGTGGAATTCGTCGATGAAGCTATCGATATCCATGCACAGGCCTTGCATGTCCATCTCAGCCTTGTCCGCCCAGTCCACCAACAATTCGGCGGCGTGCTCTGGGTTGCGTTGCGCGAGACTGTAGAGCAGGTCGGCAAGCTGGTCGCGCCTTTCCCGGGAGAGCCGGCCCACCATCCCGAAATCGATGAAGGCAAGCCGGTTTCCCGGCAGATAGAAGACATTGCCCGGATGCGGGTCGGCATGAAAAAACCCGTCTGCCAGCACCATCTGTAATACCGCATTGGCCCCGCGCCGCGCCAGGATGCGCCGGTCCAGTCCGGCTTCGTCGACGGCGGCCAGTTCTCGACCCGGAATTCCATCCACATAGAGCTGAACATTCAGCCGTTGTGTCGCCCATTGCCAATAGATCGCCGGGACGACGATGTTCTCGTTCGCGGAGAGGTTGGCCGCGATGCGCTCGGCGTTGCGGCACTCGGTCCTGAGGTCGAGCTCGCGGTGCAGGGATTTCGCGAACTGGCGCACCAAGGCGCGGGGCCGATAGCGCTGCAGCGCCGGCCATTCGCGTTCGACCAGTTCTGCAAGATGCCGCAACAGACGCAGGTCGGCGTCGATCACCGACTCGATTCCGGGACGACGGACTTTCAGAACCACCGCCGTGCCGTCCTGCAATCGGGCGCGATGTACCTGGGCGATGGATCCTGCTGCGAGGGGCGCCGGATCCAGCTCCGCGAACACGCTATCGGGATCTGCTCCGAGGTCCGCGGCGAGTTGCGCGCGGATCTCGTCGAAGGGAACCGGCGCGGCATGATCCTGCAGCTTCTCGAACTCGGCGATCCATTCCGGCGCAAACAGGTCGACGCGAGTAGAAAGGATCTGGCCGAGCTTGACGAAGGTTGGGCCCATGTCCTCCAGCGCGCGCCGCATCCGCTCCGCCGATGTCATGTGGTCGATCGCATGATGGCGACTCCGGCGCAGGGTTTTGCCGACGCGTTCGAGGGCGCCAGTTATACCCAGCCGGCGCGCTATGTCGCCGAGTCCGTAATGAATGAGAACGGAGGCGATCTCGTACAATCGCCCGATGTCACGCGCAGCGCTTACTGTCTCCGACAGCATTGCTTAGTTTCCGGTCGATTGGTTTGTCGGCATCTTGCAATCCTTCGTAGGGCTCCCGTGAATTCCAGTCATAATCGGTATTCGGCTGTCTGCGCCGACCTGGAGCTCGACCCCGCGATGCTGCTGCTGATGCCGGATTGGTCCACCTCATCCATCCAGTGTGCCTGTTTTTGCCATGTTGGACTTCAGCCCTCGATGTCTCCGCTGAATTCGGCATACAGCGCAATGGAGAAATATAGAGAAATATGTGTGTTGCTGCCGGCTTGAGGTCGCGATCGAGGTACCGCTTGTACGTATTCGGCGGCTCGTGCTCGGCCTTTATGACACCATCGTAGAATCGATCGCACAGTTCTCGCACGGTTTGCACCCCGGGGTCGGCCTCCTTGCCACGCTGTGCTCTGATGTATTCGCGGGCACGCTGTAAACTCAACTGCGGCCATTCTCCAAGTGTCTCGACGCTCGGCTCTCCGGCGCACTTCTTGCGCAGCACAAACCTCTTCCTCCCGCTCGATGTGGATCAAGATAGACATGAAACGATATTTATCAACCTATTGCAGACATGACCCATCAGATTAGCGTGCTCTTCGTCTGCATGGGCAACATTTGCCGTTCGCCGACGGCGGAGGGAGTGTTCCGCTATCAAGTCCAGCAGGCGGGACTATCGCGCCTGATCATGACGGATTCGGCTGGGACCCTCGACTATCACGTGGGCGATCCGCCTGACCCGCGGGCGCAAGCAGCAGCGGCGCGCCGCAGCTACGATTTAAGCCGGTTGCGTGCGCGCCAGGTCAAGCGCGAGGACTTCGAGCGGTTCGACTATCTTCTGGCCATGGATCGCGACAATCTGGCCTACCTGCATCGTCTGAGTCCACCGGATCATCGCGCCAAGGCTCAGTTGTTCCTTCAATACGCGACGAGCGTGGACATACGAGAAGTTCCCGATCCTTACTATGGATCGATGGAGGGTTTTGAACGCGTGCTCGATATGACGGAAGACGCGAGCCGTGGGCTGTTGGCGCACATCCAGGAGCGCTTGAAGGTGTCGCGGCCGCGCTGACGAAGTGAAACGGGCCGGCTCACGCCGGCCCGTTTCGAACTACCGATCCGACAGTAGTGTCAGTGCCGTGTCTCCACCTGAACCAGCGGCTCGCCGGGTTGCGGTTCCTCAACCGGACGAGGACGGCGCGGCCGAGTTCCTGCGGTCTCACCGGCCGGTGTCAGCACTTCCGCCTGCGTCTCCGGAACTTTTTCCCGGCTGGTCTCGATCTGGACCAGGTCCGACGGCAGCGTAAACGTTTGCGGCGGCGGTGGCGCACGGTAAGTCGGCGGAAGCTCTTCGTGACGATAGACCTCGGGCTGTGCAGGCTCGACGGCACGCTCCGCGCGTTGGCTCTCCGCCGTGGTCTCGATCGCGGGTATGGTCAACACCGTTGTCGTAGGCGGTGCCGCAGCAGGCGCCGCCATCACCAGCTCCGGCACAGGCGGGGCTGCTACTACTGGCTCTGCCTCACGCATGGCTGCCACCGGCTCTGCCTCGCGCTGGGCCGCTACCGGCTCGGCCGCACGTTCTTCGGCGAACCGCTCCGGCCCGGGTTCTGCGACGGCGAACCCTGCGGTGCGCTCGACCGCGACGTATTTCGCAGCAGCGGGTTCGGCTTCGGGCGTCTCCGGCTCATTCACTGGGGCTTCGTGTTCGACCTCGGCCGGAGCCGGCCTCGGCCTGCGCGGCTCCTGGGTCTGCTCAGGTGCTGCTTCGGTTCGAGGCTCCTGCACCCCTCCGTGAGCGTCCGTGTGGCCGGGCCCGCGGTCGCGGCGTCCGCGCCGCCTGCGGCCACGGCCCTCGCCTTGCTGCTCCTGGCTACCCTCAGCATGAGGTCGGTCCGCCCGCTCCGGACGCTCGGTGCGCTCGGGACGGTCAGTGCGCTCCGGACGGTCGGTCCGCTCCGGGCGTTCGGCTCGCGCGGGTGGCCTGTTGCGGGGTTCGCCCGCACCGTCGCTTCGTGACGGCTCCGCGGCGCGCTGCCCAGGGGCAGACAATGCTGGTCGCGGCGGCCGCCGCTCGGCATCGCCCTGCCGCGGCTGGCCTCTGGTTTGATCCCGCCCGCCTTCCTGGGCACGGCGCTGGTTGTTTGCGCCCTCCTCACGTCCGCCGCCTCGGCGGGCACCGTCACGGTCTCGACGCTGTCCGTCTCGTTGCGGCCGCCGCGCTTCCCGCGGCTTCATCTTGACCGGCTCGGGAACGGCCTCCGGCTTGCGCGTCAGCCAACCGAATACCTTTTGCAGGATGGTAGGCTTGGGCGGCTCGACGGCTTGCACCGGGACCGGGGCCGGTTGCTCCGGCGTGATGCCCTGGACCGCGGCCTGCGGGCGCTGCGCCTTGGGTTCGGTACTGGGTAGGCCCGGCTTCTCCGGCTCGGCAGGTTGCTCCACCAGCTTGTAGCTGGCGGGCAGGGGCTCCATCTGGTTCAGCTCGTCGTGCCGCAGCCGCGTGAGCGTGTAGTTGGGCGTCTCCAGATGTACATTGGGCACCAGGACGACGTTGACCTTCATGCGCGATTCGATCGCGTGGAACTCCGAGCGCTTCTCGTTGAGCAGGTAAGTGGCAACGTCCACCGGCACCTGGGCATGGACGGCGGCGGTATTTTCCTTCATCGCTTCTTCCTGCAGGATGCGCAGGATGTGCAGCGCCGAGGACTCGATGCTGCGGATGTGGCCGGTGCCGTGGCAACGTGGACAGGCGATGTGGCTCGTCTCCCCCAGAGATGTCTGTAGCCGCTGGCGCGACAGCTCCATCAGGCCGAAGCGCGAGATCTTGCCCATTTGTACCCGCGCCCTGTCGTAGTGCAGCGCATCGCGCAGGCGGTTCTCGACTTCGCGCTGGTTGCGCGCATTCTCCATGTCGATGAAGTCGATCACCACCAGCCCGCCCAGGTCGCGCAGGCGAAGCTGGCGCGCCAGCTCGTCGGCCGCCTCCAGATTGGTGCGCAGCGCAGTTTCCTCGATGTCCGCACCGCGCGTGGACCGTGCCGAGTTCACGTCGATCGCTACCATCGCTTCCGTGTGATCGATGACGATCGCACCACCGGAGGGCAACGGCACCTGGCGGGCATATGCCGTTTCGATCTGATGCTCGATCTGGAAGCGGGAGAACAGCGGAACGTCGTCGTGGTACATCTTCACGCGGTTTTCGTTCGCGGGCATGACATGGCCCATGAACTGCCTCGCCTGATCGTAGACGCTCTCGGTATCGATCAGCAGCTCGCCGATATCCTGGTGGAAGTAATCCCGAATGGCACGGATCACCAGGCTCGATTCCTCGAAGATCAGGAACGGTGCGGGATTCTCCCGCTTATTCTTGACGCCGCTCGAGACAGCGTCGGTGATGATCTTGCCCTCGGCGTCGCGGTAGTGCGGCGTGGCCGCGCCTTCGATCGCCCCCCATAGCTTCACGAGGTAGTCCAAGTCCCACTGCAGCTCTTCCAGGGTGCGCCCGAGGCCGGCGGTGCGGCCGATGATGCTCATGCCCTGGGGAACTTCGAGCGCGGTGATCAGATCGCGCAGCTCGTTGCGCTCCTCGCCCTCTACCCGGCGGGACACGCCACCCCCGCGGGGGTTGTTCGGCATGAGTACGAGGTAGCGGCCGGCCAGGCTGATGAAGGTGGTGAGTGCCGCCCCCTTGTTGCCGCGCTCGTCCTTGTCGACCTGGACGACGAGCTCCTGGCCGTCGCGCATCACATCCTGGATGCGGGCGCGGGAAACCTCGACGTTGTCACCCTGGAAGAAGGCGCGGCTCACCTCCTTGAAGGGCAAAAACCCATGCCGCTCGTTGCCATAGTCAACGAAGGCGGCTTCCAGGCTGGGCTCGATGCGGGTGATCACACCCTTGTAGATATTTCCTTTGCGTTGCTCCTTTCCGGTGGTCTCGATGTCGAGGTCAATCAGCTTCTGACCATCTACTATGGCAACCCGCAGTTCTTCTGCCTGGGTCGCGTTGAACAGCATGCGCTTCATTCTGGTACCCCCGCGCTCAAACTCACGGGCACGGCAACCTTTGGGGGCCTGGCACAGGCTCCCCCCATGGGTACTATTCGGACGAGTCGGTCATAATGTCGGGCTTCGAACAGTTTTCAGGTTGGCCTTGAGCGTCCGGACACGAGTGAAGGTCCTGGACGGAAAATTGTGGTTGGCGGTCTTGAGCGCGAAATCCAACGTGCCATCGCTAGTTTTGCCGGGTCAGCGAAGTTAACCCGTCATGATTGAGTCAGGTCACGAGCCTGGTACACACCCCGCTGTGCCGCGGGGCTCGCATTCGGTGTGCTTCCCGGTGGCTCATTTCGGAGCGCGCCGCGGAGACATCCAATAGTATAAGCAAAATGAATCAGTTAAGGAAAGCGCCGCAAATATCGGCCGCGGCCGCCTCCTGGGCCGAGGTGGAGGAGGAGGAAGCCGGCCAGCGAATCGATAACTTCCTGCTTCGCCTGCTCAAAGGGGTTCCCAAGAGCCACGTCTACCGTTTGCTGCGAACCGGCCAGGTCCGGGTCAACAGCCGTCGGATCGAGGCAACCTATCGCCTGCAACGGGGTGACCGGGTGCGCCTGCCGCCGGTTCGCGCCGCGCAACCCGGTCCGCGCCCCTTATCCGGCGCCGGCCCGGCCGAGCTGCGGCTCTCCCCCTATACCCTGCTGGAAGATGACGCGTTGCTGGTCATCGACAAGCCGTCCGGCGTCGCGGCCCACGGCGGCAGCGGCATCAGCCGGGGCGTGATCGAGCAACTGCGCGCAGAGCGTCCCGAGCTCCGGTTCCTCGAGCTGGCCCACCGCCTCGACCGCGAGACCTCGGGAGTGCTGCTGCTGGCGAAGAAACGCAGCGCGTTGACCGGCGTCCACGCACAGATCCGCGCCGGGGAAATGAAGAAATCCTATCTCGTGCTGGTCCGAGGCCGTTGGAGCAACGAAAAGCAGCACGTCCGCCTGCCGCTCAACAAGTACCTGACTGCGGACGGGGAGCGCCGGGTGAACGTGAGCGATGACGGCGTGCCGGCGCACACCGTGTTCCGGCGCCGTCACAGCTATCAGGAGTACACCTTGCTGGAGGCCGAGCTGCTCACCGGCCGCACGCATCAGATCCGCGTCCACCTCGCTCATCTAGGCTTCCCTATTGCCGGGGATGACAAATACGGGGATTTCGCCCTCAACAAAAGCCTGCAGCGCGAAGGGCTCAAGCGCATGTTCCTGCACGCTGCACGGGTCGAGTTCCGGCACCCGATCACTGGTGCGGTGACCCGGGTCGAGGCGCCGCTGCCCGCCGCACTCGCGAGCTTTCTCGCGTCGCTGGAAGCGCGCGCATCGGTCGCGCCTGTGGCTTGAGCGGGATGGTCAAGCGGTTCGATCTGCTGGTGTTCGATTGGGATGGGACGCTCGTGGACTCGGCTGGCCATATCGCCGACTCGCTCCAGGCGGCTGCGCGCGATATCGGACTGCCGTCGCCGTCGGACGAGCGCGCCCGGCACATCATCGGTCTGGGCCTGGCCGACGCAATGAGCTATCTGTTTCCCGAACTGCTCCCGGCGGACTACCCGCGCCTGGCCGAGCGCTACCGCTTCCACTATCTGGCGGGCGATCACAAGGTCGCTTTGTTCGACGGCGCCTTTGAGGCGATCCAGGCGTTTCACGGCGCCGGCTTCAGCCTCGCGGTGGCTACCGGCAAAAGCCGTCACGGTCTCGATCGCGCGCTAAAGGATTCCGGCGTGGGGCCGTTCTTTCATGCGTCGCGCTGCGCCGACGAGGGTTTCCCCAAGCCGCACCCCGACATGTTGCTTTATCTCATGGACAAACTCGACGTCGACGCGCACCGCACGCTGATGATCGGCGACACGACGCACGATCTGGAGATGGCGCGCAGCGCCGGTGTCCCGGCTGTGGCGGCCGGCTACGGCGCCCATCCGCGTGCCAGCCTCGAGGCGCAAAAACCGCTCGCCTGCGTTGCGTCTTTCCACGAGCTGGCAGGATGGATCAGGGAAAACGCCTGATCTGCGACGGCGCGCAGGTGGAAGAAGGCGGCAAGGGCGTCCGCTTCAGCGTGGAGCGTCATGGCCAGACGCAGCCTGCCTTCGTCATCCGCTTCGACGGGACCGTGCATGCCTATGTCAACCGCTGCGCCCACGTGCCCATCGAGCTGGACTGGATCGAGGGAGAGTTCTTCGATCTGACGGGTTTATACTTGATCTGCTCGACCCACGGCGCCACCTATCTCCCCGAGAGCGGGCGCTGCATAAGGGGGCCCTGCAGCGGCGGCCGCTTGGTTCGGTTACCGGTGGAGGAGAGCGACGGCAAGGTATATCTGGTCGCGGAAGTTATGAGGAGCGTCGATGGCGGAACCTGAAGCGGGTGGCGGCGAGAACTGGGAGCGGGGCGTCCTGGAGCGGCTGGTACGCTCGGTCCTCGACGAGCAGCGCAAGGCACGCCGCTGGGGCATTTTCTTCAAGTCGCTCACCTTCGTTTACTTGTTCTTGTTGCTGGTCCTTGGGCTGGGCCTGGTCGGCGGCAAGGAGAAGGCGCTCAGTGGCAGACACACGGCATTGGTCGAGCTCAACGGCGTTATCGCCGCTGATAGCGAGGCGAGTGCCGAACGCATCAATGCGGGGTTGCTGGAGGCGTTCAAGGACAAGAACACGGCCGGCGTGATCGTGCGCATCAACAGCCCGGGCGGCAGCCCGGTCCAGGCGGGGCAAATCAACAGTGAGATCCGGCGCCTGCGCGGCCTGTATCCGAAGACGCCGCTGTACGTGGTGGTGGAGGATATCTGCGCCTCCGGCGGGTACTACGTGGCCGTGGCGGCGGAGCGGATCTACGTCGATCAGGGCAGCCTGGTCGGCTCCATCGGGGTCCTGATGGACGGTTTCGGGTTTACCGGCACGATGGACAAGCTTGGCGTCGAGAGGCGGCTGATCACAGCGGGCGAGAACAAAGGATTCCTCGATCCGTTCTCGCCCCTGAACCCCAAGCACAAGGAGTTCGTGGAAAAGATGCTGGGGGAAATTCACCACCAGTTCATCGACGTGGTCAAGCAGGGGCGCGGCAAGCGCCTGAAAGAAGCTCCCGAGCTGTTCAGCGGGCTGATCTGGACCGGTCAACGGAGCATCGAGCTGGGCTTGGCCGATGCCGTGGGCAGCGTCGAGACCGTGGCCCGTGACGTGATCAAGGCCGAGGACATCGTCGACTTCACGCCCCGCCAGAACCTGGCCGAGCGCTTCGCCCGCCGGTTCGGGGCCGCGACCGCCGAGGCCCTGGTACGCCTGACCGCCGCGCCGCATCTACGCTAGCCGGCGAGCGCGACTCGGCTTGAAGCAGAAACACGGTCGGACGGCGGTTCAGGTCCGGCGGTGCCGACCGCCATGCCGCGATCGGCCGAGTACCGATGGCTTCATCGGACAAAGTCAGGTCGGTCGCCAGGCACAGGCGTGTTTGCGGATCGCAGGTCTCCAGCAACGCGGCCAGCAGCTGATTATTGCGATAAGGCGCTTCGATGAAGATCTGCGCGCTGCCATCGCTGGCCGACCGGGCTTCGATCTCCCGCAGACGCGCGGCGCGGGCCGCGGCCTCCACAGGCAGATAGCCGTGGAAGCAAAAGCCCTGGCCATTCAGGCCGGACGCCGCCAGCGCCAGCAGCAGGGACGACGGCCCCACCAGCGGGATGACCTTTACCCCGTGTCTATGCGCGAGCGCGATCAGCTGTGCGCCGGGATCGGCGACCGCCGGATAGCCAGCCTCCGACAGCAATCCGATGCGCTCCCCCTCCAGCGTGGGCCCGAGCAGCTTCGGCAGCTCTTTCGCGTCGGTGTGCTCGTTCAGCACCTGAATGCGTATTTCCGTGAGCGGCCGTTGCATACCGACCCGTTTGAGGAACGCCCGCGCCGTCCTGGGCTCCTCGGCGACGAAGCCATCCAGTCCGCGTATGGTCTGGAGGACTGGCGCGGGCAATACGCTCTCGGGCGCGCTATCCCCGAGTGTGGAGGGCACCAGGAACAGCACGCCGTGCGACTGCGGCTTGAGGCGTTCGGCCGCCACGGCTATAGAACGTGCAACCCTGCGTCCTGCAGCAAGGAGACGACTGCAATCAGAGGCAAGCCGATCAGCGCCGTCGGGTCCTCACCCTGGATTTGTTCCAGCAACGCAATGCCGAGCCCCTCCGACTTCGCGCTTCCGGCACAGTCGTAGGGCTGCTCTGCGTCCAGATAGGCGCAGATCTGGGATGCGGTCAACGAGCGGAATCTGACCCGGGTCGGAACCAGCTTGTCCCGTGTGCGGCCGGAATGCGCCTCGAGCAGTGTCACGGCGGTGTGGAATACGACTTCGCGGCCGCTGGCGCGTTGCAACTGCTCCTGCGCGCGCTCGCGGCTTCCGGGCTTGTCCAGCCGCCGCCCGTCGAGCTCGGCGACCTGGTCGGAGCCGATGATGAGACCGGCAGGATAAGTCGCGACCGCGGCGCGCGCCTTCGCTTGCGCCAGCCGCAGGGCGGTGGCTTCGGGCGCCTCGCCCGGCAGCGGCGTCTCGTCCACGCGGGGAGCGAAGGTGTCGAAGGGCACCCGAAGCCGTTCGAGGAGCTCGCGACGATAGACCGAGGTGGAAGCAAGAACGAGCATAATAGGAACCTGGCGGCGGCCGCTGGCGCATCGCGCCGCACGGGCATAACGTTTTGACAGAGCAATGAAAAAATCTTATCATGCGCCGTTTATTTTCGGACAGCCGGGGATCTTCGACCCGTTTCCGAGCACGGGTCGGCAATCACGGCCGCCGGGAAGTCAAGTTCATGGTAATGCACGTTGCTCCGCCGATTGTCGACCCCGCGCGTTTGGCGCGCGAGGAATCGTGCCTGACCGGGGCGTTGGCGCTGGACCAGTTGCCCAGACTGGCGGATGTCCTCTTCGACCATACGGGTAGCGTGAGCTACAGGGTGGAAGGGTACACTACGGGGAACGGGCAGCCCGCCCTTCACATCGGTCTCGCGGCGGACCTCGCTCTGCGGTGCCAGCGCTGTCTGGAGCGGCTTCCGCTGCACCTCGACGTCGAGCGAGACCTCGTCCTGGTCGCCAATGCAAATGAAGTGGATCCAGGGGATGACGAGGACGATGACATCGACGCGATTCCACGCGTTGCCGCACTCGACCTGCTCGAGTTGATCGAGGAGGAGATCGTGCTGAGTTTGCCCATGGCTCCGCGCCACCCGGACGATGGATGCACCGCGCAGACGGTGGCGGGCGAGGTCGGTAAATCCGATTCGCCGTTCTCGGCCCTGGCTGGGCTGAAGACCCCGCTGGCTGGGCCGAAGACCCATTGAGTCGCTAGTTACGCAACGATTGAATTTCAAGGAGCAACAGCATGGCAGTTCAACAAAACAAGAAATCGCCTTCCCGGCGCAATATGCGTCGCATGCACGATGCACTCGGCAATCCCGCGCTGGCGATCGAGCCCGGCTCGGGCGAAGTGCACCTGCGCCATCACA
The DNA here is from genome assembly GCA_041487115.1 of Gammaproteobacteria bacterium. Taxonomy (GTDB): domain Bacteria; phylum Pseudomonadota; class Gammaproteobacteria; order Burkholderiales; family SHXO01; genus SHXO01. Next base: position 11,247 of record JBGPMS010000109.1, read on the forward strand.
TCAGCCCCACCGGCTACTATCGCGGCAAGAAGGTCGTCAAGACCCGGGAAGACTGATCCCGCCTCCTACCTCGTGTCAGTCAGCCGGCTTGAGACGGCCGCCTTCATCGGTGGGTCACCGCCGCGCGGGGCGCGGCTTTGGGCCCAGGGTGTGGCCGCAGCATAGGAACAGCACGCTTCGCTGATGGGCATCACGATCGCCCTCGACTGCATGGGAGGAGACCACGGCGCACACGTGACCGTGCCCGCGGCGGCTAGCTTCCTCGCACGAAACCCCGAAGCCAGCGTCATACTCGTCGGCCAGGAAGACGTGGTGAGGGCTGAGATGAAGCGCGTGGGCCTGGCGGCTGACAGTCGCGCGCGCATTCACCACGCGTCGGAAGCGGTGGCGATGGATGAACCGATCGCGGTAGCCTTGCGCAGCAAGCGCGACTCGTCGATGCGGGTCGCCATCGACCTGGTAAAGAGCGGTGACGCGGACGCCTGCGTCAGCGCGGGCAACACCGGTGCGCTGATGGCGATCTCGCGCTTCGTCCTCAAAATGATGCCCGGTGTGGAGCGCCCCGCCATCGCATCGATGATCCTGACACGGCGCGGGCGCACCTGTATCCTCGATCTGGGTGCCAACGTCGACTGCAGTGCGGTGGACCTGCTGCAGTTCGCGATCATGGGCTCGGTGCTGTTCGGCGTAGTCGAACAGGTGGAAAAGCCCAGCGTGGGGCTGCTCAACATCGGCGAGGAAGAGATCAAGGGCAACGACGTGGTGAAGCAGGCCGCGGAGCTGCTCCGAGCGAGCGAGCTCAATTTCTACGGCAACGTCGAAGGCAACGACATCTACAAGGGCACCACGGATGTCATCGTGTGCGACGGGTTCGTAGGCAACGTCTTCCTGAAGTCGTCGGAAGAGCTGATACGCATGCTGCGTGATCATCTGCGCGAGGAGTTCGCCCGCAACTGGCTCACCAAGCTGTGCGGGTTGATCGCCCTGCCGGTGATCAATCATTTCCGCCGGCGTCTGGACCCGCGCCGCTACAACGGAGCGAGCCTGCTCGGGCTGCGCGGTATCGTGGTCAAGAGCCACGGCTCGGCCGACAGCTTCGCCTTCGAGGTCGCCATCAACCGCGCGTGGGACGAAGCACGCAGCAACATCATTCAGCGCATCAGCGAGCGCATGCCGGACCTGGCGGAGAAGCCGGTGAAGGCGGTCTAGATGTACTCCAGCATCGTGGGAACAGGGGGGTACCTGCCCGAGAAGGTCCTCACCAATCGAGACCTGGAGCGGACCGTGGATACCAGCGACGACTGGATCGTCACGCGCACCGGCATCCGCCAGCGCCATATCGCCGCCGATAACCAGATGGCGAGCGACCTCGCCCTGGAGGCTTCCCGCAGAGCACTGGCCGCCGCCGGTATCGGCGTCGATCAGCTGGACCTGATCATCGTCGCCACTACGACGCCGGATATGATCTTTCCCAGCACCGCCTGTATTCTGCAGGCCAAGCTCGGGACGCGGGACTTTCCGGCCTTCGACATACAAGCGGTGTGCAGCGGTTTCGTGTACGCGCTTGCCACCGCCGACCTTTTCGTGCGCGCCGGCCAGTGCCGCTGTGCGCTGGTGGTAGGCACGGAGATCTACTCGCGCATCCTCGACTGGAACGATCGGGGGACCTGTGTGCTGTTCGGGGACGGTGCCGGCGCGGTCGTGCTGGCCGCAGCCGAACGGCCCGGCATACTGAGCTCCAAACTGCATGCGGACGGCAGCTATACCAGGATTCTCTCGGTACCGGGCCAGGTCCGTGCCGGCGCCGTGCGTGGCACGCCCTTCGTGACGATGGAGGGCAATGCGGTGTTCAAGTTCGCCGTGCGCGTCCTCGGCGAAGTCGTCGAGGAACTTCTCGCGGCCCAAGGCATGGACAAGAGCGCGATCGACTGGCTGATTCCGCACCAGGCCAACATCCGTATTATCGAGGCGACGGCCAGGAAGCTCGGGCTGCCGATGGACAAGGTGATCGTGACCGTCGACCGTCACGCCAACACGTCGGCGGCGTCGATCCCGCTCGCATTGGACGAGGCGGTGCGCGACGGCCGCATCCGCACCGGACAGCACGTGCTGCTCGAGGCGGTGGGCGGCGGTTTCACGTGGGGCGCGGTGCTGGTGAAATGGACCTGAGTGCGCTGGCATGAGCCTCGCCTTCGTCTTTCCCGGTCAGGGATCGCAGTCGGTGGGCATGATGACCCCGTTCGAGACGCTGCCCGCGGTGCGGCGCACGTTCGACGAGGCGGGGGCTGCGCTCGGTATGGACCTGTGGGCCTTGGTGCGCGACGGCCCCGAGCAGGAGCTCAACGCGACTGTTAACACGCAGCCGGCGATGCTCGCAGCCGGAGTGGCATTGTTCCGTGCCTGGCGGGAGCTCGGCGGAGCCGATCCTATCGCGGTGGCCGGTCACAGCCTCGGAGAGTACTCGGCCCTGGTTGCGGCGGGGGTGCTGGAATTCGCCGAGGCTGTGCCGTTGGTGCGGTTCCGCGCGCAGGTCATGCAGGAGGCGGTGCCGGAAGGCGAAGGCGCCATCGCGGCGGTACTCGGCTTGGACCAGGACACGGTTCGTGCGGTGTGCCGCGAGGCGGCGGACGCTGGCGTAGTGGAGGTAGCCAATTTCAACTCGCCCGAGCAGGTGGTCATCGCCGGGCAAGCGGCCGGCGTGCATCGCGCAATCGAGTTGGCCAAGGCCCGGGGCGCCAAGCGGGCAATGCTGCTACCGATGAGCGTGCCGTCTCATTGCAGCCTGATGCGCCCTGCAGCCGAGCGGCTGCGGGAACGACTGGCGCGTACGAGCGTTAAGGAGCCTGCAATATCGGTAATCAATAATGTGGACGTGACGATGGAACAGGCTCCCGCTCGCATTCGCGAAGCGCTGTTGCGCCAGTTGTACAACCCCGTGCGCTGGGTGGAGAGCGTGACCGTGCTGGCAGGGCGCGGCGTGCGACAACTGGTCGAATGCGGGCCGGGCGGCGTGCTGGCTGGGCTCAACCGGCGTATTGCACGGGAGCCTCGGACCGTGCCGCTGAAAGACGCGAGCACCCTGAGTGAACTGGCTCGAGCCAGCCAGACCCAGGATACGAAGCCCAGAATATGAAATCCCGGATATGAAACCGCTGGAAGGACGACTCGCCTTGATCACCGGCGCGAGCCGGGGAATCGGGCAAGCCATTGCTTTGGAGCTCGCCGGTCAGGGAGCCTCGGTCGTCGGCACCGCCACATCCGAATCCGGGGCCGCGCAGATCACGAAGATGCTGACGGAACAAGGTCTCAAGGGCCGCGGCTTCGTGCTCGATGTCGCGGACGAGCCGCGGATGGAGCAGGTGCTGGAGGCGGCGCAGGCGGAGTTCGGTCGGCTCTACGCGCTCATCAACAATGCCGGAATCACGCGCGACAACCTGCTCATGCGGATGAAGGACAGCGAATGGGACGACATCATGGAGACCAACCTGAAAGCCGTGTTCAGGCTCTGCCGCATGTCCCTGCGCGACCTGGTGAAGGCGCGCGAAGGCCGTATCATCAACATCGTGTCG
>JBGPMS010000110.1:0-14790 GCA_041487115.1 Gammaproteobacteria bacterium
AGCAGATCTTGAGCCGCGACCAGTTGCTGGAAGCGAGCCGGATGTACGACGACGTCTACGACCGCTCGATCGACGTACAGATCCTCCGGCTGCGGCGCAAGATCGAGAAGAACGCCGCCGAGCCGCAGCTCATCAAGACCGAGCGGGGCGCCGGGTATTACCTCGACTGCGGAGTTGAAGCGGCGTGAGGGACTACTGCGGCTTGCGGCATCCACTAACGCCACGCCACACCACCCCCGGCCTCAGGCCGACACCTCCTCGTGAGAGGAGGGGAGGCACTTGAGGACTTGGCCGAATCACCCGGACAGCTTTACCCCGTAGCCATTGCTCCCTAGTCCCTCACCCCTACTACAGCTCGTAGTTCTCCCCTTTCGCCAGCCGCGCCTTGTCCACCATTTCCTGCGTGAGATGGGGAGCGAACATCTGGATGAACGCATACGTGTAGCGACGCAGGTAGGCGGCCCGCTTGATTGCCACGCGGGTCGTGTTGTTGTGGAACAGCTGGCCGGCATCGATGGCGTGCAGCTTGGCGTCACGCTTGGGGTCGTAGGCCATGGCTGCGATGATGCCGACGCCGAGCCCGAGCTCGGCATAGGTCTTGATCACGTCGGCGTCGATCGCGGTGAGCACGACGTCCATCTTGAGGCCTTTGGCGGCAAAGGCCTGGTCGATGTGCGAGCGGCCGGTGAACTCGGGGCTGTAGGTGATGAGCGGATAGCGCGCCAGCTCCTCCACCGAAAGGTGCTTGGCCTTGGTGAGCGGATGACCGTGCGGGACGATCACGCAGTGATGCCAGGTATATCCGGCCAGCGCGAGCAACTCCGGGTAGTGATCGAGTGCCTCGGTGGCGATGGCGACGTCGGCCTGTCCTCCCATCACCATGTCCGCGATCTGCGTCGGGCTGCCCTGCTGCAGGGATAGCCGCACCTTGGGATACTGGCTGCGAAACTCCTGCACAACCCGCGGCAGCGCGTAGCGCGCCTGGGTATGTGTGGTAGCGATGGTCAGGGAGCCGGCATCGCGATCGGCGAACTCCCTGCCAACCTGCCGCAGGTTGTCGGCCTCCGCCAGCAGCCGTTCGATCACTTGAACTACTGTGCGGCCGGGCTCGGTGAGGTCGACCAGCCGCTTGCCCCGCCGTACGAAGATCTCGATCCCCAGTTCGTCTTCCAGCTCGCGAATCTGCTTGCTGATGCCGGGCTGCGAGGTAAAAAGGACGTTTGCCGCCTCGGTCAGATTGAGGCCTTGGCGCACGGCTTCCCGCACATATTTAAGCTGTTGAAAATTCATCTATTCTCGCTGTTAAGAACTTCTCGTTACTAAGATATATTGATTCATTAGTTTTGTTTATATGCCCAGCTTATTACGATCTACCTCGGCTTGGGAAGAGGCAGTTTCGTCGTCGCGCTGGATGGTTATCGAGCAGTCAGTCGGCTCCAGCGCTTCGTTCGCTGTGCTGCGTTTGCCTGCGCCGCAATGCGGTTCGGCCTGCACCAATGCAGACGCCCCACCGCCTCTTTCCACGACTCGTGGACCTGAGTTGCCTGCGCTCTCGGTGATCGATGCGGGCGCCGTTGGATGATCGGAGCTGCGGGACTCCTGACGAGCAAGGCATGAGCAGCAGGTCTCTAATTCTATGCAACCGCAACCAAGAGCACGCAAATGGAAGGGTCAGTCAGCTTGAAACAGGGCCTCGCCGAACTCGGCGAAATCGATCAGTACGCGCGCGACCTCGACAGCTTCCGCAAACTGGAAATCGATGCCGAGCGCTTCACCGCCATTCGCCTGCAGATGGGCTGCTATGGCCAGCGCCAGGAAGGCGTGAACATGCTGCGGATCAAGATCCCGGGCGGCCGCCTCACGCCAGCACAGCTGCGCGCGACCGGTGACGTGCTCGAGCGGCACTCGCGCAACGAGACCGCTCACGTCACCACGCGCCAGGACATCCAGATCCACTACGTCCCGCTGGAAAAGACGCCGGACGCCATGCGCGATCTCGCGCGTGCCGGGCTCACCACGCGCGAAGCCTGTGGCAACACGATCCGCAACGTCAGCGCCTGCTCGCTGGCCGGCGTCTGCCCGAAGGAGCACACCGACGTCAACCATCATCTGCAGACCGCGGTGCGGCACTTCCTGCGCAATCCGCTCAATCAGCAGTTGCCGCGCAAGTTCAAGATCAGCTTCTCGGGCTGCGAGTCGGATTGCGCCCAGGGCATGATCCATGATCTGGGCATCGTGGCCGTGCGCCGGAAGGATGAGAACGGAGGCGAGCGCTTCGGCTTCAAGATCCTGGCCGCGGGCGGCCTGGGGCACAAGCCGCACGAGGCCATCGTGGTCGAGCCTTTCATCGAAGAGCGCGATCTGCTCATCGCCATGGAGGCAGTGGTCACGCTGCACAACAAGTACTCGGACCGCATCAAGCGCGCCAAGGCGCGCATCAAGTTCCTGGTCGATCGCTTCGGCGCCGAGGGCTTCATCGAGCGCTATCGAGACGAATTCGCGCGCATCAAGGAAGCTCTGGGGCAACGCGAGCTCCCGGCCGGCGAATGGCGGTCGGACGCCAGCGGCGAGGCACCGGGGCCGGGCGCGCCACGGCAGGTGCACGCGCAGAGGCAGCAAGGACTCTCCGTGCTGCCGCTCGCGCTGCCCGTCGGCAACCTCACCGCCGCGCAGCTGCGCGGCATCGCCGACATCGCCGACGAGCACGCGCTGACCGACCTGCAGACCACGCAGGATCAGAACCTCATCTTCCTGAACGTGCCGAACGAGCTGATTCCGACGCTGCTCGCGCAGTTTCAGGAACTGGGGCTCGCGCTGCCCAAGACTGGCGACAACGTCGTTGCCTGCCCCGGCACGTCGACGTGCCGGCTCGGAATTACCGCATCCACCACGCTGGGCCCGAGAGTCGATGGCGGCGAGCACGATCTGCGCATCCGCGTGTCCGGCTGCCACAACGGTTGCGCGCAGCCGGAGAGCGGCGACATCGGCATATTCGGCGAAGGCCGGCGCCTGCACGGCAAGCTCATTCCGCACTATCAGATCTACCTCGGCGGCGACGGCATGGCCGGGGGCGCGATCGGCCGCAAAGGCCCGTCCGTCCCCTCGGCCCGCATCGAGCAAGCGATCGAGCGCTTGAAACAGATCTACGCGCGCGAGCGCATCGACGAGGAGAGCTTCTTCTCCTGGTCACGCCGGCAGGAGGCCGATTACTTCAAAGAGCTGCTGGCCGACCTCATCGCGGTGAAGCCGGAGGAAGTGCCCAGCGTTCTGCGCGATCACGGCAACGCGGCGGACTTTCGCGTGCTGCAACTGGGCGGTGGCGAGTGCGCCGGTGCCTCGCAGCAGAAGATCGGGACGCTGTTCTTCGAAGCCGCTCACGAGCGCAACTATCGCGACGCGTTCAAATTCCAGCGCAAGTACCCCGAGGCATTGAGCTGCGCGGAAGCGGGCCTGCAGGCGGTGGCCCGAGCCGTGGCGGATGCGGCCGCCACCCCGGAGAGCGAAGACCTCGCGGCCTTCGCTGAAGCTCTGGTCGTCGCCTTGCCGGAAACGCGAGCGCTCGCGGCCGAGTTGAAGGTACTGGCTGCCGCCGTATCGTTGGAAGACGCGCCGGGCGAGCCCGACATCTCCGCCCTGTTCGCACGCGTCGATGCCTGGATCGTGAGCGCCGCCGAGCTGTGTCAGCGTCGCGACCCGACCCTGGTATTGCGCGACGCGCTTCCAGGTATCGTCTTGGCGCCGCGCCCGGTCGCGGTAGCGCTCGCCGTATGAGTGTCAACGTTGCCCCGGGCAGCACCGGCCTGCAGCAGCGCACAGCAGTGCTGGAGTCCGCACTGCGGGCGCTGGCGACCGAGCACCCGCCGGCAACGTTCTCCAGCAGCCTGGGCGCCGAGGACATGGTATTGACCGACGCCATCGTGCGCACCGGGCTCGCCATCGAGATCTTCACGCTGGACACCGGACGGCTGAATCCCGAAACCCTGAGCGTGCTCGGCCTCGTGCGCAAGCGCTACGGCCATGAGATCCGCGTCTATCGACCGGACCAGGCCGAGGTGGACCGCTACGTGCGCGACCACGGGCTGGACGCCATTTATCAGAGCGTGGAGCTGCGTACCCGCTGCTGCCACATTCGCAAGGTGGAACCCCTCAATCGCGCACTCGCAGGAAAAGGCGCTTGGATCACCGGCATGCGTCGGGCCCAGTCGGTCACGCGCAAGGCGCTGCCGCTCGAAGAGCTCGATCCCGCCTATGGGCTCTGGAAGTTCAATCCGCTGGCGGAATGGAGCGAGCGCGAGGTGTGGGACTACATCCGCGCCTTTCAGGTACCCTACAACCCGCTGCACGACCAAGGCTACCGCAGCATCGGATGCGCTCCGTGCACGCGTCCTACCGCAGCGGGCGAGGACCTGCGCGCGGGCCGCTGGTGGTGGGAGAGCCCGGAGAGCAAGGAATGCGGATTGCACCAGCGCCCAACGGATACCCCGCCGGCCACGACGGCGGAACAGAGGAACCTCGCATGAATCTGGCGAGCGAAGCGCGCATCCTGCGCGAGGCGGCGGTCACGAAGAGAAGGCGCAGCCACCTCGATTGGCTGGAGTCCGAGGCCGTGCACATCCTGCGTGAAGTGGCCGGCGAATGCAGCAACCCGGCACTGCTGTTCTCCGGCGGCAAGGACTCGGCTGTGGTGCTGCGCCTGGCGGAGAAGGCTTTCCGTCCCGGCCCCATTCCCTTTCCGGTTCTGCACATCGACACCGGGCACAACTTTCCCGAGGCCATCGAGTTCCGCGACCGCCGCGTGGCGGAGCTCGGAGTGCGGCTCATCGTCGGCTCGGTCGAGGACTCGATCCGGCGCGGTACGGTCAAGCTGCGGCGGCCGGATGAAAGCCGCAACGCGGCGCAGTCGGTGACGCTGCTGGAAACGATCGCGCAATACAAGCTCGACGCCTGCATCGGCGGCGCCCGGCGCGACGAAGAAAAGGCGCGCGCCAAGGAGCGCGTGTTCTCCTTCCGTGACGAGTTCGGCCAGTGGGATCCGAAGAACCAACGCCCCGAGCTGTGGGACCTGTACAACGCTCGCGTGCATGCCGGCGAGAATGTGCGGGTCTTCCCCATCAGCAACTGGACCGAGCTGGACGTCTGGCAGTACATCGAGCGCGAGGAGCTCGACCTGCCGCCGCTCTACTTCGCTCACCGGCGCGCGGTGTTCCGGCGCAACGGGCTGCTCGTGGCGGTGACCGACGTGACGCAGCCTAAGCCCGGCGAAGTGGTCGAGGAGCTGACCGTGCGCTTCCGCACCGTGGGCGACATGACCTGCACCTGCCCCGTGGAGTCGAGTGCGGACACGCCGAGTGCCATCGCGGCCGAGACGGCACTGTCCCGGGTCACCGAACGTGGCGCCACACGCATGGACGACCAGACCTCGGACGCCGCCATGGAACGGCGCAAGAAAGAGGGGTACTTCTGATGGGCGTCACCTTGCTCGAAGCGCCGGCCGCGGATGCGCACGCCACCAGCGGCGTGCTGCGCTTCATCACCGCCGGCAGCGTAGACGACGGCAAAAGCACGCTGATCGGTCGGCTGCTGCACGACAGCCAGGCCATTCTCGAGGACCAGTTCGCGGCGGTCGAGCGCGCATCCTGGCGGCGCGGCCAGGAGTTCGTGGACCTCTCACTGCTCACCGACGGCCTGGAGGCCGAGCGCGAGCAAGGCATCACCATCGACGTGGCCTACCGCTACTTCGCCACGCCACGACGCAAGTTCATCATCGCCGACACGCCGGGCCACGAGCAGTACACGCGCAACATGGTCACCGGTGCCAGCACGGCCGATGCGGCGGTGGTCCTGATCGATGCGCGCAAGGGTTTGCTGCCGCAATCGCGCCGCCACATCTATCTCGCGGCGCTCCTAGGCCTGTCCGAGATTATCGTGGCGGTGAACAAGATGGATCTGGTGGGCTACGACGAAGCCCGCTTCCGCGCCATTCGCCGAGAGGTGCTGGACTTCGCTCTACGCCTGGATGCCGGTCGCATCAGCTTCGTCCCGATCTCCGCTCTGCAGGGCGACATGGTCGTGGAACGCGGCGGGCACCTCACCTGGTGGGGCGGACCCACGCTCCTCGAAGCACTCGAAGCGGTTGATGCCACGCGCAGTCTGCAGGAGCTGCCCGCGCGCTTCCCGGTTCAATTCGTGAGTCGGCCGGCCACGGCGGGCCCGGACGGAGCGCGCGGCTACCTCGGGCGGCTCGAATCGGGCGTGCTAACGCGCGGACAGCAGGTAGTCGTGCTGCCATCGGAACGGAGCACGACCATCCGCGAGATCGTCTCGCTCGAAGGCCCAGCCAGCGAAGCAGTCGCGGGCGACTCCATCACGCTGCTGCTGGCCGATGATCTGGACATCTCGCGCGGAGACATGATCGTGGGCGGCTTCGAGCCGCCGGCCGTGACCCGGTCGATCGCGGCGCGGCTGTGCTGGTTGAGCACCGAACCGTTCGAGCCGCAGCGGCGTTATCTCCTGCGCCACACGACCCGAACCGTGAAGGCGCGCCTGCGCAACATCGATGCCCGCGTGAACATCCATACCCTCGAGCGCGACCCGTTCTCCGGACAACTGGCGATGAACGACATCGTCCATGCGCACCTGACCCTGCAGCAGCCGATTGCCTGCGATACCTATAGCGCGAACCGCACGACGGGCGCGTTCATCCTTATCGACGAGGTTACCAATCACACTGTAGCGGCGGGGTTGATCGACTGATGGGCAAGGTCTATCTCGTCGGCGCCGGCCCCGGCGCGCCCGACCTGCTCACGCTGAGGGCTGCGCGCATCCTCGAGCGCGCCGACATCGTATTCCACGACGCGCTGGTTCATCCGGACGTATTGGCGCTGGCCTCACGGGCGCGCATCGTCGCGGTGGGCAAGCGCTGCAGCCAGATCTCCACCGACCAGCGCTTCATCAATCGCAACCTGGTGGAAGCGGCTCTGCGCCACGACGTGGTGGTGCGGCTCAAAGGCGGTGACCCGATGCTGTTCGGCCGCGCCCAGGAAGAGATCGACGCTCTGGTCACCGGCGGCATCGAATACGAGGTCGTCCCCGGTGTGACCGCAGCGCTCGGTGCTAGCGCCGAGTTGGGCATCTCCCTCACCCGGCGCGGCGTTAGCCGCAGCGTGGTGTTCGCCACCCCTCGCATCGGCAAGGACCAGGAGAGCGGCGAGGGTATCGGCGCGTGGGCGAAGGCTGTCGCCGCCGCCGACACCGCCGTGCTCTACATGAGCCGCGGCGAAGCACCGCGACTGGTCGACGCGCTGCGCGCGGCAGGTCTGCCAAGCAACCATCCGGCGGCAATCGTGGAGAGCGCATCGCTTCCAGACGCCCGACGGTTGTACTGCACGCTCGAGCAGCTACCTCGGCACGCGGCTGAAACCAACGGCGGTCCCGCACTCGTGATTCTCGGTAATGTTCTGCACGAAGCAGTCGCTGCTCGTCCGGACAGCGCAACGCTCACCTCCGCATCCTACTCTTACATCCGGCGCACCTTATTCAGCGGAAACGGTGGCGCACCATCCGCCGACGACAATATCGTGATGACGAGCCGCCGCTACTACCCGTTCCAATGAATCCGCGCGCATGAAAGCGGCCCGGCGCAGGTCAGATCGCAGATCGTCGTCGAGCCGCAGGTGGGCGTCGCGACACAACGTCACAACGCACCCCACGGGCGGCTTGGCCCGATCACTGTGGGGCTTGCTGCCCCGCCATACCCACGCCGAGTTTTTTGAGGAAGATCTCCATCGGGCAGAACCGCGTGAATCCACTCTGCAGCAAGTTCGCGCCGACGAAAGCGGTGAACCAGAGCCAATACTGACTCACGAAGACCGGGCTGCCCGGGACACCCAGCCCCAGAGATATCAGGACGAAAGCTCCCGCGATGATCCGGATCAGGCGTTCGATGCTCATGGGTCGTGTCTCCTGTATGTCATGCTGAACCGTTGGCAAGATACGCCACGGCCCCTGCCGTGTCCGTGACATAAGTCACGTTGCCGGTCGGTCACTCACGGCTTGCGGGGGTCCGCCGATTGCGCCCGAGCCTTCGCCCGAAGCCTCGCGCTTGCCCTGCAGCGCCGCGTAGTACACCACCGGGATGACCACCAGCGTGAGCAGCGTGGACACGAGGATCCCGAAGATCAGCGAGACGGCGAGGCCGTTGAAGATGGGGTCGTCGAGGATGAACAGCGCTCCCAGGATGGCGGCGCCACCGGTCAACACGATCGGCTTCGCTCTGGCAGCCGCGGCGCCGATCACCGCGTCCTCCAGCCGGCGCCCGGCGGCGAGCTCCTGGTTCACGAACTCGACCAGCAGGATGGAGTTGCGCACGATGATGCCGGCGAGCGCGATCATCCCGATCATCGAGGTGGCGGTGAACTGCGCGCCGAGCAATGCGTGCCCCGGCATCACGCCGATGATGGTCAACGGGATGGGCGCCATGATGATCAGCGGCGTGAGGTAGGACCGGAACTGCGCTACCACCAGCAGGTAGATCAGCACCAGTCCTACCGCATAGGCGGTGCCCATGTCACGGAAGGTCTCATAGGTTACCTGCCATTCGCCATCCCACTTGTAGGAGAAATGGCGGTAGCGGTCTTCCGGCTGGCGGATGAAGTGCTCCAGCAGATTTCCGCCCTCCGGCAGGCTCATGCCCTCGATCCGCGAGCGGATATCGAACATGCCGTAGAGGGGGCTGTCGAGCTTGCCGCCCATGTCCCCCATTACGTACACGACCGGCACCAGATCCTTGTGGTAAACGGTCTTCTCGCGGTCGCTCTGTGTTGCCTGCACCAGTTCGGACAGCGAGACCAGCTCGCCATCCCGGCTGCGCACGGTGAGCTTGAGCAACTCGTCGATCGCGCTTTGACGCTCCGGCGGCAGTGTCAAGCGCACGGGGATCTCGTACTTTGCCTCGCCGCTGTGGATGGGTGTGACGTACTCGCCGCTCAAGCCCATGCGCATGGTCTCGACGATGTCCTTCTGCGCCACGCCCGAGAGGGCGGCTTTGTTCTGCAGTACGCGCAGGACCAGCCGCGGCGCGGTCGCGTCGACGCTATCGGCGATCCCCAGGATGTCCGGCGTGGCGGCGAATTGGTCGCGGACGCGCTTTGCCACCCGCATCTGGCCGTCGTAGTCCGGGCCGTAGATCTCGGCCACGATCGGCGACAGCACCGGGGGCCCGGGTGGAACCTCCACTACCATCACGTCCGCGCCGAACTGCCTCCCGATCCGGCTCAGCTCGGGCCTCACCGAGCGGGCGATGTCGTGGCTCTTGCGGTCGCGATGATGCTTGTCCACCAGGTTCACCTGGAGGTCGCCCTGCTCCGGGCTCTCGCGCAGGTAATACTGGCGCACCAGACCGTTGAAGTTGATCGGGCTCGACGTTCCGGCATAGGCCTGGTAGTCGGTGACCTCGGGCACCGTCTGCAGATACTGCCCCATCTCGTGCAACACGCGAGACGTCTGCTCCAGCGGCGTGCCCACCGGCATGTTCACCACCACCTGCAGCTCCGACTTGTTGTCGAAGGGCAGCATCTTGAGCACGACCAGCTTGAAGACGGTCAGCGACATCGCCAGCAGGATCGCCGCGATCACGCCACCGAGCAGGTACAGCCGATTGCGCCCACCGCGTTCGCGGTGGAGGAACGGGGTCATCACGCGGGTGAAGACCCGTGTGAGCCGGTTGCCGCCCGCGTGTAGTTGCTCCTCGGGCGCGCGGGCCAACAGCCGGTTCGCCAGCCAGGGCGTCACGCTGAACGCGACTGCCAGCGAGATCAACATGCCCATGCTGGCGTTGATCGGGATGGGGCTCATGTAAGGCCCCATGAGCCCGCTCACGAAGGCCATGGGCAGCAGGGCCGCGATCACCGTGAGCGTGGCGAGGATGGTCGGTCCGCCAACCTCGTCCACCGCCTCGGGGATAATCTGCGCCAGCGCAGCGCTGCTCCCCTGGCGACGCCGGTGGATGTTCTCCACCACCACGATCGCATCGTCGACCAGGATTCCGATGGAGAAAATGAGCGCGAACAAGGACACGCGGTTGATCGTGAAGCCCCAGGCCCAGGAGGCAAACAGCGTGGCCGCGAGAGTGAGCAGCACCGCCACGCCCACGATTACCGCCTCGCGCCGGCCCAGCGCGACGAACACCAACGCCACCACCGACAGTGTCGCGAAGGCGAGCTTCTGGATCAGCTTCGTGGCCTTGTCGCTGGCGGTCTCGCCATAGTTGCGCGTGACCGTGACCCTCACGCCCTCGGGAATGACAGTGCCTTGCATCAGCTCGGCTGCGCGCATCACCCGCTGCGCCACGCTCACGGCGTTCTCACCCGGCTTCTTCGATACCGCCAGCGTCACGGCGGGATATTCTCCGGCCTCGATGATGCCCTTGCTGGCCGCTTGCCGACCCAGGCCCATCCACACATAGCGCGCAGGCTGGTCCGGCCCGTCCTCGATGCGGGCCACGTCACTCATATAGATCGCGCGGTCCCCGGTCACGCCGACTACCAGCCGGCGCACGTCCGCCGCCCCGGACAGATACGTGCCCGTCTCGACCAGGATCTGCTTGTTGTCTTTGACCAGCTCACCCGACGGCTGCGCGGCGTTGGACAATTGCAGCGCGGCCCGGATGTCTTGCCCGCTGATGCCGAATGCGTTCATGCGCTCCGGTTCGACGATCACGCGCACGACGTGGCCCGGGCCGCCGATGGCGAAAACGTCACGCGTGCCGGGAACCCGCTTGAGCTCGATCTCGGCCGAATGAGCCACCCGCTCCAGCTCGAACGCGCCGCGGTGCGGATCCGTGGTCCACAGGGTCAGCGTCACGATCGGAACGTCGTCGATGCCCTTGGGCTTGATGATCGGGTCGCTGACGCCGAGGTTGGGCGAGAGCCAATCCCGGTGGGAGTAGATCGTGTCGTACAGCAGCACCAAGGCACGCTCGTGCGGCACCCCGACCTTGAACTGCGCGGTGAGAATCGCCATCCCCGGTCTGGATACCGAGTAGACGTGATCGATTCCGGCGATGCGCGACAATACCTGCTCGGCAGGCCCGGCTACCAGACTCTCCACGTCCCTGGCCGAGGCGCCGGGGAACGGGACGAACACGTTCGCCATGGTCACGTCGATCTGGGGCTCTTCCTCCTTCGGCGTGACCAGCACGGCGAACAGTCCGAGCAGCAACAGCACCAACGCGAGCAGCGGCGTGAGCTGGCTCGCCTGGAAGAACCTGGCTATGCGACCGGAAGGACCCATGGGCGTCGGGCGATAGGCAATGCGCTGAAGACGATCGAAAGAACCGGAGCGCGGAGCACGACCGCGCTCTGCCTCACGCCATCCTCGGATCGCCGCTAGGCGGCGTCCTTCAGCTTCTTGATCCCCAGCGAATGCAGGACCAGCTTCTCGTACAGCGGCTCGGTGGTCCCCTTCTTCATCTTGCGCAGGAAGTAGCGCTCGAAGGCGACTTTGGCCAAGTGTACCCACTTGCCCTCGGCGAACCAATTCACGTTGCGCGGCGGGATCTGCGGCAGCGCCACGAAGGCGGCACCGGTATCGCCGAAGTCGGCCAGGCACACGGCGTTCCACGTCGCTTTGGTTCCAGGCTGCTTCCCGTCTAGCTCGGCGCGGATGTTCGCCGCCGCCGCCTCCACCATGGATTCGATCATGTAGCCGGTCTTCGGCGCGCCCGTGGGGACGGGGGTCTGCTCCACGGGCGGGATCGCCACGCAGACGCCCACCGCGTAGATGTTCTTGTACTTCGGATTGCGCTGCTGCGGGTCGATGAGGATGAACCCGCGCGGGTTGGTCAAGCCCTCGATGCCGAACACCGCGTCGATGCCCTTGAAGGCGGGCAGCATCATGGAATACTTGAAGGGCAGCTCGTGGCTGCGCTTTTCCTTGCCCAGCTCGTCGAGCTCGGTCACGTGCATCGTTCCAGCCTCGACCTTGGTCACCTTGGCATTGGTGATCCATTTGATATGGCGGTCGCGCATCAACGACTCCATGAGCCCTTTCGAGTCGCCCACGCCGCCCAGGCCCAGGTGCCCGATATAGGGCTCGGCGGTGACGTAGGTCATGGGCACCTTGTCGCGGATCTTCCGACGGCGCAGGTCGGTGTCCATGATCATCGCGAACTCGTAGGCGGGCCCGTAGCACGATGCGCCCTGCACGGCGCCGACCACGATCGGCCCCGGATCCTTGACGAACGCCTCCCAGGCCTTGCCCGCCGTGACCGCGTGGTCCACGTGGCAGATCGACTGGGTGAAACCACCGGGGCCGAGACCTTCCACCTCGTCGAACGCCAGCTTGGGACCGGTGGCGATCACGATGTAGTCGTACTCGAGGGAACGCCCGTCCACGAGCTCCAGGCGGTTTTGCTCCGGATGCAGTCGCCGTGCGCCGACCGGAACGAAGTCGATGCTCTTCCTCTTCAGGTACGGAGCGATCGGAAACTGGATATCGTCACGCGTACGCCAGTTGACTGCGACCCACGGGTTGGACGGCACGAAGTGGAAGTAATCCACGTTGGACACGACCGTGATCTTGTCTTGCGGCCGGGCGTGCTTGCGCATGTCATAGGCCATCGGCAGCCCGCCGAGGCCGGCACCCAGAATTACGATGTGAGCCATAGCACCACCCTCCTTGGATGATCCAAGAGATTACGATCCGGCAGGCTTGGAAACCGCACCGGCCATGCCCGCCTTGACCGGCTCCAGTGCCACCTTCTCGCCGGCGGAGACTCCCGCCAGTACCTCGATAAGTCCGTCGCCCGCCAGCTCGCCCAGCCTGATTTGGCGGAAGCTGGTCGCCCCTTTGTCGCTGACGACATAGACCGCGCTCACCTCGCTGCGGCGGATCACCGACTGCGCTGGGATCACGAGCTTCCTGGCGTGGCCGATGGCGAAGTGCGCCCGTGCATACACGCCGGGATAGATGTCGCGCTCGTCGCCGGCCAGGTAAAGCCGCACGCGTGTGGAGTGAGTGTGTGGATCGGCCGCCGGGATGATCACCATCGACTTGACCTTGATCCACTTGCCGACCGAGGCAATCTCGACGGTAGCCCGGCCCAAGGCTCGAATCTCGGGAACCACCGACTGCGGCACTTCCGCGATGACGCGCATGTCGTTCGGATCGAAAGTGCTCAGCAACGGCTTGCCCGGAGTGGCCATCTCGCCCACCTCGACATTGCGGGCTGAAACCACGCCACTCAAGGGAGCGACGACGGTCGTATAGCCACGGCTCACTGCAGCCTGTCCGGCCCCCGCCTCGGCGGCCTTGAGCTGCGCGTCGGCCGCCTTGTACTCGGCATCGGCGCGGTCTACTGCGGACTGGCTGACGAAATTGTTCTCCAGCAGGCGTCGCGCCCGCTCCAGGTTGAGCCGAGCGTTCTGCAGGTTGGCCCTGGCCTGGGCAACCTGAGCTTCGCTGCTGGCGACCACCTGAGCGGCCTCGCGCTGGTCGATCCGGGCGATGACCTGGCCCGCCTTGACGAAGTCGCCCACGTCGACCCGCAGTTCGACAATGCGGCCCATCACCTGCGCGGAGATCGTCGATTGGCGGACCGCTTCGACCACCGCTTCGGTGGAATACGTCGTGTCCACGTCGCGATACTCGGCCGGCGCCACCGAGAGCGGCTCGGCCGTGCACAGTGAAGCGCCGCCCGCCAGCAGTAGTCCCGCGACTGCACTCACCCGGTACTTGATTGTCACGATGCTCACTTGAATGACCCACTCGATTGATTTGCCTGCTTGTCAGCCTACTCACGCACAAGGACGGGCAGGTTGACGCGGATCAAATCATGCACAGATAGGCGCCACTTGATCTGTGACCGGGGTCACACAGCCGGAAGCAGAAAGGCCGGGCCTTGCTGGGTGACCTGGATCGGCAACCTGAAGATGCCTTGGGACAGCCACGGTTTCCTGGCGGCCTCAAACCCCTTCGGCCTGGCGCCTCAGCAGGGACGAGTTGACGATCTCGATCTCTTCACGCCCGAGCGACACGAGTCCTTGCTCGGGGAAGGTCTTGAGCAGCCGACTGACGATTTCCCGGACGCTGCCCAGCTCGTCGGCAAGCTGCTGATACGTGATGTGTATCAGCTTGCCCTTCCCCACGAGCAGAGCGGCGAGGCGTCGATCCGGCTTGTGAAAGGCGACTGCCTCGACCAACTGCATCAGCTCGGTGATGCGTTCGGCGAATAAACCGAACAAATAGTTGCGAAAGGGTTCGTGCGCTGGAACGTTTACCCTCACGTCTGGGCCGTAGCGCGGCCACGCTAGTCGGAAGGCTCGGGCGGAAATCGACTCGCCATCCACGCGTGAAAGCGGGTTTGCGCTTCACGCCGCGCCAGAATTTCGTCTATCCGCGCGTCGGCTAGCGCGTCGGCTTCCTCGATCGGCAGCCTGCCTGCAGCCGCCATCGTGTAAAGCCGCTTCCCATAGGCAAACGCCGCTTCCATCATCGGGTCGGGTCCGTAGATCTCGCTGTACCTGGCCTCGAGCTTCGCCTCGGCCTGGAGCGGAGTCAGCGTTCCGCCATCACGTTCCTGCTCGACCTGATTTCGATAGGCGCTCCAGGCTTCGGGACCCGATGTCGTCGTCGACGACGGACTGCTGGCACAACCCGCCAGACCCAGAATCGCTATTGCAATGCATAGATTCTTCACACGACCTCCGAGATGCATCACGAGGTTGCGCCGTAGCGCATGCTCGAGCGAGACGCAGACTCCGTGCCAAAACGATCGTCGCAAGTTCAGCAGCG
>JBGPMS010000111.1:0-14775 GCA_041487115.1 Gammaproteobacteria bacterium
TACAGGCACAGGGTGTCGCCGCCAAGGGGTCTCTTCCTCTGTAACGCTGTCGGCTCGCTGATCTTTGCGAAGAGCGAGCTTGCTTCCAGTCCGCCTGAAGGCGGAGCCGGCTTGTTGTCCGCCTGAAAGCGGGCCCGGGTTTATTCTTTTACCGCGCCGGTCATGCCTGCGACGTAGTACTCGACGAAAAACGAATACATCACCGCCACCGGCAGCGAGCCCAGCAGGGCGCCGGCCATCAGCGCACCCCAGTGATAGACGTCGCCTTCCACCAGCTCGGTGATCACCCCTACCGGAACCGTCTTGTTCTCCGACGACGAGATGAACGTCAGCGCATAGATGAATTCGTTCCACGACAAAGTGAAGGCGAAGATGCCGGCCGAGATCAGGCCCGGGACCGCCAGGGGCAAGACGATCTTGATCAAGATCTGCCAGCGCGTGGCGCCATCGATCAGCGCGCACTCTTCCAGCTCGAACGGAATGGTCCTGAAATAACCCATCAGCAGCCAGGTGCAGAAGGGGATCAGGAAGGTCGGATAGGTCAGGATCAGCGCCAGCTTGGAGTCGAAGATCCCGAACTTGAACACCATGGTGGCGAGCGGGATGAAAAGAATGCTGGGCGGGACCAGGTAGGCGAGAAAGATCGCCATGCCGGTATGGCGCGAGCCGTGAAAGCGCAGCCGCTCGATGGCATAGGCGGCCAATACGCTCGCTACCAGCGAGCCGACGGTGGCACTGACCGAAATCAGGACCGTGTTCCACATCCAGGCAGGATATGCGGTGTGGAAGATCAGTTTGCCGAAGTGCTCGAGCGTCGGGTGAATGACCCAGAACGGGTTACCCTCCGTGGATAGCAGTTCGGCGTTGGGTTTGATAGCCGTCACCGCCATCCAGTAGAACGGAAACAGCAGCACCACCAGGAACACGAACAGCGGAACGTAAACCGTGACCACTCGTCGCGGCAGCGAGACGAGGTAGTTCATGCCGACGGTCTGTTCGGTGTCTTTCATCGCTGCGCGCTAGTCCTTCGATCCCTGCTGCCACTTTCTGCGCTGCAAGCCGAAGTACGAGAACAGGATCGCCGCCAGCAGGAACGGGATCATGGCGGTGGCGATGGCGGCGCCCTCGCCTAGTGCTCCGCCCGGGATGGCACGCTGGAATGACAGCGTGGCCATCAAGTGGGTGGCGTTGATCGGGCCGCCGCGCGTCAGCACCCAGATCAGCTGGAAGTCGGTGAACGTGAACAGCACGGAGAAGGTCATCACCACCGCGATGATGGGCGAGAGCATGGGCAGCGTCACATGCCAGAATTTTTGGAAGCCGTTGGCCCCGTCGATGGCCGCCGCTTCGTACAGCGAAGGCGAAATGGTCTGCAAGCCCGCCAGAAGGCAGATGGCGATGAAGGGCACGCCGCGCCAGACGTTGGCGATAATGGTGGACATGCGCGCCAGGTTGGGCTCGCCCAGGAAGTTGATGTAGGTGTCGATGATGCCCATCCTCACCAGCAGCCAGCTCACCACCGAGAACTGCGCGTCGTAGATCCACCAGAAAGCGATTGCCGAGAGCACCGTGGGCACGATGAAAGGCAACAGCACGATGGCGCGGATGAAGGCCTTGAACGGGATGTGCTCGTTCAGCAGGAGTGCCAGCCACAGCCCGAGCGCGAACTTGACCACGCTCGCGATGAACGTGTACAGGAACGTGTTCCACACGGCCAGCTGGAACACGCTGTCGGTCACCAGCCACTCGTAGTTTTCGATGCCGATCCATTCGCCCGGCCGGCCCACCTTGGCGTCGGTGAAGCCCAAGAATACGCCCAGGCCGAGCGGATAGGTCATGAACAC
This sequence comes from Gammaproteobacteria bacterium, assembly GCA_041487115.1. Taxonomy (GTDB): domain Bacteria; phylum Pseudomonadota; class Gammaproteobacteria; order Burkholderiales; family SHXO01; genus SHXO01. The sequence goes on from JBGPMS010000111.1 coordinate 1,845, forward strand.
GAGCAGCAGGGCGCCGGCCGGCAGCATGAACAGCATGCCGAGGAAGTGGCGATTGTCGAACAAGCGGGACAAGAACGACGGGGCTTCGGGCGCGTAGGCGGCTCCGGGGACGACCTGTGCTTGCGGCGCGTTCATGGCAGCGAGCTCCGATCTACCCGTAGTACCGTTTGGCGCGCCGCTCGGCCTTCTTCATCGCGTCCTGGACCGAGGCCGCGCCGGTGGCCGCCTCCGCCACCATGTTGACGACGATGAAGTCCGCCATGCAGGCAGCCGATGCGGTGCCGAGCTTGCCCGCGTAACCGTTGGGCAGCATGTTCTTGCAGGAGAACTTGAACGGCGTGTACTTCGGGTCTTCGGTCCAGATCGGATTGCTTTCGTAGTAGGTCAGAGGCTGCGTGACGAAGCCGATCGCAGCCTTCTGCCAGGGCTCGTACTGCTCTTTCTCCAGCATGAAGCGCAGGTATTCCTTGGCCGCGTTCGGATACTTGGTGTACTTGTAGATCACCGAAGTGAAGAACAGCGCGGACTCGGTCGCATGTCCCACCGGGCCAATGGGAAAGTTCGCATGCTGGATGTCCACAGCAATCGCCTTCACCTTCGGATCGGGCGAGTTCTTCGCCACGTAATAGATCGAGATGCCGTTGTTGGTGAGGCTGATCTCGCCCGACAGAAAGGCTTTGTTGTTGTTGGGGTCGAGCCAGGACAGTGTGCCCGGAACGAACGTCGGATAGAGATCCTTGGCGAGCTCCAGCGCAGCCGCGGTCTCCTTCGAGTTGATGGTGACCTTGCCGCTCGCGTCCACCATCTTGCCGCCGAAGGCCCAGATCAGCCAATGACACCAGCCGTTGGCGTCACCGGTAGCGTTGCCCAGCGCGAACCCGGGCGGTGTGCCGTTCTTCTTCAGCGCCTGACACAGCTTGAGGAAGCCGGCAACGTCGCGCGGAAATTCGTTGAAGCCGGCCGCTTTCAAATGGCTTTCGCGGTAGTTCATGCAGTTGCCGCCCGAGCCCAGCGGCACCGCGATCCAGCGGTTGCCGCTCCGGCCGTAGGCCAGCGCACTGGGATACCACGGGCCGTATTTCTTGCCCAGGTACTCGCACAGGTCGGACACATCCAGGAGTTGATCCGGATACTGGTGTGAATCGTCGTTGGTGGAAAGGAGGACGTCCGGGCCGTTGCCGACGTTTGCCGCCACCGCCGCCTTGGGCCGGATGTCCTCCCAGTTCTCGCTGTCCACACGGACTTCAACGCCGGTCAGCTCGCTGAACTTCTTGGTGTTGGCGAGCCAAAGGTCTTCATCGCCCTGCACGAATCGCTTCCAGCGCAGCACTCGCAGCTTCGCGCCGGCCTCGGGCTTGAACGTCAACTGCTGGGCCTGAGCCTCCCCGCCGAGCAGCGACTCGCCCAATGCCGCGCCCGCCGCGATACCGGCAGTGGTCTTCAGGAAGTCGCGACGCGAACGGGTCTTCATCTCGTCCTCGACAAGTGCGCTGATCAGGCCAGCCGCATGCCGCTCGGCGGGTCGAACAGGTAAGTCTTTTCCGGGATCGGTCTCAGCTGGATCGTGGTCCCGGGCTTGAAGATGTGCCGCTCGCGCGACACGACGGTGACCTCGGTATCGGCGAGCCTGCAGTGGACCTGAGTATCGGCTCCGGTGGGCTCCACCACGATGACTTCCGCCGCCACGCCTCCCTCGTTGATCACGAAATGCTCCGGCCGCACGCCGAGCGTCACCTCGCGCCCGTTGGCCGCGTCGCAGGGCGGCGCAGGCAGGCCGCTTCCGTTGGACAGCGTCACCGAGGCGGCGCTCCCATGCGCAAAGCGCCCGGGCAGGAAGTTCATGGCAGGCGAACCGATGAAACCGGCGACAAACAAGTTGGCGGGATTGTCGTACAACTCCAGCGGCGAGCCGATCTGCTCGACGCTGCCGCCGTTCATCACGACGATCGTGTCGGCCATGGTCATGGCTTCGATCTGATCGTGCGTAACGTATACGGACGTGGTCTTCAACCGCTGGTGCAGCTCCTTGATCTCGGTGCGCATCTGCACGCGCAGCTTGGCATCCAGATTCGACAGCGGCTCATCGAACAGGAACACTTGCGGGTTGCGCACGATGGCGCGGCCCATCGCGACGCGCTGCCGCTGTCCACCCGAGAGCTGACGCGGGTAGCGGTCGAGATACTCGGTGAGCCCGAGGATCTTGGCGGCCACGTCCACTCGCTGGCCCGTCTCCTCCTTGCTCCTCCCCGCCAGCTTCATGCTGAAGGCCATGTTGTCGAACACGGTCATGTGCGGATAGAGCGCGTAGTTCTGGAACACCATTGCGATGTCCCGTGCCTTGGGAGGAATGTTGTTGACGACCTTGTCGCCGATGCGGATCTCGCCGCTGGTGATTTCCTCCAGGCCGGCCAGCATGCGCAGCAGCGTCGTCTTGCCGCAGCCCGAAGGCCCCACCAGCACCACGAACTCGCCGTCGTTGATCGTCACGCTGACGCCGTGAACGACTTCGACCCGACCGAAGGCCTTCCGGACTTCCTTCAATTCGACGGAGGCCATCTCCAATCCTCGAGCGGGGTACAACCGGGGGCAGGGCGCGGCGTGGTGGCGCGCTGGCGCTTTGATCCCTTGCGCCAGCGCTGTGGTTCTCTGCACTCGCGCTGTAATTCTCGTTGTGCGCTGCAAGAGCGGTCAGCGGACGCGGCCACTCCGTTCTCCTCACCGTTATATGCTACTTCCGGCGGGCAGTCTAACTGAATTGAAGAATCGGCGGCAACGTGTGCGGCCACGCCGCCAGGGCCGCTCAGCGGCGCGCGCTGTCCGACGGCCCAGGCGCCCTGTGGCATACTATCGCCCTTCGAATCCGGCCCGCAGCCGCGGCCGGCATGCAGTGTAGGGGAGAAGTGTGAGCGGCAGACTACAGGGCAAGACCGCGCTCGTAACCGCGGCGGCGCAAGGTATCGGGCGCGCTACGGCGCTCGCTTACGCGCGCGAAGGCGCATCGGTGATCGCCACCGACATCAATCTCGACAAGCTGGGCGAGATCGCCTCCACCCCTGGTCTCAGCGTGCGCCGTCTCGACGTGACCGATGGCTCCGCCATCGCCGCGCTGGCCAAGGACATCCCCACGCCCAACATACTGGTGAACTGCGCCGGCTACGTGCACCACGGCACCATCGTCGAGTGCGGCATGCAGGACTGGGACTTCTCCTTCAACCTCAACGTCCGGTCCATGTATCTCATCATCCAGGCCCTGCTGCCGCGCATGCTCGACAACGCCGGCGGGTCGATCGTCAACATCGCTTCGGTGGCCGGCAGCATCAAGGGCATCCCCAACCGCTTCGTGTACGGCGCGAGCAAGGCCGCGGTGATCGGGCTCACCAAGTCCGTCGCCATCGACTACGTCAAGCGCGGCATCCGCTGCAACGCCGTGTGCCCGGGCACCATCGACACACCCAGCCTGGGCGATCGCATCAACGCCTTCGCCGACCCGGTCCAGGCGCGCAAGGATTTCATCGCCCGCCAGCCGATGGGGCGGCTGGGCAACGCCGAGGAAATCGCCGACCTGTGCGTATACCTGGGCAGCGACGATGCGGTTTTCATGACCGGCCAGACGGTGATCATCGACGGCGGCGTTTCTTTGTGAGCCGAGCCACCACCCGCCGAGCCGCCATCGAAATCTTGAACGACAGAAAATCTTTAGGAGAAGGCAATGAGACTGGTACGCTACGGTGATGCAGGCAAGGAGAAGCCGGGGATCGTGGACGCGCAGGGCGCGATCCGTGACTTGTCGGGCGTGGTGGGCGACATCGACGCCAGCGCGCTCTCGCCCGAGGGCCAGGCCAAGCTGCGCGGATTGAACGTGGACAGCCTGCCCAAGGTGCCGGGCAGCCCGCGACTGGGCTCCCCGGTCGCGATGCCGAGCAAGCTGGTCGCGATCGGCCTCAACTACTCCGACCACGCCAAGGAGGCCAATCAGGCGATCCCGTCCGAGCCGATCATCTTCATGAAGGCAACGACGTCGATCAACGGACCCAACGATGCGGTGGTCTTGCCGAAGGGTTCGAAGAAGGGCGACTGGGAAGTCGAACTGGCGTTCGTGATCGGCAAGAAGGCACAAAGCGTCTCCGAAGCCGATGCCCTGAGCTACGTCGCCGGATATCTGATCTGCAACGACGTGTCCGAACGCGAATGGCAGCTCGAGCGCGGTCCGACGTGGGACAAGGGCAAGGGCTTCGACACTTTCGCACCGCTCGGGCCGTGGGTGGTTACCGCGGACGAGATCCGCGACCCGCAGAGCCTCGCCATGTGGCTCGACGTGAACGGCAAGCGCATGCAGACCGGCAACACCAAGACCATGATCTTCGACGTGAAGAAACTGGTGTCCTACATCTCGTACTGCATGACCCTGCTGCCGGGTGACGTGGTGACCACCGGCACCCCTCCCGGCGTGGGACTGGGCGTCAAACCCAACCCGGTCTTCCTCAAAGCCGGCGACACGATGCGCGTGGGGATAGACGGTCTGGGCGAGCAGAAGCAACAGGTGACGGGCGGGTAGGCAAACGTACCCGCCGGCGTAACCTCCCCGGCGAGAGGCCAGAAGGCGCATCGGTTCGATGCGCCTTTTGTTTTTCCGCTGGCGCGCCACTTCGCGCCGCTTGCCGCCGCATCGTTGGGATCTTCGGCCCGCGCACCGCCTTTCCAGACGAAGATCAGCGCGATGATCACCATGGCCGTAAGAAAGGCGGTTCTCATGTTTCGGTCCGCGTCGCCAGGCTTGGCATGCGCATGCCTCCACGTTGGAATCTGGGGCAACCCCTGCCGGCCAGGGGCATCTGACGAACAGGGCTGCATCGGTGCGGCCGCGTCGGCCTCCGCGCGCCGCTCAGGGCACAGCTCTGTCTGCAAAGTAAGGTAATTCTTGCGGCGCGTCAATATCGCTCGGATACCGGGCTGCCGATTGAACCTATCCCACTATTTATACGCCGCTAATATGCTACGTGAAAGACGATGTGCGATGCGGCATTCACGCCCTTGCAGCGAGTTGGCGCGGGGCGCCGCAGCCCAAAACAGGGCGCCGACGTCAGGCGTCACTGGCGATAGGTAGGGTCGATCCGGTCGAGCTTGCGCAGCAGTCCCGGCCAGGCAAGCTGACCGCCGAGCCCGCGCGTGACGGCCTCGGCCTGGGCCGCAATGCCGTCCACGATCGGCTGCGGCACGCTGATCAGAGCGGTGGCGCCGGACTGCGCCAGCAACTGGATGCGGCAGGCGCGCTCGAGCACGAACATGAACAGGAAGGCGTCAGCCACGCTGCGCCCGACGGTGAGGGTGCCGTGATTGCGCAGGAGCATGAAGCTGCGGCTGCCCAGGTCGCGCACCAGACGGGCCTTCTCGTCGTCACGCAGCGCGATTCCCTCGTAGTCGTGATACGCGAGCGAAGCAAGGGGAAACAGCGCGTTCTGCGAGATGGCGAGCAGGCCGTCCTTCTGCGCCGAGACGGCCACACCGGCGTCGGTGTGCAGGTGAATAACGCATTGCGCGTCTTCGCGCGCTGCATGCACGGCGCTGTGAATGACGAAGCCGGCCGGATTGACCTGGTGGGGAGATGGCGTGACTTTGTTACCGGAAAGATCGACCTTCACCAGGCTCGAGGCGGTAACTTCCTCGAACAGCATGCCGTAGGGATTGAGCAGGAAGTGGTGATCGGACCCCGGCACGCGCGCGGTGATGTGAGTGAACACCAGATCGTCCCATCCTTGCAGCGCGACCAGGCGATAGCAGGCCGCCAGGTCCGTGCGCGTCTGCCACTCCTCCGGCGACATCTCTGCGGGCGCCTCGGCCCGAGTCTTTGCGACTGCGGTGCTCATCGAAATTTCTCCTTCGCTCGTCTGTGCCGGCCAGTATAGCTTCGCGTGCGACCGCGGCCCACGCCAACCAACTTACATTGCTTTAACAGATCGATGTCCCGGCTGGCCTGAACTTTGCGTTTCTCCGGTCAGAATCTTGACAAGGGGGCAATCATGGGAAGCAGGCAGGACAGTACAGAGGCGAGCCCAGCCCGGCCAATCCTGAACGAGCGCGATTATCAGAACGCCAAGGCCCTTGTGGCCAGGGAGTGGAGCAACAAGCATTCGGAGCGCGTGTGGGCCCGTATCGAAGCACTGATGCAGGAGGTGGCTGAATACGAGCGACGGTTTCTGGAGGGTGAGGAAGACGACGCGGCCCGTCTGGTCGAGTACGCCTATGCCTCGGCTCTCGAGGAAACCGAAGCACCCCAGCGGCGCTGGTCGGACTCCTTCGACGACTAGACAAGTACTGCGACTCCCAGGCATAGCTTAGTCCCACTCGGGTGCTGCACCCAGGAGGGACTATTTTTTTCTGTCCGCTATATTCTTTCCGCTATCGTCGTCCGCCGGCCCGTCCCCTGGAGTCGCGCTCGCGCGCGGTTTCGTCACGGGAAACCGGCGCAAGCAGGACAAGGGCGATACCATGCGCGTCAAGAGCGACGAGTTTGCCCATCAGCTCTACTACCGGGACTCCGACTTTACGGTAATACAACGGGTGTAGCCGTCACTCCGCTTCTTCTGGCACACTTCGCCTCCCGCCGGCCGCACCTCGATCGCGGCGCGCCCACTCAGCCGACATGCATCCGACTTCGCACCGCCTCTGCACCGCTCCGATGATGGACTGGTCGGATCGGCATTGCCGCTACTTCTTCCGCCAGTTGTCCCGGCACGCGCTGGTATACACGGAGATGATCACCACCGGCGCGCTGATCCACGGCGACATCGAGCGGCACCTGCGCATCAGTCCGGACGAGCATCCAGTGGCACTGCAGCTCGGCGGCAGCGAGCCCGCCGAGCTCGCATATTGCGCGCGGCTCGGTGAGCAGTGGGGCTACGACGAGATCAACCTCAACTGCGGTTGCCCGTCGGAGCGCGTGCAGCGCGGCGCGTTCGGCGCCTGCCTGATGGCCGAGCCCGACCTCGTGGCCGATTGCGTGAAGGCGATGCAGGATGCGGTCTCGATTCCGGTAACCATCAAGCACCGCCTCGGGATCGACCGGGTGGAAGAGTACGGCTTTGCGCGCCGCTTCGTGGAAGTGCTGGCCCGCGCCGGGTGCGAGACCTTCATCGTGCACGCGCGCAACGCCGTGCTGAAGGGGCTGAGCCCGAAAGACAACCGGGAGGTTCCGGCGCTGCGCTACTCCGAGGTCCACCGGCTGAAGCAGGAGTTCCCCGAGCTTGCGATCGTGGTCAACGGCGGCATTCACGCCTGGCCGGGGATCGAGCAGCAACTCGCCCACGTCGACGGCGTGATGCTGGGCCGGGCCGCCTACCACGATCCGTATCTTCTGGCGCAGGCGGACCGGCACCTGTTCGATCCCGCTGCGCCCGTGCCAACCCGCGGGCAGGTGGTGCTCGCCATGTATCGCTACGCGTGCGAGGAGCTCTCGACCGGCACGCCGTTGCGCTCGATCGCCCGTCACATGCTCGGCCTCTACCACGGGCAGCCTGGAGCACGGCTCTGGCGCCGGACGCTGTCCGACGCACAGCGCCTGTCGCGCAACGATCCACGGCTGCTGCTCGACGCGGTGGAGGGCACGCAAGCGGCACCCGTTGCGGGCGTTGCAGCCTGACTCCGCGACGCCCGTCGGAAGCCGATCCATGATGCGCAAGCTCTCCGCTACCCTGCAGTTGCTGGCCGCCCTGCTCGGGCTGGGTCTCGTGTCGGCCGCGCCGCCCGCGGAAGGCGCGGAAGCTATCTATGCAACGGGGCATTCGCGCACGGCCGGCGGCAGCGGAAAATTCTACATGGGCCGCGAAATCGCCCAGGTCATGGGACACCCTGGCGCCGGCTGGCTCGACCGCCCGGAACGCGAATCCGAAGAGCGTCCCAGCCTGCTGATCCGCGCTCTCGGCCTGAAGCCGGCCGACGTGGTAGCCGACATCGGCGCCGGCACCGGCTACTTCAGCTTCCGGATCGCGCCGCTGGTGCCGCAGGGACAGGTGATCGCCGTCGACATTCAACCCGAGATGCTCGGCATGATCGAGGACAAGCAGCGCGCGAACGGCATCCGCAACGTCAAGCCTTTGCTCGGTGCCATCGACGATCCGAAGCTGGCGCCGGCGAGCGTGGACCTGGTGTTGATGGTGGACGTGTATCACGAGTTCTCGCACCCGCATGAAATGATGATCGCCATCGTGCGGGCGCTGAAGCCCGGTGCGCGCGTCGCGCTGGTCGAATACCGCGCGGAGGATTCCGGTGTCCCGATCCTGGCCGCGCACAAGATGAGCGAAGGGCAGGCGGTCAAGGAGATGCAGGCGGTGGGTTTGCGCTGGAAGCAGACGGTGCGTGGCCTGCCCTGGCAGCACCTCATGCTGTTTGCGTTCGAGTGAGGGAACTACAGGCCGCGGCTTTAGTTCGCTTCCACCTCCACCAGCCTGCTCTGACCGCGGTAGTAACCGGTCTCGAACACCTCCTGGAAGTACCAGCCGGCGTCGAGCAGCAGCCAGCCGCGCATCCGGCTCGAAGGCCGGCCTTCCATCGCGGTTTCGCATTCGACCGGGACCGCATCCCCAGTCAGCTTCGCGTTGAGTCTTGCGGCGGGCTGCGCGGCACCCAGCTTGCAATCGGTACGGGAACGGCTCTGGCTGCGTCCGTCCACGCTGTCGGTGGTGGCGTAGCCGAGCTCGTAGCTGAATCCATCGCCCGCCTTGGCCGGCACCAGGGTGCCCGAGAATCCGAACTGCTCCAGCTTGCGCGACGCCCCACCACCACGTGGATAGCTCGAGCGGGAGCCGACCGTGATCAGACCATACAGCGAGAGATCCTCGAACGCGTATTCCGGCGCTTTGGCGCTGGTTAGGACCAGACCGCCGCCGCGCCCCTGAAACGTCCGTTCCTCCGTCGAGGTCACCGTCTTGCCGCTGGGAGCCGCGCTCACCGTCTCGATCGTTGCCTTGCGTATGCCGAGAGGCAGCGCCATGGCGCCCCCAGCCGCGCGGTCGAGCGCCTCTTTGAGCGGCGCCGGAGCCTCTGCCGGCACCGGGTCGAGCGGCATCTCCCAGGCTTTGGCTTTGGCGCGCACGGTTTGCGCGGCGGGCAGGCGCTGCAGTTTGTCGGCGCCCTCGCACAGCAGGCGCAGGAGCTCGGTCGAGGCAGCATCGTCTACCTTCTCGTAGCGCGCCTCGGCAAACACGGTGCCGTCCGAGACGACTTCGTCCTCGTCGAAGTCGAAGCCCGCGAGCATCGCGTACTCGCCCTTGGAGCAATGGAACGACATCAGCTCACGCTTCGACCCATACGGGTTGCCATAAGGCTTGTCGCGCGCGATCACCGGATAGTCGTAGCGGAGCCACGCGCGCACTTCGTCGCCGTTGCGCACCATGCTGGAGGTGTTAAGCTGCGTGCGCACGTCACCGCCGTCACGCGCGAGCTCCACCAGCGTCTCCCGGGGCGAGGCGCACAGGTCTCTTTGCAGGGAAGCGATGAGGCTCGTCTCGATGAACGGCAGCTTGGCCGGTTTGGCGTACTTGTTGAGCTGGCTCTCGCCGAAGAAGCGCAGCTTCGAGCCGTCCTTGAACATCACGTCCCCATAAGGGACCAGCGCCTCGGGCCGGTTGCAGTCGATGCGCAGCGCGATGTCCCGCTGCAGCGCGCCTCTACCCGCCAGGTCCTCGGGAAGCACGGTCTCGCGCATGAACAGCGTCACGAACGAGGCGATGTGGAACACCCGATCGCGATCGACGTAGTTTCCCTTCCCCTTGTCGTCGACCGCAACCGGTTTCCAGTCCTCGGCTGGCAGCGTGCCCGGACGCAGGATCAACACCGCCGCCAACAGGCACCAGCAGCGGCGTGGTGAGGAGGCTCTCATCCGCTGACACGCGCAGCGGAGGACCGTTGCATGAGTGCCGCAGTCGCGTAACCCAGGATCAACCACATCGTGGCCGAGACGGCCAGCGAACCAAGGACGAAAGCGCGCACCATGTCCGTAGGCAAGGCACTGTGCGCCTCAACGACCTCCGGCGCTCCGGCGACGTGGGGCACCGCTATCACCACTACACCGAGGAGCTTCAGCAGCGGTGACCTGGAGAACACGACGCACGCCAACCCGGCGGCGGTCGTCGTAGCGGTCAGAATCCACCACATCTGCCGCGCAACCAGATCTGCCGCCTGCATTCCCGGCAGTTCGGGCGGAAGTCCCAGGGCCGGTGCGAGCGAGAAGCTGGCGAAACCGGCCACCCCCCAGAGCAGTCCCTGGCGCCCAGTGACGCCGCCGCGCAATGCGTAGCAGCCGGCCAGCAGCAGGCCGAACCCGAAGGCGCCGAGGCAGTTGAACAGCAATGCAAAAGCAACCCGCTGGAAACCGGCCTCGGCCGCGATCTGTAAGCCGCCCCCGACCTCCACCCTTTCCGCCTGGAGGATCAACGGCTCCAGGAAAATCTGCTGCAACACCGTGGCGGCGATGCCGGCAGCGATCGCAGCGAGCAAAGCCGGCAGCAGCACGCCGCGCAGCGAGACTCCGCCCGCCAGAACGCCCGTCAGTGGCACGGGAAGTTCAGGCTGTGACGCGTATCGTGGGCCGCGTTGTGGATCGTCTCCGCGCCGGCAAATCCCACGACATATAGAACCGCGAACCCCAGTGCAATCGCCGCCACGGCGGGCCATAGCGCGGCGAGTCGACCGCGGTCGCGGGCGATGTGCTGGCCGGCAAGCGTGTCGTTGGACATGGTTCCCCTCCCTCTCGAAGATACGGCGTTCCTGGCTTTATAGACCAGCACCGTGCAAGCCGCAAGAAGGCCGGCCATTCACAGCTGGATGCACAGGGCTGGGCCGCCGAAAAGCAGCGCGGGTCGCGTTCCGCGCAGCGCGCTCGATGCGGGGTTACGGAGCGCCCTTGACACCGCGCCGCGATGACAGCTACATTCGCGTCTCATCTCTCAGGTGCCCCGTGGATGTTCATGCATGGGGTTAAACGGGAAGCCGGTACGCTCTCACAAGACAGCCACGCCGGCGCTGCCCCCGCAACGGTAGACGAGTCAAGGGACCGCTCCACGCCACTGTGCGAAAGCATGGGAAGGCGCGGTTCCCGGGGAACTCCCCCACTCGTGAGCCCGGAGACCGGCCCGAAGCGATGTTAACGGCGTTACGGAGGGTAATGTCGCGGCCGGTGGGCGCTGTTGGTCCATTACGTCACCGCTTCTCACTCCTCGTTCGCTATTCGACCACGGCGTTTTCGCGCGGGTGCGCGCGAGCGGGAGGAACCTTTGAATGCGCGCTGGCTGAATGCCGCCGCGCTGGTATGGCTCGCCTCGAGCGCTGCGCATGCAGCGACCGAGAGCGAGGCCGAACCCGGCACGGCACCACAGGTAATCGTGACTGCAACTCGTACTGCTGAAACGGCGGATGCGACGCTGGCCGCCGTGACCGTGATCACCCGAGAGGATATCGAACGCCTGCAGCCGCTTTCCGTCGCCGACCTCATCCTCGGGTCGGCCGGTGTGGCTGTCGCCAACAACGGCGGCCTCGGCAAGCTGACATCCGTGTTCCTGCGCGGCACAAACTCGGACCAGGTGCTCGTGCTGATCGACGGCGTCAAGGTCGGCTCTGCCACGTCCGGTACTACGGCCTTCGAGAATCTGCCGGTCGACCAGATCGAGCGCATCGAGATCGTGCGCGGCCCGCGCTCGAGCTTGTACGGCTCGGAGGCGATCGGCGGCGTGATCCAGATCTTCACGCGCAAAGGTGGCGGTGCGACCACACCCTACTTCAGCGCCGGGGTCGGCAGCTACTGGACCGGTAAAGGCAACGTCGGCATCTCCGGCGGCGGTGAGCGCGGCTGGTTCGACGTGAGCGTGGCCGACCTGGAGACCCAGGGCTTCAATGCGTGCCGCGGCACCGCGACGGCCGGGTGCTTCACCTACGAGCCGGACCGCGACGGGTACCGCAATCTGTCGACTTCCTTGCATGGCGGCTATCGCTTCGACAACGGCGTCGAAGTCGATCTCCACGCGCTGCGCGCGGAAGGCAAGACGCAGTACGACGGCACCTTCGTGAACGAGACCGAGTTCGTGCAGCAGGTGTTCGGGGGCAGCGTGCGCTTCTCGCCGCTCGATCCCTGGCGCGTAACGCTGAGCGCCAGCGAGAGCACCGACGACGAGGACAACCTGTTGAACGGGGCCTTCAAGAGCTTCTTCGACACCACGCGCGATACGTTCTCGTTGCAGAACGACGTTGCGCTCGGCAAGGACCACCTTGCCACACTGGGTGCGGACGTCCAGGACGATCGTGTGGGGAGCGACACGGCATTCACCGCCACCTCGAGAGAGAACGTCGGAGTGTTCGCGCAGTATCAGGGCACCTTCGGCCGCAGCCGCGTCCAGCTCTCCGCTCGCAACGACGACAGCAACCAGTTCGGCTCGAACACGACCGGCAGTGCGGCCTGGGGCCTGACGCTAACGGAGAGCCTGCGGTTGACCGCGTCCTACGGCACCGCGTTCAAGGCGCCCACGTTCAACGATCTCTACGACCCGTTCTTCGGCAACCCCAACCTCCAACCGGAAAAATCGCAGAGCGCGGAGGTCGGCGTCGCCGGCCATTCGCGCTGGGGCGCGTGGTCGCTGAATGCGTTCCGCACGCGGATTCGCGAGCTGATCGTCTTCGATGCCACAACGTCCCATCCCGTGAACATCAACTCCGCTTTGATCCGCGGGATAGAGGCGGTGGGCTCAACGGTGGTGCTCGGCTGGCGCATCGGCGTCAGCCTCACGCTCCTCGACCCCGAGAACCAGTCCGCCGACGCCAACAACGGTAACCTGTTGCCACGCCGCGCCGAGCAGTCCGGTAAAATCGACTTCGACCGCGGGTTCGGCAAGTTCAAGTTCGGCGTCACCGTCTTCGCCGAAGGACGGCGCTTCGACACTCTCGCCAA
>JBGPMS010000112.1:0-14764 GCA_041487115.1 Gammaproteobacteria bacterium
CCAGGCCGCAGCGGCGCACGCACTTGACGATGTTCTGCGCGGCGGAAACGGCGCCGGTAACGATGTGCACCTTCACCTCCAGCCGCACGCCGCTCATGCCAAGCGGCTCGCGCACCCCGTCCTGGCCGTCGATGATGAATTCCTGGTTGTGGAGGTGGAGGATCTGCTGGTCGGTGGGGATGTTGACCGCCTTGGCGGTCTCGATCACGCGGTCCACGTCGATCTGGTTGACCTCGCGGTCCTTGATCGCCACCATGCCATGCGAGTTGAAGCTCTTGATGTGGCTGCCGGCGATCCCGGTGAACACCTCGCGGATCTTGCAGTCGGCCATCAGCTCGGCTTCTTCCAACGCGCGCTGGATGGCGTTGACGGTGGACTCGATGTTGACCACGACGCCTTTCTTCAGGCCCCGCGACGGGTGGCTGCCGTAGCCGACCACGTCGAAGCCCCCCTCCGGCCTGATCTCCGCCACCATGGCGACGATCTTGGACGTGCCGATGTCGAGGCCGACGAGAAGATTCTTGTTGTCCTTGGGCTTGTTCATTTCGCCGTCATGCCCCGCGTACGTGCGCGGGAAGCTGCTGTGTGCGCACCGCGAAGCCGTTGGGGTAGCGCAGGTCCACGCGGTAGGCTCGCGCCGGCAACTGCGCCAGCGTGCGGCCATAGGCGGTCACGAAGCGCTGCAGCCGCTCGGCCATGCGTTCCCGGCCCAGCTCCAGCACGTCGCCGTCGTCCAGCTTGAGCTGCCAGGCGCGCCGCTCCGACAGCAACACTTGCAGCAGCCGTTTGCCCAGTGGCGACAACAGCTGCCGGAAGTCGCCGTAGCGCTGCGCCACCTCCGCGGAGGTGCCGTCCGGCGCGATGAACGTGGGCAGGAGCTCACTCGTCGCCGCCTCGAACACCTCGCCGTAGGTGTTCACCAGGGCGGTGTCGCGCCAGCGTGCGAGCGCTACGTGCTCTTCGATCTCGACCTCCAGGCGGTCGGGCCACTGTCGGCGTACATTCGCCTGGCGCACCCATGGCAACCGCTGAAATGCAGCACGTGCGGCTTCCAGGTCGAGGGTGAAGAATGTGCCTTTGAGCTGCGCCGCGACGATCGCCTGCACCTGGTCGCGGGTGGTATGCGCGATGCGCCCAGTCACCTGGACTTCGCGCAAGGGAAAGATGGGCAGCGCGATGATCACCATCAGCACACCGTAGAGAATCAGCAGCGTGGCCACCGCATACAGGCCATTGGCGATGCCGTTCAGCAACCGGTGGTCATCCCACATGGGCCAGGTCCAGAATGCGCACCACCAATTGCTCGAAAGAGATGCCCGCCACCTTCGCTGCCATGGGGACCAGGCTGTGGCCGGTCATGCCCGGCGCGGTATTGATTTCCAGCAGCGAGACCGAGCCATCCGAGCGCCGGATGAGGTCGGCGCGCCCCCAGCCGCTGCAGCCCAGCACATCGGCCGAGCGCATGACCAGGCTCTGGATGCGGCGCTCTTCCGCTTCGGGCAGGCCGCACGGGCAGATGTACTTCGTATCGTCGGTGAAATACTTGCTCTGGTAGTCGTAATTGCCCTGCGGCGCCTCGATGCGGATCAGCGGCAAAGCCTGGTCGCCGAGGAATCCCGCCGTCAGTTCCTCCCCCTGCACGAACTCTTCCGCCAGCACCAGCCGGTCGTAGCGGGCGGCATGCTCGTATGCCGTTTGCAGGTCGCCCTCGTGCAGCACCTTGGTCAGGCCCAAGGTGGATCCTTCGTGCGCCGGCTTGACGATGAGCGGCAGCGTGAGCTTCTTGGCCACAGCGCTCCAATTGCTGCGCTCGGTGATCACTTCGTAGCGCGGCGTGGGCAAGCCAGCCGCGAGCCACACCATCTTGGTCCGCACCTTGTCCATGCACAACGCCGATGCCATGACGCCGCTGCCGGTATATGGGATGCCGAGACACTCCAGCGCACCTTGCACCGTGCCATCCTCGCCAAAGCGCCCGTGCAGCGCGATGAACGCGCGCTCGAAGCCTTCTTTCTTCAGATCGAACAGCTCGCGCTCGGCCGGATCGAAGGGATGCGCGTCCACACCCGACTTGCGCAGACCCGCGAGCACGTTGTTGCCCGACATCAGAGAAATCTCGCGCTCAGCGGATTTCCCGCCGAGCAGGACTGCGACTTTCCCGAACCTGTCCGTACTCATCGTCGTGTTCACGCCCGGTCACCGATGATCCGCACCTCGCGCTCCAGCCGGACCTGGCAGCGATCCCATACGGTGTGCTGCACTCTCTCCATCAGTGTTTCGATATCGGCTGCCGTGGCATGGCCCGAATTGACGATGAAGTTGGCGTGCTTGGGCGAGACGATCGCGCCGCCGATGGCGCAGCCCTTCAGGCCGCAGGACTCGATCAGGCGCGCGGCATAGTCGCCGGGCGGGTTGCGGAAGACCGATCCGGCGTTCGGCTGGTCGAGCGGCTGCGTGGCGATGCGCCGCTGCAGCAGTTCCTTCATCACGCGGCGGGACTCGGCACCATCGCCGCGCGCGAGCTTGAACCGCGCGGCGGCAAACCACTCGTCGACGCGGGACACCAACCGCGAGGCGTCCGGTGCGAGGGGGTCGAGCGCTACGTGGGCGCCATCTTCCATTGCCCTCTGGCCTGGGCGAAGCAACTCGACATGGCGATAGGCGATATCGAAATCCTCAGGACCACGCTCCACCAGATCGCCGTCGTGCCTGAGACACAGCGTCGAGGCGACGACCTCCCACGTCTGCGTGCCGTAGCAGCCCGCATTCATGGCCAGCGCACCGCCGACAGTCCCCGGGATCCCGGCCAGGAACTCGGCACCGCGCAGACCGTGCATTGCAGCGAAGCGCGCCACCTTGGGGCCGGCGACTCCGGCTTCGGCGTACACCAGGAGCGCGCCTTGCTCGCCCGGCTCCACGCGGATCTCGCTCAATGCGCCGTGGGTGAACACCACCGTCCCGCGCAAGCCGCCGTCGCGCACCAGCAGATTGCTGCCCAGCCCGACGACGTAGATCGGTTCGTCCTTCGGAATCGTGCGTACGAACCTCGCAAGGTCGATCAGATCGCGCGGGAAATAGGCGCGATCGGCTGGCCCACCGGTACGCCAGCTGGTGTGCTTGTCCATCGGCTCGTTCAATCGGAACTCGCCGCCCAGACCGTGCTGCGCGATGCGGTTCAGCTCAGCCATGTCCATCTGTTGCCGCCCGTGCGTTGTTGCCCGCGCCGCCCCGCGCGACGATGCCCGGGATCGCGCCGATGGAGCCTGCACCCATGGTCACCACCACGTCGTCCGACCGCGCCGTGTCGGCGATGGCCTGGGCCAAGTCGCCCACCTGCTCGATGAATATCGGCTCCACCTTGCCCATCACGCGAACGGCGCGAGCCAGCGCCCGCCCGTCGGCCGCCACGATGGGCGTCTCGCCCGCCGGATAGACCTCGGTCAGCAGCAGCACGTCGACCGAGGACAGCACGCGCACGAAGTCCTCGAATACGTCCCGTGTACGCGTGTAGCGATGCGGCTGGAAGGCGAGCACCAGCCGGCGCCCGGGAAACGCCCCGCGCACCGCGGCCAGCGTGGCCTCCATCTCCGCCGGGTGATGGCCGTAGTCGTCGACCAGCGTGAAGCTGCCGCCGGCAGGCAGCGGGATTTCACCGTAGCGCTGGAAGCGCCGGCCCACGCCCTTGAACTCGGCCAGCGCACGCGCGATGGCCTGCTCCGGAACCTGAACCTCGAGGCCCACGGCGATTGCGGCCAGAGCGTTCTGCACGTTGTGCACACCGGGCAGGTTGAGGACGACGTCGATCGACTTGCCCGGCGCACCGTTGCTCTTGATCTCAGCAACAAAGCGCATGCGCCCGGCCTCGTGGCGGATGTCGGCCGCGCGGATCTGTGCCTGCTCCGACAGTCCGTACGTCGTGATCGGCTTGGTGACCAGCGGCATGATCGCGCGCACGTTCGGATCGTCTACGCACAGCACGGCCATGCCATAGAACGGGAGGCGCTGAATGAAGTCCAGGAAGGCCTGGCGCAGCCGGCTGAAGTCGTGGCCGTAGGTCTCCATGTGATCCGCATCGATGTTGGTCACGACCGCCAGAACCGGCTGCAGGTACAGGAAGGAGGCATCGGATTCGTCGGCCTCGACGACGATGAACTCGCCTTTGCCCAGCTTCGCGTGCGAGCCCGCCGCCTCCAGCCGGCCGCCGATCACGAAGGTCGGGTCCATGCCCGCCTCCGCCAGCACGCTGGCGACAAGACTGGTCGTGGTGGTCTTGCCGTGCGTACCGGCGATGGCGATCCCTTGGCGCAGCCGCATCAGTTCAGCCAGCATCAGCGCGCGCGGCACGACGGGAATGCGCCGTGCGCGAGCCGCGCCCACCTCCGGGTTATCCGGCTTCACCGCCGTGGATATCACCACCACGTCCGCGCCCTGCACCCGGGCCGCATCGTGCCCATGGCTCACCTGCGCGCCGAGACCGCTCAACCTCTGCGTGGTCGCGCTGTCGGACAGGTCCGAGCCGCTCACCTGGAACCCCAGGTTGAGCAGCACTTCGGCAATCCCGCTCATGCCGGAACCGCCGATGCCGACGAAGTGGATGCGCTTGACCTTGTGTTTCATCCGGCCTCGGCTATCTCGGCAGCGCGGACGCGTCCAGCAGGAACTGGAGGCGCAGGTCGCCCACGTCCTGGGTGCGCGTCGCGCGTTCCTCGCGCACGGGTACACGCAACCGTAGCCGGAGCAGTCCGCCCCGACGCTTGGTCTGCTTGTTGTTCTTGCTCTGGCTCTGGCTCTGGCTCATGGTTTCTTCCCGGTTGGAACTCATGCTGCGATCGTCATGCATACGCCCGCAACCGCCGCGGTTGCTTCGGGCTTGGCCAGTGCGCGTGCCCGATTGGCCATCTCCAGGAGCTTGTCGCGGGTGAATCCGAGGAGCAGGTCCGCTAGCCGACGTGCGCTCAACTCCCTTTGCTGCACCAGCACGGCGGCGCCGGCATCGGCCAGAAAGCGGGCGTTGCGAGTCTGGTGGTCGTCCACCGCGTGCGGGAACGGCACGAGGATGCTGGCCACGCCTGCAGCGGCCAACTCGGAGACGGTGAGTGCGCCGGCGCGGCAGATTACGAGGTCCGCCTCGGCGTAGTGCGCCGCCATGTCATCGATGAAGGCCAGCGCCTGCGCGCGCACGCCGGCCTGTGCGTAGTTCTGTTGCAGGGTGTCGAGATGCTTCGCGCCCGACTGGTGCGTGACCTGCGGGCGCCGATCCTCGGGCACCAAGGCGAGCGATTGCGGCACCACCTCGTTCAGCGCCTGGGCACCGAGGCTTCCGCCCAGTACCAGGACTTTGAGCGGGCCGGAGCGGCTCCCGAAGCGAACACCGGGCGGCGGCAACCGTCCGATGGAATCGCGCACCGGGTTGCCGACCCACTCGGCCTTCTTCAGCACACTCGGGAAGCCGGAAAGAATCCGGTCG
This sequence comes from Gammaproteobacteria bacterium, assembly GCA_041487115.1. GTDB lineage: Bacteria > Pseudomonadota > Gammaproteobacteria > Burkholderiales > SHXO01 > SHXO01. The sequence goes on from JBGPMS010000112.1 coordinate 5,468, forward strand.
GCCACACCCGCCAGTACCCGGTTCGCCAACCCGGCGACGGCGTTCTGCTCGTGCACGACCAATGGCCGGTTGAGGAGTGAGGCCATCATTCCGCCTGGGAACGACACGTACCCGCCCATGCCCAACACGACGTCGGGACGCACGCGGAAGATCACGCGCGCGCTTTGCCAAAAAGCGATCAGCAAGTTGAGCGGCAGCAACGCCACACGCACGAGCCCCTTGCCGCGCAGGCCGGAAAATCGGAGCCATTCCATGTCGTAGCCGTGCTTGGGCACCAGCGTGGCTTCCATCCCGTCCTTCGAGCCGAGCCACACGACGCGCCAGCCAGCCGCGCGCATGTGGTCGGCCACGGCCAGCGCGGGCATCACGTGTCCCCCCGTACCCCCGGCCATCACCAAGACGATCCGTCTCGGGCGAGGCCCAAGTGGTGAGGTATCCACGCTTGCGCTCGAAGCAGTTGTGGGCGTCATCTGAAGTTCCTGCCACGTCGCGCAGCGGGGCTCGCGCGCAATCCACCGAGTGCCCACGTCCCAGTGCGCACACGTCGCGCCACCCGCTGCAATGGAGCACGCTCCACTCTTACGCCTGCTGCCTCCGGCAGCAGGCTGATGCCGCCACTGCCCCGCATGAGTTGACGGCTCTCCCAATCGATGCGCAGCAGCAGCGCCAGGGCGGCGCAGTTGGCCAGCAGACCGCTGCCGCCGAAGCTGAGGAACGGCAGCGTCAATCCCTTGGTGGGAAGCAGCCCCAGGTTCACGCCCATGTTGATGATCGCTTGCACCCCGAGCCAGGTGCCGATGCCCTGGGCCACCAGCGCGGAGAAGTAGCGCTCCAGCTTGGCCGCCTGGGAGCCGACGGCGAAGGCGCGCAGCGTGAGCCAGGTGAACAGGCCGATCACCACCGCCACACCGGCAAAGCCCAGCTCCTCGCCGATCACCGCGAGCAGAAAATCGGTGTGGGCCTCGGGCAGGTAGAACAGCTTTTCGACGCTGCCGCCGAGCCCCACACCCAGCACCTCGCCCCGGCCGAAGGCGATCAGCGCATGCGACAGCTGGTAGCCCTTCCCGAACGGGTCGGCCCAGGGGTCCATGAAGCCCAAGATGCGCTGCATGCGGTAGGGCGAAGTCAGAATGATCACGACGAAGCCCGCCATCAGCAGCACCACCAGCCCGGCGAACAGACGCCAGTTCATGCCGCCCAGGAACAGAATCCCCATCGCGATGGCCGCAATCACGGCGAACGCGCCGAAATCCGGCTCGCGCAGCAGCAGCGCGCCCACGAACAGCATCACCGCGAACATCGGCAGAAAGCCGCGCTTGAAGCTGTGCATCCAGGCTGCCTTGCGCACGGTGTAGTCGGCGGCGTACAGCACGACGAACAGCTTCATCAGCTCCGATGGCTGCAGATTCGCCACCATCAGTGGCAGCCAGCGGCGGCTGCCGTTCACTTCGCGGCCGACCCCGGGGATCAAGACCAGCACGAGCAGCGCAGCACCGAACAGGAACAGGTAAGGCGCTGCCTGCTGCCACAGCCGCATCGGCACTTGGAACACCATGATCCCGGCGATCGCAGCGGCGGCGAGAAAGAACAAATGCCGCACCAGGAAATAGGTGGGCTGGTTGGAGGTGAATTTCGACTGCTCGGCGATGGCGATGGAGGCGGAATAGACCATCACCAGGCCGACCCCGAGCAGCAACAACGCGGCCCACAGCAGTGCAAGGTCGTATTCGCGCAACGAGCTCGTGGCGGGAGCGGTCAGTGACAGGTTCATCGCGCTTTCGCCAGCTCAGCGAACGCCTGTGCGAACACCTGGGCACGATGCTCGTAGTTGCGGAACATGTCGAAGCTGGCACAGGCCGGCGACAGCAGTACGGCATCGCCTTCGCGTGCCGCTGCGAGGCCCATGCGCACCGCCTCGTCCATGTCGCGGGCGTGCTGCATCGGCACGCCGCTGCCCTTGATGGCCGCGGCGATCTTCTCGCGATCGCGCCCGATCAGCACCACGGCGCGGGCGTGGGCCGCCACTGCCGGCGCGAGTGGCGCGAAGTCCTGGCCTTTGCCGTCCCCGCCGGCGATCAACACCACTTTCTGGCGCATGCCGATCAGGGCGGCCACCGTGGCGCCGACGTTGGTACCCTTCGAATCGTCGTAGAACGAGACACCCTCGATCTCGCCGATCTTCTGCACGCGGTGCGGCAGGCCTTCGAATTCGGCCAGCGCCTCGAGCAGAGGCGGATAGGGGAGATCGATCGCGCGGGTAAGCGCCAACGCTGCCAGTGCATTGGCCGCGTTGTGCAGGCCGGCCACGCGCAACTGCGACACACGCATCAGCTGGTGGCTGCCTTGTGCGAGCCAGTTGTCGCCCTGCGCCTCGGTCAGCCCCCACTCGCGCTCGCTCGATGGCTGGTCGAGCCCGAAAGTGAATACGGTGCGGCCCGGGATCGCCAGGCTTCGGCACCAGGCGTCCTGCCGGTTGAGCACTTGCACGCCGCCGCCTCGGAAGATGCGTGCCTTGGCCTTGGCGTAGGCTGCAATGCCTGGGTAGCGGTCGAGGTGGTCCGCGCTGAGGTTGAGGCACGCGGCCACGTGCGCGTCCAACGAGGAAGTGGTTTCGAGCTGGAAGCTGGACAGCTCGAGCACGAACACGTCTGGCTTGCTTCCGCCCTCGAGGGTGGCGCGCTCGATTTCCAGCAGCGTGTCGAGCACCGGCAAACCGATGTTCCCCGCCACCACCGTGTGCAGGCCCGCCTTGCGGCACATCGCGCCCGCCATCTCGGTCACCGTGCTCTTGCCGTTGGATCCGGTGATGGCCAGCACTTTGGCCGCGACGAGGGTGTGCAGCGCCTGGGCGAACAGTTCGATGTCGCCCACGATGGGAATCCCGCGCTGCGCCGCCGTCTCCACCAGCGGCTCGGCCACCGGCACCCCCGGGCTGATGGCGATCAGGTCGACGTTGTCGAAACTGGCGGAGCGGAAGGCGCCGGTCTCCACCGGCACGTCGGGCAGCTCGCGCTGGAGCTGCGCGCCACAGGGCGGCGCCTGACGCGTGTCGGCCACGCGCACGCGCGCGCCGCGATGACTGAGCCAGCGGACCATCGACAGGCCGCTCATTCCGAGCCCCAGCACCAGTGCGTTTCTCCCAGCCAGTTCCATTCAATCGACTTCCAAGGTTCACCGCAGCTTCAACGTCGACAGTCCGAACAGGACCAGCATCATCGTGATGATCCAAAACCGCACGACGACCTGGTTCTCTTTCCAGCCTTTCAGCTCGTAGTGGTGATGCAACGGCGCCATGCGGAAGATGCGTTTGCCGGTCAACTTGAACGATGCCACCTGCAGCATCACCGACAGCGTTTCCACCACGAACACGCCACCCATGACGAACAGCACGATCTCCTGCCGGACGATGACAGCCACGGTGCCGAGCGCCGCGCCGAGCGCAAGCGCCCCCACGTCGCCCATGAACACCTCCGCCGGATAGGCGTTGAACCAGAGAAAGCCCAGACCCGCTCCCGCCAGCGCGGCGCAGAACACGGTCAGCTCGCCGGCGCCGGGAATGTGCGGAAAGCCGAGGTACTTGGAGAACACCGCGTGGCCCGCGACGTAGGCGAACACGCCGAGCGCGCTCGCCACCATCACGGTGGGCAGGATCGCGAGTCCATCCAGTCCATCGGTGAGGTTGACCGCGTTGCTGGTGCCGACGATCACGAAGTAGGTGAGGATCACGAACCCGGCCATGCCGAGCGGATACGTCACCTGCTTGAAGAACGGCACGATCAACTCGGTTTGCGCCGGCGTACCGCTGTAGGCCAGTGCACCGGCAGCAGCCAAGCCCAGGACCGATTGCCAGAAGTACTTGTACCGCGCTGGCAGGCCTTTCGGATTGCGCTGGACCACCTTGCGGTAGTCGTCGACCCAGCCGATCACACCGAACCCCAGCGTGACCGCCATCACGATCCACACGAAGCGATTGGTGAGATCGCCCCACAGGAACACGGTGATGGTGATGGACACGAGGATGAGCGCGCCCCCCATGGTCGGCGTGCCGGCCTTGACCAGGTGCGTTTGCGGCCCGTCGTCCCGCACCGACTGGCCGATCTTGTAGGCGGTGAGCTTGCGGATCGTGACCGGACCCACGACGAAGGAGATGGCAAGCGCCGTCAACGTAGCCAGCACGGCGCGCAGGGTGATGTAGCCGAACACATTGAAGGTGCGGACGTCCTGCGCCAGCCACTGGGTGAGCATCAACAGCACGTCAATGTCCTCCCGGGCCGGCTTGCGGCTCGCCGTTGACGAAGCGCTCCACCACACGCTCCATGCGCATGAAGCGGGACCCCTTCACCAATACCGTGGTATCGGCGCCGATCAGCTGGTCGAGCGCGGAGCACAGGGCGTCGAGCTCGCGGAAATGCCTGCCCCCGGTACCGAAGTTTTGCGTCGCCGCCTCGGACAGTTCGCCCAGCGTGAGCAGGACATCGATGCCGGCACGCCGCGCGTACTCACCCACCTCGACGTGCAATGCGGGGCCCTGTTCGCCCAGTTCGCCCATGTCGCCCAGCACCAGCACGCGTTTGCCGGGCGCGGCGGCCAGCACTGAAATGGCGGCTCGAACCGAATCGGGATTCGCGTTGTAGGTGTCGTCGATAAGGCTGGCGCCACAGCGCGCGGTTTTGGGCTGCAGCCTGCCCTTGGTGCCCCCGTAACTGGCCAGCCCGGCCGCTACATTGTCCGGTGCGACGCTCAATGCATGAGCCGCAGCCGCGGCCGCCAGTGCATTGCGCACGTTGTGCAGTCCGGGAACCTGCAGGTGGGTGACGTACTCCGCATTCGGGGTGCGCACCGAGACCAGGCTGCCTACCGGGCTCAACTCGTACTGCGCGCTGACTGCGGCGGGGTGGTCGATGCCGAAGTCGATGACCTTGCGGTCACGGTTCATGTCGCGCCAGAGCTCGGCGAAGTCGTCGTCCGCGTTGATCACCGCGATGCCGGCCTCGCCGAGCCCCTCGTAGATCTCGCTCTTGGCGCGGGCAATCGCCTCGCGCGAGCCGAGCTCTCCGATATGCGCCACGCCGGCGTTGGTCACCAGTGCGACACCGGGCTCGGCCAGGCGCGTGAGGTAGCTGATCTCGTCCGGATGGTTCATCCCCATCTCGATCACGGCGTAGCGGTGCCTTTCGCGCAGGCGCAGGAGCATGAGCGGCACGCCGATGTCGTTGTTCAGGTTCCCGATAGTGGCGAGCACGGCGTCGTCGCCGGCCGCTGCGCGCAGCACCGCCGCTATCATCTCCTTGACCGTGGTCTTGCCATTGCTCCCGGTCACCGCGATCAGGGGTAGCGTGAACTGCGCGCGCCAGAACGCCGCGAGACGACCCAGAGCCTGACGGGTATCGCGCACCAGGATCAGCGGCGCGGTGGCGCGCTGCGCCGGCGCGGCCTCTTCAACCATCGCAGCGGCGGCGCCGGCGCTCAACGCCGCCTCGACGAAGGCGTGACCGTCGAAGCGCTCGCCGCGCAGCGCCACGAACAGCTCGCCCGCCTGGATCTGGCGGCTGTCGGTCGTGACACCTGTGAAGCTCACGTTCGGGCCGGTATGCCTCGCGCCGAGGGCCTGGGCGGCGGTGCGCAGGTCCAGCATCAGCCGCCCTCCTCGAGAATGGCAGCGGCGACTGCGGCATCGCTGAACGGCAGGCGCCGACCGGCGATCTCCTGATAGGTCTCGTGACCCTTGCCCGCGATCAGCACCACGTCATCCGGCCGCGCGTCACGGATGGCGAGATGGATGGCGGCGGCGCGGTCGATCTCCGCGTGGTAGTTGGAGTGCGCTCCCGCCACGATCTGATCGACGATGGCACGCGGGTCTTCGCCGCGCGGGTTGTCGCTGGTGACGATCGCGCGGTCGGCCAGGCGGGTCGCAATCTCGCCCATGAGCGGGCGCTTGCCCGCATCGCGCTCGCCTCCGCAACCAAATACGCAGAGCAGGCGACCTTCGCCGGCGAGCACGCCACGCAACGTCTCCAGCACTTTCTCCAGGGCGTCGGGTGTGTGGTCGTAGTCCACCACCACCAGAGGTTTACCCGGACGCCGCACCATCTGCAGGCGGCCTGGCACCGGCTCGACCTGCTCCAGCGTTTTAGCCGCGTCGTCCAGCCCGACTCCTGCCGCCAGCAGCATGCCCAGCACGCCCAGCAGATTGGCGGCGTTGAAGCCGCCCAGCAGCTGGCTGCGGATCGCCGCTGGCCCCCATGGTGTCTCGATCTCGAGTGTGAGCCCGCGTTTCGACAAGTCCAGCCCATGGCCGGAGATCTCGCCCCGGCCCAGGCCGTAGCCCAGCACGTTGACGCGCGAGCGGTCCAGCGAGGCCGCGAGCTGCGATCCGAAGCCGTCGTCCAGGTTGATCACAGCGTGCTGCAGGCCTGGCCAATGGAACAGCCGCGCCTTGGCCGCGCCGTAGCGCTCCATGCTGCCGTGATAGTCCAGGTGATCGCGCGAAAGATTGGTGAACAGCGCGGCCGCGAAGGCCACGCCGTTCACCCGGCCCTGGTCGAGGCCGTGGGAGGAGACTTCCATCGCGACACCCGACGCGCCTTTGGACAGCAATCCGGCCAGCTCTGCCTGTACCGTCGCGGCGTCCGGTGTGGTGTGAGTAGCCGGCGCAAGCTCGCCGGGAAAGCCGCTGCCCAGCGTGCCGATGACCGCCGTCCGGCGATCGAGGCGGGTGAGGCTTTGCGCGATCCACTGGGAGCAGGAGGTCTTGCCATTGGTTCCGGTAACGCCTGCAACCCACAACTTCCGAGATGGATCGCCGTAGACATGGGCCGCGATCGCGCCGAGCCGACGTCGAAGATCGGACACCGGGAGATTCGGGACGCCCCACGCCCGATCCCACTGAAAGCCGTCCGCTTCCCAGATGACGGCGGCGGCGCCGGCGCCGATCGCTTGCGGTATCAGCTTGCGTGCATCCACGCGGCCGCCGGGGATGGCGACGAACACATCGCCCGGCTGGATCCGGCGGCTGTCCGTGGCGAGCCGCGTCACCGGAACGCCCAGGCTGTCGACGAGCGCGGGGTCGAAGCCCCCATCCGCGCGCTCGGTGTCCGCCGTCACGCCTACACCTCCTCGCGCACTTCCGGCACCGCATCCAACGGCACGATGTCGGTGAACGGAGCATCCGGCGCGATCGACAGCATGCGCAGCGCCTCCGACATCACGCGGCTGAACACCGGCGCCGCCACGGTGCCGCCGTAGTACTGCCCGTCGCTCGGTTCGTCGATCATCACCGCGACCAGGAGCCGCGGGGCGGAGGCAGGGGCCATGCCGACGAACGAAGACACATAACGGTCTTCCGCGTAGCCATGGCCTTCGAGCTTGTGCGCCGTGCCGGTCTTGCCGGCGACGCGATAGCCCATGATCTGGGCGCGCGGTGCGGTGCCTCCGGCTTTGACCACCAGCTCGAGCATGCTGCGCACAGCCAGCGCGGTGCCCGGCGAGATCACGCGCTTGCCTCTAGCGGGCTCGTCGTGGCGAACCAGCGCCAAGGGCTGCAGTTCGCCCTCGGTGGCGAATACCGTATAGGCGCGTGCGAGCTGCAGCAAGCTCACCGAGATGCCGTGTCCGTATGACAGGGTGGCTTGCTCGATGGGCCGCCAGTGCTGGTACGCGCGCAGCCTCCCCGACACTTCGCCTGGAAAGCCGAGCCGCGGCGAGGAACCAAAGCCGACGCCGGAGAGGATGTTCCACAGCGCTTCGCGCGGCAGTGCCAGCGCCAGCTTGGCGGCGCCGACGTTCGACGACTTCTGGATCACCTGAGCCACCGTGAGGGCGCCTTCGGGATGGGCATCGTGGATGGTCGCGTCGCCCACGACGAGATATCCCGGCGCGGTCTGCAGCACACTGTTGGGCCGGATCACGCCGCCCTCGAGCGCCGCGGCCACGGTGAACGGCTTGAGCGTCGAGCCGGGCTCGAAGGTATCGGTGATGGCGCGGTTCCGCTGCCGGCGCGCATCGAGCGTGGCGCGGTTGTTGGGGTTGAAGGCGGGCAGGTTGGCGAGTGCCAGCACCTCGCCAGTCCTCACGTCCAGGACCACGATGCCGCCGGCCTTGGCCCGGTGCTGCGCCACCGCCGCCTTCAACTCGCGGTAGGCGAGATATTGCAGCTTGCGGTCGATGGACAGCGCCAGATCGCGACCCTCGATCGGCGCACGGATATGCTCGGCGTCCTCCACGACGCGGCCGAGGCGGTCTTTGACGACGCGCCGGCTGCCGGGTTTGCCTGCGAGCCAATCCTGGTAAGCGAGCTCGATGCCCTCCTGACCGCGGTCGTCCACGTCCGTGATGCCGATCAGGTGCGCGGTCAGGTCGCCGGCCGGATAGTAGCGGCGGTACTCTCGCTTCAAGGAAATCCCGGGCAACCCGAGTTGCACCACCTTGGCTGACAACTCCGGCGGCAGATGCCGCTTGAGATAGACGAATTCGCGCTCGGGGTCGGCCAGTTTCTTCTTGAGCTCGAGCTCGTCGAGGTCGAGCAGCGCGGCGAGCTGACGCCGCTGGCTGGGGGTGATGTCCACGTCCGCCGGGCTGGCCCATACCGATTCCACCGGGGTGCTGATGGCCAGCGGCTCGCCGTAGCGGTCAGTGATCATGCCGCGGTGCGCCGGCAACTCCATCGTGCGCGTAGAGCGGGAGGCGCCTTCCTGCTGCAGAAAGTCGTTCTGCCAGACCTGCAGGTACATGGCGCGAGCAGTCAGCACCCCGAACCAGAGCAGCAGCAGGCCCATCAGGACTCGTGCACGCCCGACCGGCAGGCGCAATTGAAGCGCTGGGTTGACCGGGGGCTTCATCGCTGCGCCTTGCTGCGCGCCGCTTCCGGGTGCGCGAGAGGGGTTGCGCGGCTCTCGGCGGCAACCAGATGCAAACGCGCCGGCGGGGGCACGCGCATCTGGAGATAGCCGCTCGCGATCTTCTCGATGCGTGCATGCATGGCCCAGGTGCTCTGCTCCAACTGCAACTGGCCCCATTCCACGTCGATCTGCTTCGCGGTCTCCTGCTGCCCGGTCAACTCGGTGAACAGCTTGCGCGCCTCGTGCTGGGAGGTGACCAGAGCCAGGGCGCACAGCACGAGGACGGCGGACAGAACGATGTTGAGCTTGATCATGCGGGAGCCCGGGCGAGCTTCTCGCCGACGCGCAGCATGGCGCTGCGGGCCCGAGGGTTGGCCGCGATCTCGGCCTGGCTCGCGCGCACCGGCTTGCCGACGAGCCGCAGCCGCGGTGGCGCGCGGTCGGCCTCGCGCACCGCGAG
>JBGPMS010000113.1:0-14661 GCA_041487115.1 Gammaproteobacteria bacterium
CCTTTCCTGCTGTCGGGCGACAAGGTACGCGCGCCCTTCCTCGAATACCATCGCGATCTGCTCGCGCCCGACTTCTGGAACGAGACCAAGGCTCGCATCGCCGCCGGGCACATCGCAGATGTTTTCCCTTATCCCGAGTCGGCGCGCTTCCGGCGGCGCTTCGGTCACTTGAAGGACATAGCATGGCAAACCGACTGAAGACTCCGCTGTCCGAGCGCCTGCGGCTCGACATCCCCGTGTTCCAGGCACCCATGGCGAGCGTGACCACCGCTGCGTTAGCGGCTGCAGTTTCGAAAGCAGGCGGCCTGGGCGGGTTCGGTTGCGCCTACATGCAGCCGGATGCGATGCGCAAAGAGGTGGCTGCGTTCCGCGCCATAACCGATCGCCCTTTCCAGTTGAATTTCTTCTGTGCGCCGCAGCCACAAGCGGTTCCTGCCGATGCGCAAGGCGACGCCATTGCAGCCGTAACCGGCTATTTCCAGGAACTGGGCTTGCCCAAACCCACGCCGGTGGTTTCGCCCTATGCGCCCGACCTGGATGCACAACTCGACCTGGCGCTGGAGCTGCGCCCCGCCGTGGTGACATTCCACCTGAACGAGCTGCCGCAGGCGCGCATCCGGCAATTTCAAGCCGCCGGCATCCTCGTCGGGGGCAGCGCCACCTGCATTGCCGAAGCCAAACGGCTGGCGTCACTCGGCGTGGATTTCGTCGTCGCGCAAGGCGGCGAAGCGGGTGGCCACCGCGGGACGTGGACGCGCGACCCCCATTCGGCATTGACCGGTACGCTCGCGCTGGTGCGCATGCTGGTGCGCTCGGTGAACTTGCCCGTCGTGGCAGCGGGTGGAATCATGGACGGAGCCGGCATCGCCGCCGTGCTGTCGCTCGGTGCGCAAGTCGCGCAGATCGGCACGGCCTTCATCCCGTGTCCAGAAAGCGGGGCTACGGAAACATACCGTGCGGCACTCCTTGCTGCAACGGAAGACGACACCACGCTGACCGACCGCTTCAGCGGCAAACCGGCGCGTGGCTTGCGCAACCGCTTCATCCGCGAATCAGCGCGCGCGGATTTCCCGAAGCTTCCGTTCCCGGCCCAGAGCCAGCTCACGTCGAAGCTGCGCACCGCTGCGGCTCAAGCCGGCTCGCCGGACTTCCTCGCCCTATGGGCCGGTCAGGCTGTGCCGCTCGCGCGACGTCTTCCGGCGGCGGAGCTGCTGCAAGCGCTCGAGCGCGAGGCGTTGGAAGCCATCGAGCGCGTTGCGAGTCTGCGGCACAGCGCTGCCAAGGCTGCTTCCTGAACCGAATTGGTAAGAGGTACGAGTATGGTTGATCCAGTCGTGATCGTGGGAGCCGCGAGAACTCCGATGGGTGCCCTGCTAGGGGAGTTGAAGGACTTCATGGCCCCTGAACTGGGCGCGGTGGCAATCCGCGCGGCGGTCGAGCGTGCCGGGTTGCAGCCGGCGGACATCGAGGAGGTCATCATGGGCTGCGTGCTGCCGGCCGGGCAGGGCCAGGCGCCGGCGCGGCAGGCGAGCATCGGGGCCGGGTTGCCGCTGTCCACCGGGTGCACGACGGTCAACAAGATGTGCGGCTCCGGAATGAAGGCGGCGATGCTGGCTCGCGATCTTCTGCTCGCAGGTACCAATGAGATCATGGTGGCGGGCGGCATGGAGAGCATGACCAACGCTCCCTATCTGCTGCCGAAGGCACGCGCAGGCTACCGCATGGGCCACCAGCAGGTGCTGGACCACATGTTCCTCGACGGCCTCGAGGATGCTTACGACAAAGGCCGCTTGATGGGCAGCTTCGCCGAAGACTGCGCCGGCAAGTACAACTTCACCCGCGCCGAGCAGGACGCCTTCGCCGTGAAGTCGCTGCAACGGGCTCAGAAAGCCAACAATGAAGGCTGGTTCGCCTGGGAAACCGTGCCCGTCGCGCTCAAGGCGGGCAAGGGCGACCGCTTCGTGGACAAAGACGAACAGCCGTTCAAGGCCAACTTCGACAAGATCCCTCAGCTCAAGCCGGCCTTCCGCAAGGACGGCACGGTGACCGCGGCCAACTCGAGCTCGATCTCCGACGGCGGCGCGGCGCTCGTGCTGATGCGTCGCTCCACCGCGCTCCAGCGTGGACTCACGCCGCTCGCCACCATCGTCGCGCACAGCACGCATGCACAGGAGCCGGGCTGGTTCGCCACAGCACCGGTCGGCGCCATCCGCAAGCTGTTCGACGCCACCGGCTGGACTGCCGAAGCAGTCGACTTATACGAGATCAACGAGGCATTCGCGGTGGTGACCATGGCTGCGATGAAGGAGTACAACCTGCCGCACGACAAGGTCAACGTGCACGGCGGTGCCTGTGCGCTGGGTCATCCCATCGGTGCCTCGGGCGCGCGTATCCTGGTGACTTTGCTCGGCGCGCTGCGCAAGTACGGACTCAAACGCGGCGTGGCTTCGCTGTGCATCGGTGGCGGCGAAGCGACAGCGATGGCGGTTGAAATGCCGTGAAGAACGTGAATGCGTGAACCCCTCACCCTCACCCCACCCTCTCCCATCAAGGGAGAGGGAGGCTTTTCTACACCGGGCGAAGCTCACAACCATCTCGGACCACTGGTCGGTCCCCTCTCCCCTTGTGGGAGAGGGCTAGGGTGAGGGGTGAGGAGGCTCACACATTCACCAGGATGTCATCACAGCTCCAAATTTAGGAACACACACAATGACCAAAAAAATAGGCTTCATCGGCGCAGGCCTCATGGGCCACGGCATGGCGAAGAACCTGGTGGAGAAGGGCTTCCCGCTCACCGTGCTGGGGCATCGCAACCGCCAGCCGGTCGATGATCTCGTGCAGCGCGGCGCCAAGGAGGCCAAGGACGTGGTCGGACTGGTTGGCGCTTCGGACATCGTGATCCTCTGCGTCACCGGCTCGCAGCAGGTGGAACACCTCGTCTACCGCAAGGGTGGGATTCTCGAGTCCGTGCGCAGCGGCCAGATCCTGGTGGACACGTCCACCAGCCAACCCGGCTCCACGCTGCGGATCGCGGAAGACCTCAAGGCCAAGGGCGTGCGCGTGGCCGACGCGCCGCTCACGCGGACGCCCGTGGAAGCGGAACAGGGACGGTTGAACACCATGGTCGGCGCCGACCAGGCGACGTTCGAGGAGATCGAGCCGGTACTCAAAGCCTTCTGCGAGAACATCTTCCACGTCGGCGGCCTCAGTGCCGGTCACAAGATCAAGCTCATCAACAACTTCGCCGCGATCGGGCAGATGTCGCTGATCGCAGAGTCCTTGGTCGCCTGCGCCAAGCTGGGGGTCGATCCGAAGAAGTACTTCCAGCTCGTGAGCACCGGGGCGGCGAACTCAGGCATCTTCCAGATGCTTGCCGGCCAGGCCATCGAGGGCAACTTCAAGGGCATGAAATTCGGCCTGGCCAACGCTGCGAAGGATGTCCGCTATTACTCGCAGATGGCGATGGAGAACGGCGTGTCCGGCCCGATGGCCGCGGCGACGATGCAGACGCTGCTGGCCGCGGTGAACCTGGGTTTTGGCACTCCGGATCACCTGGTGCCCTCGCTGGTGGAGGCGCAGGCGAAGATCAACGGGGTGGCATTCCCACCCCATAAGGAGCGAGCGTGAGCGAGCGCAGGCTGATCTCGTCGGGATCGAGCTTCGAGAAAGTCGCCGGCTACAGCCGGGCGGTGGTGGACGGCGACTGGATCTTCGTATCCGGCACGACGGGGTACGATTACGCGTCCATGACGATTGCGCCGGATATCGAGAGCCAGACGCGGCAGGCTTTCCGCAACATCGCCCAAGCGCTGGAGCAGGCCGGCGCGAGCCTGGACGACGTCGTTCGCGTTCACTACTACCTGACCCATCAGGGCGACTTCAAGCGGCTCGCACCGATCTTCGGCGAATACCTCGGCAAGGCGCGGCCCGCGGCAACCGCCATCATCTGCGGCCTGGTCGAGCCCGAGATGAAGGTCGAGATCGAGGTCACCGCGCGCCACTCCGGCGCGACTGTCAGCGCACGGAGCGGCCGGGACGGTTATCCACCCGGGCGCGTTTGAGCGGGCACGAGAGGAAACATGGCAGCGCCCATCGAGTTCTACTTCGACTTCTCCTCGCCCTACGGGTACTTCGCGGCGACGCGGATCTCCGCGCTCGCCGCGAAATATGGCCGCGGCGTGGTATGGCGGCCGCTCTTGCTCGGAGTCGTCTTCAAGGTGACCGGCGGCGGGCCGTTGCCATCCTTGCCGCTCAAGGGGCCGTACAGCACGCGGGACATGGCACGCACCGCGCGCTTTCTCGGCATCCCGTTCAAGCTTCCGGACCCGTTCCCGATCAGCACTCAGGCGCCGGCGCGGGCCGTGTACTGGCTGGAACAGCAGACACCAGACCAGATCGAGCCTGTTGTGCTGACGCTCTACCGCGCTTATTTCGTCGACGGGCGGGACATCTCGAGCCCCGAGACGACCGCTGACGTTCTCGCGACCTTGGGCCATGAGCGGGCCAAGGTGCTGGCTGCGCTAGGGGAGCCCGCGATCAAGGAGCGCTTGAAGCAAGAGACGCAGACCGCCATCGACCGCGGGGCATTCGGCTCGCCCTACACCATCGTCGACGGCGAACCGTTCTGGGGGCATGACCGGCTGGACCAGGTCGAACGCTGGCTGGCGACCGGTGGCTTCTGAGCTGGAGCCCGTGATCCGCCTGTCCGCCGTATGCGTGTTCTGCGGCTCCAATCCCGGGGCCGATCCGGTGTATGAACAGACCGCCCGCAGGATGGGCGAGCTGCTGGCAAGCCGTGCCATCACGGTAGTCTACGGCGGAGGACGCGTGGGCCTGATGGGTGCGATCGCCGAAGCGGCGCTCGGCGCCGGCGGCAAGGTCATCGGCGTCATTCCGCAGGCCCTCAAGCGCAGGGAGCTCGCCAGCGAGGAGCTGACCGAGCTGCACGTGGTCAAGACCATGCACGAACGCAAACAGCTCATGGCCGACCTGTCCGACGGCTTCGTCGCCATGCCCGGGGGGTTCGGCACCTTCGAGGAATTCTGCGAGATCGTGACCTGGGCACAGCTTGGCATGCACGCCAAGCCCTGTGCCCTGCTGAACGTCAAGGGTTACTACGAACACTTGCTGGCGATGTTCGACCACGCGGCGGCCGAGCAGCTTCTGCACCCGCGCAACCGCGCCATGGTCATCGCCGAATCCGATCCCGAGCGCCTGCTCGACGCCATGGCGCAGTACCGGGCACCGGCGGTCGAACAGTGGCTCACGTCGGAGACCACGTAGTCCGATGCCGGTCCTCAACTCGAAGCTCAACCCGCGCAGCGCGGAATTCCAGGCCAACGCCGCGGCCATGACGCAACAGGTCGCGGACCTGCGCGAGAAGGTGGAGATCATCGGCCAGGGCGGCGGCGCAGCCGCGCGCGAGAAGCATCTGGCCCGGGGCAAACTGCTGCCGCGCGAGCGCGTGCGCACGCTGCTCGACGTGGGCTCGCCCTTCCTGGAGCTGTCGCAACTGGCAGCCTGGAACATGTACGACAACCAGGTGCCGGCCGCCGGCCTCATCACCGGCATCGGCCGCGTGAGCGGGCGCGAGTGCATGGTGGTGGCGAACGACGCCACGGTCAAAGGCGGCACCTACTTTCCCATGACGGTGAAGAAGCACTTGCGGGCGCAGGAGATCGCGCAGCAGAACCACTTGCCCTGCATCTACCTGGTCGATTCGGGCGGTGCCAACCTCCCCAACCAGGACGACGTTTTTCCCGATCGCGAGCACTTCGGCCGCATCTTCTACAACCAGGCCAACATGTCGGCGCTGGGCATCCCGCAGGTCGCGGTGGTGATGGGCTCCTGCACCGCGGGCGGGGCCTACGTGCCGGCCATGTCGGACGAAGCGATCATCGTGAAGAACCAGGGCACCATCTTCCTCGCCGGGCCACCGCTCGTGAAGGCGGCGACTGGCGAGGTGGTCACCGCGGAGGAGCTAGGTGGCGCCGACGTGCATGCGCGCACGTCGGGCGTGGCCGATCACTACGCGCTCAACGATCTGCATGCGTTGCAGATGGCGCGCCGGATCGTCGCGCATTTGAACCGACCCAAATCCTTATCCCTGGAGGTGCGCGAGCCGAGGGAGCCGGTGCTCGATCCGGCCGAGTTGCACGGGGTCATCCCCACCGATCCACGCAAGCCGTTCGAGGTCCGAGAGATCATCGGCCGCATCGTGGACGGCAGCGAGCTGGACGAGTTCAAGCCGCTCTACGGCACCACCCTGGTGTGCGGCTTCGCGCACATCTACGGCTACCCGGTCGGCATCATCGCCAGCAACGGCATCCTGTTCTCCGAGTCTGCCCTCAAGGGCGCGCACTTCATCGAGCTGTGCAGCCAGCGCGGCATTCCCCTGGTGTTCCTGCAGAACATCACCGGCTTCATGGTGGGGAAGAAATACGAGGCGCTCGGCATCGCCAAGGACGGGGCCAAGATGGTCACCGCCGTGGCCTCGTCGAAGGTGCCCAAGTTCACGCTCATCGTCGGCGGCAGCTTCGGTGCCGGCAACTACGGCATGTGCGGCCGCGCCTACGGCCCGAGGTTCCTGTGGATGTGGCCCAATGCGCGCATCTCGGTGATGGGCGGCGAGCAAGCCGCGAGTGTGCTGGCGACGGTCAAGCGCGAAGGCCTGCAGAAGGCCGGCAAGAGCTGGAGCAAGGAAGAGGAACAGAAGTTCAAGGCGCCGATCCTGGCGCAGTACGAAACGCAGGGCCACCCCTACTACGCCAGCGCGCGGCTGTGGGACGACGGCGTCATCGACCCGACCGAGACGCGGCGTCTGCTGGGCCTGGGCCTGTCGGCCAGCATCAATGCGCCGGTCGAGAAGACGACCTTCGGCGTGTTCAGGATGTAGCGATGGATTTGCGCCTTCCTGACAACGGCATGGAGTCCATCTACATCACACCGGAGCATATCGCTCTGCGCGAGCAGGTGCTGCGCTTTGTTGCCCGAGAGGTCGAACCTCACGGCGAAAAGTGGGAAGAGCAAGGCTTCGTTCCGCGCGACGTGCTGCGCAAGCTCGGCGAGATGGGCGTTCTTGGCATTACCTATCCGGTGGAATACGGTGGTGCCGGCGCCGATGCCCTCACGGCGCTGGTGTTCACGGAAGCGCTGTCGCGCTCCACCTTCGGCGGCTTCATCGTCACGGTGCTGGTGCACACCGACATGGCGTCGCCTCATCTGGTGCACGCGGGGTCGAAAGCTCAGCTGGACCGTTACCTTCCGGGCATCATTCGCGGCGAGCTGATCGGCGCGGTAGCGGTCACGGAGCCGGACGCCGGCTCCGATGTGCGTGGCATCCGCACCCGCGCCCGGCGCGACGGGCGCGACTGGGTGCTCAACGGCAGCAAGATGTTCATCACCAACGGCGTGCATGCGGACTTGTATTTCGTGGCTGCGCGCACCGATCCGGATTCGAAAGGCTCGCGCTCGATCTCGATGTTCATCGTCGAAAAGGGCGCACCAGGCTTTCGCGTGGGCCGCGCGTTGAAGAAGACCGGCTGGCTGTGCTCGGATACCGCGGAGCTGGTGTTCGAAGACTGCCGCATCCCGGCCGAGAATCTCCTGGGCGAGGAGAACACTGGCTTCTACGCGGTGATGAAAAACTTCCAGGTCGAGCGCATCGCGTTGTCCGCGATGGCGGTCGGGCATGCCATGACCGCACTCAGCCTGACGCTCGATTACGTCCGGCAGCGCAGGGCCTTCGGAGCGTCGCTGTACGACAAGCAGGTCATCCGCCAGCGCCTGGCGATGCTGCAGGCCAAGACCGAATCGGCGCGCCAGTTTCTCTACCATTGCGGCTGGCTCGCGACGCAGGGGCGCGACTGCGTTCGCGAGGTGTCGATGCTCAAGGCGTTCACCGGCGAGCTGGTGAACGAGGTCCTCTACACCTGCCAGCAATTCCACGGCGGCATGGGCTACATCCGCGAAACGGCCATCGAACGCTTGTTCCGCGACGCCCGCGTGCTCGCGATCGGGGGCGGCGCGACCGAGATCATGCTGGAAGAGGTCGCGAAACGCTCTTGACGTCGACTAGGAACCCCGAGGCTTATGGCATGTGCTCTCTTCGTGACGGTTAAACTGGCCTCTTCTCCGTGGTCGAGCAAATGAACGAACAGTCTGTCCGCCAGATCATCGATGCGCGAGGGGTCGCGACGCTGACGCTGAACCGCCCCGACGTCCACAATGCTTTCGACGATCACCTGATCGCCGAGCTGACCCACAAGCTCCGGGGCTTGGACCACAACGCCTCGGTCCGGGCCGTAGTGCTCACCGGCGAGGGCAAGAGCTTCTCGGCGGGCGCCGATCTCAACTGGATGAAGCGCATTGCCCGCTACTCGGAGGCCGAGAACATCCGCGATGCCGTGGCCTTGGCGAGCCTGATGCGCACGCTGAACGGCCTCTCCAAGCCCACTATCGGAAGAGTGCAGGGCGCGGCCTTCGGTGGCGGTGTGGGGCTTGTCGCTTGCTGCGACATGGCTCTGGCGGACAGTGCAGCGGTTTTCGCGCTGTCCGAAGTCCGGCTGGGGCTGATCCCGGCGGTCATCAGTCCCTACGTGATCGAAGCCATCGGCCAGCGCAACGCCCGGCGCTATTTTCTGACGGCCGAGCGCTTCGACGCGCAGGAAGCCCTTCGCATCGGCCTGGTGCACGGCGTTTCGAGCGACGGCGAGCTCGACACGGCCGTGTCCGGCGTCCTCGACGAGCTGTTGAAGGGAGGTCCGAAAGCGATCGCCGCGGCGAAGGACCTCATCGCCCACGTGGCCGGGCACCCGATCGACCAGGTGCTGGCGGAAGAGACAGCGGCTCGCATCGCGCAGATCCGCGTCAGCCCGGAAGGGCAGGAGGGGATCGCCGCGTTCCTCGATAAGCGCCCGGCAAGCTGGACCAAGCCGAAAGCATGAACCGCTGCTCCACGTGTTTGAAAAGATCCTCATAGCCAACCGCGGCGAGATCGCGGTCCGCGTCGCGCGCACGGCGAAGCGGCTCGGCATCCGCACCGTGGCTGTCTACTCCGAACCCGACGCCGGTGCGCTGCACGTCGCGATGTGCGACGAGGGCTATCTGATCGGCCCGGCTCCAGCGCGGGAGAGCTATCTGCGCGCCGATCGCATTCTCGACGTGGCCAAGCGCAGCGGCGCGCAGGCGATCCATCCGGGCTACGGGTTCCTGTCGGAGAACGCGGCTTTCGCCGCCGGCTGCGCCAAGGCGGGGGTGGTGTTCATCGGCCCGCCGGCCAGCGCGATCCATGCCGTGGGCTCCAAGAGCGCGGCCAAGGACATCATGGCCAAGGCCGGCGTTCCGCTCGTCCCCGGCTACCACGGCGAGGATCAGGAGCTCGAGACTCTCGCGCGCGAAGCGGACAAGATCGGGTATCCCGTGCTGATCAAGGCTTCGGCCGGCGGTGGCGGGAAGGGCATGCGCATCGTCCAATCCGCTGCGCAGTTCAAGGACGCGCTGGCCGGTGCGAAGCGCGAAGCGGCTGCCGGTTTCGGCGACGATCGTGTGTTGCTGGAGAGGTACCTCACGCGTCCCCGCCACATCGAGATGCAGGTGTTCGCGGACAGCCACGGTAACGCCATCCATCTGTTCGAGCGTGACTGCTCGGTCCAGCGCCGGCACCAGAAAGTGCTGGAGGAGGCGCCAGCCCCTGGCATGACGGTCGCGCGGCGCCGGCAGATGGGGTCTGCGGCGGTGGCCGCTGCGCGCGC
The DNA here is from genome assembly GCA_041487115.1 of Gammaproteobacteria bacterium. Taxonomy (GTDB): domain Bacteria; phylum Pseudomonadota; class Gammaproteobacteria; order Burkholderiales; family SHXO01; genus SHXO01. Next base: position 9,753 of record JBGPMS010000113.1, read on the forward strand.
GGTCGGCTACGTGAACGCCGGAACGGTCGAGTTCATCGCGGACGAGACCGGCAACTTCTACTTCATGGAGATGAACACCCGCCTGCAAGTGGAGCATCCGGTGACCGAGATGATCACCGGCCTCGACCTGGTCGAGTGGCAGTTGCGGGTGGCCGCGGGGCAACCGCTGCCCCTGTCGCAGGAGCAGGTCGCGATCAACGGTCACGCCATCGAGGCGCGCATCTATGCGGAGGACCCGGCGCGGGATTTCCTCCCCGCCGCCGGCCGCATCGCACATCTGCGGCTGCCGGCGTCCTCGGCATACGTGCGTATCGACACCGGCGTGCGAGAGGGCGACGAGATCGGCGTGCATTACGATCCGATGATCGCCAAGCTGATCTGCTGGGACCTGGATCGAGCCTCGGCGCTGCGCCGCCTGCGCGCGGCCCTGGCCGACTACCAGGTGGCGGGGCTGACCACCAATCTGTCGTTCCTTGCGGCGGTCACCGCGCATCGGGCGTTCGCGCAGGCGGACCGCGAGCCGGGATTGCTGGACACCGGTCTGATCGAGCGTTACCGTGCGGAGCTGCTCCCTGAGCCAGCTCCTGCCAGCGATAGGACGCTCGCCGTGGCGGTGCTGTCGGAGTTGATGCGCATCGACGAGGACGCTCTGGTCACAGCCCGCGCCTCCACCGATCCCTGGTCGCCCTGGAACCTGCGGGACGGCTGGCGGCTGAACGAGGACAACCACCACACCTTCGTGTTTCAGGATGCCGGCCGGGAGGTCTCGGTCACGGCGCACTATCGCAGAAACGGCCTGCTGCTGGACCTTCCCGGGTCGCGGCTGCTGGCGCGCGGAGAGCGTTCCGCGGACGGTGGTCTCGTCGCCGACCTCGCGGGCGATCGGGTGCACGCCACGGTGGTGCGGCGGGGGGCAGAGATGACGATCTTCGCGGCCGGGACCAGCCATCGGCTGGAACTGCGGGAGTTCGAAACGGTCCAGGACGAGGAGGCGGGCGGGCGCCTGACGGCACCGATGCCGGGGAATGTCATCGAGGTGCTGGTAAAAGAGGGCGAAACGGTCGCCAAGGGACACGCGCTGATGATCATCGAGGCGATGAAAATGGAGCACACCATCCTGGCCCCCGTGGCCGGCCGTGTAGCCGAGGTGCGTTTCGCGCCGGGTGACCAGGTGCGGGAGGGCGATCAGCTCATCGCCTTCGAGGCCGAGAAGGAGTGACGCCGATGAAGCTGCCCGAGCGTGTGAAGCTGGTGGACGTGGGCCCGCGCGACGGCCTGCAGAACGAGCCTGGGGTGGTGCCCACCGCGGTCAAGATCGAGCTCATCGACCGACTGGCCGATGCCGGCCTGCCGGTGGTCGAGGCCACCAGCTTCGTGTCGCCCAAGTGGGTGCCGCAGATGGCCGACAACGCACAGGTCATGGCGGGCATCCGGCGGAAGCCCGGTGTGAGCTATCCGGTGCTGGTGCCCAACCTCAAAGGGCTCGAGGCCGCCATGGCGGCAGGGGTCCAGGAGATCGCGGGGTTCGCCGCCGCCACCGAGGCCTTTTCGCGGCGCAATACCAACTGCTCGATCGCCGAGTCCTTCGAGCGCTTCGCGCCCGTGTGCAAGACCGCGCTCGATGCCGGTCTGAAAGTGCGCGGTTACGTCTCCGTTGCACTGGGATGTCCGTTCGAAGGTGATGTGACGCCCGAGGCGGTGGCGGGCATTGTGGAGCAGCTGTATCAGATGGGCTGCTACGAAGTCTCGCTCGGCGATACCATCGGCGTCGGGACACCCGGCAAGGTCCGGCGGATGATCGAGGCGGTGGCGCACCGTGTGCCCGTCGGCAAACTGGGCGGCCACTACCACGACACCTACGGCCAGGCGCTGGCCAATATTCTCGCGTCGCTCGAGATGGGCGTTGCCGTCTTCGACTGTTCCGTCGCCGGCCTCGGTGGCTGTCCCTACGCGCCGGGAGCGACCGGCAATGTGGCCACCGAAGACGTGCTGTACATGCTGGACGGAATGGGCATCGAAACCGGCGTCGACATGACGCGGTTGCTGGCAGCCGCCCAGTTCATCTGCAGCGCACTCGGCCGCCCAACGGCTTCGCGTGCCGGACGCGCGCTGGCGGGCAAAGCGGCGCGCAAGGCCGCGAAGGAAAATGAGGCCGCATGAGCTTGCCGCCGATCCATGTTCCTTCACCCTGCATCAACGTGTGCCAGATGGACCCGCAGTCGGGCTTGTGCCTGGGCTGCCGGCGGACGTTGCAGGAGATTGCCGAGTGGATGGAGATGACGCCTCGAGAGAGGCTTGCCACCCTCGAGCGCGTAGCCGCGCGCCGGCTCTCGTTTGGCGACGCAGATCCTTGACCCCCTGCCTCTCTTCGCATCATGCCGCTGACCGCCCACGCAGCAAGAAAGCCCATGCACAACCGCCGTGTCGATTGCCGTGGATACCTGCGCGACGACGGCATGTGGGACATCGAAGGTCACCTGGTCGACACTAAGCCCTACGATCTTCCCAACCCCGACCGCGGTGGAACGATCCACGCCGGCGAGGCTTTGCACGAAATGTGGATCCGCCTCACCGTGGACACGGATCTCGTCGTGCGCGCCGCCGAAGCGAAGACCGACTTCGGGCCCTACAGCCTGTGCGGGGACATCACCGACAATTTCCGGGCGCTGGTGGGGTTGCGCATTGCAGCCGGATGGACGCAGAAAACGCGCGAGCTGCTCGGCGGCGTGAAGGGCTGCACCCACCTGGTCGAGCTGCTTGGCCCGGTCGCAACCACGGCGTTCCAAACGGTCTATCCGGCTCGGGTCAAACGCGAGGGTGCCGGTCGAAAGGCAGGCAAGCCGCCGTTGCTCGATACGTGTCACGCCTATCGCTCCGATGGCCGGATCGTGCAGGAGAAGTGGCCGGAGCTCTATACTGGTCCGGCCCGGTCCGAAGGGTAGCCGATGGACAACACTTCAGTCACCGGCCGCTGCGCGCTGGTCACCGGCGCATTCAGCGGCCTCGGCCGTCACTTCGCGCTGACCCTGGCCCGCGCTGGCGCCAAGGTCGGGCTGGCAGGACGGCGCATCGAAGGCGGCAAGCGGCTCGCCACGGAGATCCACGAGAGCGGCGGAGAAGCGATCGTGGTCCGCATGGACGTGACGCGCCCCGAAAGTGTGGCGAGCGCAGTAGCCAAGGTCGAGCGCGAGCTCGGCGCCATCCGCATTCTGGTGAACAACGCCGGCGTCGCGACGACCAAACCCTGCCTGGAGGTATCCGAGGAAGAGTGGTCTGGTGTCGTGGACGTCAATTTAACCGGGGCCTGGCGTGTGGCGCAGGCGGTGGCGCAGCGCATGAGGGAACATGGGCAGGGCGGCAGCATCATCAACATCGCATCGATCACCGGGCTGCGGGTCGCCAGCCAGATCTCGTCCTACGTCGCTTCGAAGGCCGGGCTGATCCAGCTCACCAAAGCGATGGCGCTGGAGCTCGCGCGCTACAACATCCGCGTCAATGCGCTCGCGCCGGGTTACATCGAAAGCGACCTCAACCGCGAGTTCTTCGCCACCGAAGCGGGCCAGACGCTGGTCAAGCGCATCCCGCAGCGGCGCATCGGCAAGCCGGAGTACCTGGACGGTCCCCTGATGTTATTGGCATCGGACGCCTCGGAGTTCATGACCGGCAGCGTGCTGGTCGTGGATGGCGGGCATCTCGTGAGCTCGCTGTAGCTCATCTCTAAACACGCCATTGCATCCTTGCGCCTTTGAGCCGCCCGGCCGCTTCAGGCACAATCTCCAATTGACCCTTTGAGACGCCCGTGTCTTTCTTCAATCTGTACGACCACAACTTCATCCGCGCCGCGGTGGCCATTCCCGAGGTGCGCGTAGCCGACCCTGCGTTCAACGCGGCGCAGATCGTCACGCTTATGAACCAGGCAGCGCAGCAGCGCGCCGTGCTCGCGGTCTTCCCCGAGCTCGGGCTCTCGGCCTATTCCTGCGAGGATCTGTTTCACCAGCAGGCCCTCCTGGACGGCTCCAAGGCGGCATTGAAGCAAGTGCTGGAGGCTACGCACCAACTGCCGCTGGTGGCTGTGGTCGGCCTGCCTCTGCAGGTCGATGCATTGCTTTACAACTGCGCGGCCGTGATCTCGGCGGGCAAGATTCTCGGGCTGGCCCCGAAAACCTACCTGCCCAACTATCGCGAGTACTACGAACTGCGCCAGTTCACGCCCGGCGACTTCTGTGCGCGCGAAGCCATCGACCTGTGTGGCCAGACCGACGTCCCGTTCGGCACGCGCCTGCTGTTCCAGGCCGAGGACCAACCGCTGTTCAGCCTCTTCGTGGAGATCTGCGAAGACCTGTGGACGCCGATCCCACCGTCCTCGCAGGCGGCGCTCGCCGGGGCCACCGTGCTCATCAACCTGTCCGCGTCCAACATTACCGTGGGCAAGGACGAGTACCGCCGCCAGCTCGTGTCCAACCAGTCGGGCCGTTGCGTCGCGGCGTATCTGTACTGCGCGGCGGGCTACGGAGAGTCCACCACGGACCTCGCGTGGGATGGCCACGGCATGATCTACGAGAACGGCTCGCGCGTGGCCGAGACCGAACGGTTCGCCTACAAGTCTCATCTGGTCACCGGCGACGTCGATCTGGACCGCATCGCCCAGGACCGCATGCGCGCCAACAGCTTCGGGCAGTCGGTCGCGCGCCACGCGGATGTGGTGTCCACCTTCCGCAGTGTTGGTTTCTCGCTCGCCCTGCCGAAGGACGCGCAACTGCCGCTGGAGCGCAGCTACGAGCGCTTCCCCTACGTACCCGCCGACCCGGCCACGCGCGACGAGCGCTGCCACGAGGTGTACGAGATCCAGGTGCAGGGGCTGGTGAAGCGACTCAAGGCGATGAACGCCGACAAAGTGGTCATCGGCATC
>JBGPMS010000114.1:0-14578 GCA_041487115.1 Gammaproteobacteria bacterium
ACAAGAAGCTCGAGGCGGAAGCGGAGGCCGAAGCGCACGCCGAGTCGGAAGCGGGAACGAAGCGTTAGAAGCCACTGACAACGAAACTCAGTCCGCGAGCAGGCTCCCACCACCCCGCCTGCTGCGCAGGCACCCCTCCTCCGGCAGGAGGGGAAAGGTCTTTCTCTCCCCTCCTTTTTCAAAGGAGGGGTGGCGCGAACGCGACGGGGTGGTTCGCAGGCAGGCTCCCACCACCCCGCCTGCTGCGCAGGCACACCTCCGGCAGGAGGGGAAGGAGTTCTACCCGATCTCGGCCACGACGCGGCCGAGGATCTTACCCTCCTTCAGTTCGTCCAGCGTGCGGCTCACCTCGGATAGCGGGCGCTTCTCGATGGGCATCGGCTTGATCTTGCCTGCGCGCGCGAGCGCTACGACTTCTTTCAGCTCCGCGACGGTCCCGACGCTGGAACCCTGGATCGTGAGCGCGCGCTGGACCACCGCAACCAGCGACAGCGGAATGTCTCCGCCGTAGAGCCCCACCATGATCAGCTTTCCACCTTTGCGCAAGGTGCCCAGCGCGAGGCTTGCCGTCTGCGCGTTGTTCACCAGGTCGACGCCGCCGTAGAACGGTCCGCCCGCTATCCGTTGCAGCTGCTTCGCTGCCTCCGGGTCCTTGCCGTCGACGGTCGCAGTGGCGCCCGCCGCGCGTGCCGCGCCGAACTTGGCCGGATCGATGTCCACGGACACGATGCGCCCGTGCCCGAGCGCCCGCAACACGCCAATCGCGGCCAGCCCCAGGCCGCCTGCGCCCATCACCACGACCCACTCGTCGGGTGGAATCGGCGTCAGCTTCGAGACCGCGGAATAGGTCGTGAGCCCCGAGCAGGCCAGCGTGGCTGCCCAGGGGGCATCCACGCCGCTGGCGTCGACCAAATAACGGGAATGCGGGATCAGCAGGTGATCGCTGTAGCCGCCGTCGCGCTGGACGCCGACCCAACGCGGCGCCATGCAGTGGTTGTCTTGTCCCTCGCGACAGCGCGCGCAGGTGCCGCAACCGATCCACGGACACACCAGCCGGTCCTGTCCGATGGGAGCGTCTCCCGCCTTGGGCCCGGCAGCCACCACGGTGCCATAGGGCTCGTGGCCGAGGGTCAGAGGCGGATTCATCCCACGCTCGCTCATGTAGAAACGCTTGCCGCCGCCCATGTCGAAGTACCCGTCGCGGATGTGCACGTCGCTGTGACACACCCCGCAGTACTTCAGCTTGAGCAGGACTTCGGTGCCGGCCGGTATCGGTGTCTCCCGCTCTCGCTTCTGCAGCGGCTTGCCCCATTCGACCACGTCGTAGCTCAGCACGTTGCCTCCGTTGTTGTCTTGGCGATAGTCATCGGTGAGCTCCCCCGGCCCGGTCCGAAAGCGACCGGGGCGCGCTCAGTTGTGCAGGCCAAGGTTCTGCCGTGCCGCCCCCTGGTGCTGCTCGTCGATCTGCTGGATCCGGCTCGCGAAGGCGGCATAGGTCAGCGTGCCGTTGTACAACTCCCCGATCGCCTCGGTGACCCGCTGGCGGGTCTGAACCAGCGACGGGGATGGTTCTCCACGCAATGCCGTCTGGTGGACCTGGGCCAGTTCGCGCACCTGCAGCCAGACCTTGATCGCCTGCTTCTCCGGCGGCGTGGGTTTAGCCTCGTTGGCTAGATAGTTTGGCGTGATCGCGCCGGGCCGGAGCAGCAGCGGGACTTTGTCGCGTATCGGATCCAGGCGCGGATCGGCGTACAGAGCCCGCAGATACCCGTCCTGTTCGAGCGTGGGGCCGGCCGGCGCCCTCGTCTGGGGTTGCCCCGTCTGGGGCTGTGAAGGACGGGGCGATTCGCTCGCACATCCCGCGACGAGCAGCGTGGCACTCAGCAGGGCGGTGGCGTAACGGCGTCCCGAACGACTCTTGCTTGGTCTCATATGCATCGGTCTCTTGGAGCTCAGGTCATGACGTGCCTGTTCTCGTAAGGGTACCTGCTTGCGGCCCCCTCTGCAGGAACGCTGAGCTGCGGGCGTTCCGGGCTGCTGCTAATATCCATCACTTGTCGAGGAGACACGAGCCGATGAGCGCGCTGTTGACTACAGAGGAACTACAGCAATACCAGGACCGCGGGTACGTCATTCCGCGCTATCGGCTGCCCGACCCGCTCTTGCAGCGTCTGCGGGGCGGCCTCGACCAGTTGCTGGGTCGCTACACCGACGTCGCGCAGGAGGATCTGGCCAACCCGCACATGATCCCGCCGACGCGGGGGCCGAGCGTGAATCCCTTCATGGAAGCGGCGCAGCATCCGGCCATACTGGACCTGGTGGAGCAGATCCTCGGGCCGGATCTGATCCTTTGGATCACCCGCGTCCTGTGCAAGCCCCCGGTGAAGGGCCGCGAAGTGCCTTGGCACCAGGACGGCGAGTATTGGCTGATGCGGCCGCTGGCAACCTGCTCGGTCTGGATCGCGATCGATCCGGTATCCACCGCGAACGGCTGTATGCGCTTCATCCCCGGCTCGCACAACCGTGCCGAGCTGTATCGGCATCACGTGACCGACCGGGAGAACCTGGTGCTGAACCTGGAACTGGACCAGGACCAGTTCGACGAGGGCACAGCGGTGAACGTCGAGATGGAGCCCGGACAGATGTCGCTCCACGACGTGCGGCTGATCCATGGTTCGCTTGCCAATACCTCCGGCCAGCGGCGAGCGGCGCTGATCATGCGCTACATGCCGGCCACCTCGCACTACGACCGCTCGCTGGTCAAGCAGCGCAGGGACAACAGTCCCTTCAACATCTTCGATCAGCCGCTGTGGCTGATGCGCGGCAGCGACCGCACGGGCAGGAACGACTTCGTCCGCGGCCACGAGCTGTGGCACAAGCGGTATGCCGACGGGCTGAGCGTAGGCACCGGCAGCGACGGCTGAGGCAACTGCTGGCAGTGGTGCCGATCCTGCCGGGCACGCGCCCAGCGCGGCATGGATGCCCTGGCCTGGCGGTTTGGTCGTGAAGGAGGGATCGAAGGTCGAGTCGGCAGCCACCGCGAGGCAGCGGCAAGGTGGGTCAAACGTGCGACTGGTCGCTCTCGCGCGGAGAGCGCAGGAGCCGGCTCAGGACTTCGCCCAGCGCGTCGATGGTGTCGGGCTTCAAGATCAACTCCTGCACGCCGATGCTCAGCGCGGTTTCCTGGTCCTCGGGACGCACGTAGCCCGAGGTCATCACGACCGGGATGTCCGGCCGCACCGCACGTATTCTGCGCACCAGGTCGAACCCGGACAGAGCCGGCATCGACAAGTCCGTGATCAGGACGTCGAAATCCTGCGGATTCGATTCGAACGCCTGCAGCGCTTGCCTGGGCTCGGTGTAGCCGGCCACCTGGTAGCCCAGCCGTTGTAACACTCGAGTGGCGAGCAGGACCAAGGCGCTTTCATCGTCGACGTAGAGCACCCGTTCGCCCCGGCCTCTGGGTGCTGCCGACGTCGTCGGTCCGACTGCAGCCGCGTCGATTTCGCCCGCAGCAGGGAAGTACAGGCGAAAGGTCGTGCCTTTGCCCGGCTGGCTGTAGACGTTGACCGCGCCGTCGTGGCTGCGCATGATACCGTGCACGACGGACAGGCCGAGCCCGGTGCCTTCGCCCGCGCGCTTGGTGGTGAAGAACGGATCGAAGATGCGCTCCAGCGTGGCCGTGTCCATGCCGCAGCCGCTATCGCTCACGCTGAGGCGCACATAGCGGCCCTCGTTGAGATCGGGTGTTGCCTGCACCAGGTCGGCGCCGGCCGTGAGGGCATCCAGACCGATTTCGATCTGCCCGACGTCGGTGCCGATGGCATGCGCGGCATTGGTCACGAGGTTCATCACGATCTGATGCACCTGGCTGGGGTCGGCCACCACCGGCGGGATGCCGGGGGCAACGCGGCTCTTGATCTCGATCATCGCCGGCAAGGTCGAGCGCAGGAGGTGGAGCGCCTCTTCCACGATGGGTTGCAGCGGCAAGACCTGGCGCTGCGGCTCCTCGGGGCGGCTGAAGGCGAGGATGCGTTTGACCAGATCGGCCGCGCGCGTTCCGGCCTTGCCGATTTCGGCGATGCTTTCCTGCGCCGGGCTGTCCGCGCCGATCTCGGCCATCGCCAGTCTGGCGTTGCCCGTGATCGCGAGCAGCAGGTTGTTGAAGTCGTGCGCAATGCCGCCGGCCAGCGTGCCCAGCGCCTCCAGCTTCTGCGTGCGACGCAGCGACTCCTCGGCGCGCCGGCGCTCGGTGATGTCCCGGCTGATGCCGACCAGCCCGGTAACCTCGCCGGCCTGGTTGCGCAACGGCACCTTGATCGTCAGATACCAATGTGCCGAACCGCTCGCATCGACGCCCGGCTCCTCCTGGTTGACCACGGCTTCCCCGGACAACACCCGTAAATCGTCGGCGTGGTAGCGCTCCGCGAACTTCCGCTCATAGAAGTCGAATGCCGTTTTTCCGATCACCTCTTCTTCGCTTTGCGCTCCGAGGTTGCGCAGTTCCGCGGCATTGCAGGTGACGTAGCGCGCCTCGGCATCCTTGGTGAAAACCACGTCGGGTAGTGCGTCGATCAAGGTCCGAAGTACGGTGCGCTCTTGCAGCAGGGCCTGCTCGGCGTGCTTGCGCTCGCTGATGTCGCGAATGATCCCCAGCACGGCCGGCTTCCCCTCGAAGGACACGCGGCTGGCGCGCAACTCCACCCAGATCGTGCCGCCGCCTTTGCGTACGAAGCGCAATTCGTAGTGTCGCACCGGTTCGATGCCGTCACCCACCCGTTGAGAGAACCACTGTGTCCACAACTCCAGAAACTCGGGTGCCACGATGCAATCGAACGGCATCCCGACGAGCTCGTCCTCGGCGTAGCCCAGCATGGGCGGCAGCGCCGGGTTGGCAAATACGAACCGATAGTCCTGGGCCACGAACACACCGTCGGTCATCGACTCGAGGAGCGTCCGGTATTTGGCCTCGCTGTCGCTCAGCGCGGCCTCGGCACGCTTGCGGGCGGTGATGTCTTCGGACGCGATGATGATGCCCCCGACCGCTCCGCCGCGTTCGCGCCAGGGAAGGGCTTCCCAACGCACCCAGCTGACGCTGCCGTCGAGCCGCTGGAATGGCTCCTCATCGCAGCGCTCGGTCGCTCCCGCGAGGCAGCGCCGGTGAACCGCCTTCCAGTGCTCCGGGATCTCCGGGAAGATCTCGTAGTGACTGCGGCCGACGATGTCGCGCTCTGCCAGCCCGTAGTCGATGATCCACCGGCGGCTCGCCGCCAGATAGCGCATGTCGCGATCGAACATCACGATAGCGGCCGGCGTATGCTCGATGAACAGCCGCAGCTTCTGCTCGCTTTCGTAGAGCTCCAGATTCGCACGCTTGCGCTCCGTGGTGTCCTCGAACACGGTGTAGACCTGGTACGGCTTGTCCGCGCCTTCTCGGAACAGCGGCACGGCGTCGATGCTGATCCAGCGGTAAGCGCCTTCGCGTGGATTGAAGATCGCCATCACCGTGCCCTGAACCGTGCGGCCGGTATACAACGCGACCATCGAAGGGTGCTCGGAACCGGGGAATGGCGAGCCGTCCTCGCGCAGAGTCGGGTGCTCCACGGACGCGGAGGTGAGGCCCAGCAGCTCGTCTTTCGTCTGCCCCAGGATGCGCTCGGCGGCGGGGTTCATCGAGATGATGCCCCCGTCCGCATCTCGATATACCGAGCCGTGCGGCATCGTGTCGAACAGCAGGTGGTACTGCTGGTCGGACCGGCGCAGCGCCTCCAACGCCTGCTTGCGCTCGGTGATGTCGGTGGAAATTCCGCACAGGGCGTACACCTTCCCCGTTTCGTCCCTCAAGGGACACTTCATGGACAGGAAGGTGTGCGCCCCATCGTCGAGGAGGACGACCTCTTCCGCCTGTGTGGCGGTCCCGCTAGCCAGCGCCTTCTGGTCGACCGCGCGATAGGCGTCGGCCTGATCCCCGGAGAACAGATCGTAGTCGGTCTTGCCGATGATGCCTGTGCGGTCGGCGTGAAATGCTTCCTGGTAGCGGCCATCGATGAGCAGGTAGCGACCTTCGACGCTCTTCACCCAGATGATGGCGGTCGAGTTGTCGGCAACGGCTTGCAGCAGCCGCTGACTTTCCGCGACTGCCTGCTCCGTCCGCTTGCCCTCGGTGATGTCGTAGATCACGACCACGACCTGCGGCGGGCTGGATGCATCGGTCCGGGGCTCGTAGGTCACGGCGTAGAGGCGTTCGTCGCTGGTGCCCGGCAACGGCGGCCTACGCAATTTGTAGCTGACGCGCTCGCCGGCAAAGGCTCGATCCAGACGAGGCCTGATCTGGCTTTCATAGACATTCGCCAACACGTCCGCTACGCGCTTGCCGACGATGTCATGGTCGCCCAGACCCAGCATCTCGTTGTGGGCGGCGTTCGCAAACAGGTAGCGGTGCTCGGCACTCACCAGCACTAGGCCGACTCGTGCCTCGTCGGTAACCGTTCGCAGCAACGCTTCGGTTGCGCGCAACGCGTCGTTGCTGTGTGCCAGCTCCGCTGTGCGTTCGCTAACGCGCACTTCGAGGCCGTCGTTCGTGGATGTCACGCCCAAAAGGGCCTCGGTCGCCAGGCGGTTCGCTTGCCGCAGGCGGTGGTGAAAGAAGCTGAAGACCACACCCATGCCGACAAATACCACCATCGAAAGGATGTGCGCCGGGTTCTCCACCGCGAACGAGTATCGAGGCGGAATGAAGAAGAACCAGACCAGTCCAGTGGAGAGGAGGGTGGCGAGCAACCCGCCCCGGCGCCCTCCGATCCAACAGCTCAAGAACACGGACGGGTAGAAGAGAAACCACCCGAAAGGCTCGATGTAGGGCCAGAAGGTGAGCTGGACCACCAGCGCCCCGAGCGGCGGGAGCAGGGCCAGCGCGGTGCGCAGCAATCCGGTCTCCCCAGCGCCGGATTCGTCTGGCCGCTTACTCGTGATCATGACGGGTCTCGTCGGAGGGCCGGAGGCTCTCCTTTCCGGATGGCCGTTGCGTGTCACGCTGGCGGCTCACGGATGCGTGGCGCCGCTCTTGGCGGATGCGAGCGGAACAGCCGCTCGAGCACTTGCCCCAGCCCCTCGACGCTGGTTGGCTTGAGGACCAGCTCGCCGATTCCAATCTGCGTGGCCGCTCGCTGGTCTTCCGGGCGCAGGTAGCCGGAAGTCATCACGACAAAGATGTCGGGCCGCGTAGCGAGCAGCTCGCGGGCGAGGTCGAACCCGGACATGCCAGGCATGGACAGGTCGGTGACCACGACATCGAAGTCCTGCGGGCGGGAGCGAAACGCCTGCAGCGCTTGTGCCGGATCGCTGTAGCCGGTGACCCGGTAGCCCAGGCGATCGAGCGTGCGGGTGGTCAGGAGGACCAGGGCGTCCTCGTCGTCGACATACAGCACCCGCTGGCCGCGTCCGCGGGAGACGTCCGGGGGCGGCGCCTCGCGCTTGACGCCGGCGCTGTCCACGGCAGGAAAGTAGAGGCGGAAGGTCGTGCCCTTGGCTGGCTGACTGTAGACCGTGACGCTACCCTCGTGGCTGCGCATGATGCCGTGAACCGCCGATAGCCCGAGCCCGGTTCCCTGCCCCGGAGGCTTGGTCGTGAAGAACGGATCGAAGATCCGTTCCAGTGTCGGTTTGTCCATGCCGCAGCCGTTGTCGCTCACCGAGAGCCGGACGTACCGGCCTTCGCGCAGGTCGGTGGACGCGCGCGCGAGCTCCGGGCTCACGGTCAGTGCCTCGAGATCGACCTGGATGAGGCCGACACCGTGGCCGATGGCGTGCGCGGAGTTGGTGACGAGGTTCATGAGGATCTGATGGACCTGACCCGAGTCGGCCGCCACCACGGGAAGGTCCGGCGGAATGCCGGTCCGGATCTCGAGCATAGCCGGCAGCGTCGAGCGCAGCAGCTTCAACGCTTCCTGTACCACCGGCCCCAATTGCACGACTTCGCGCTGGAGCTCCTGCTGCCGGGTGAAGCTCAGTATCCGCCGCACCAAGTCGGCAGCGCGGGCACTGGCCTTCGCGACCTCCACCAGGCTTTCCTGGACGGGATGCCTGGCGGGGAGGTCGGCGATGGCGAGCTTCGTGTTACCGGTAATGGCGGAAAGGATATTGTTGAAGTCATGCGCGATGCCGCCCGCCAGCGTACCCAGCGCTTCCATCTTCTGTGAGCGGCCCTGGGACTCCGCCGCGCGCTTGCGCGCGGTGGTGTCGAGGTTAACCCCGATGAGACGCAATGGCCGCCCCGCGGCGTCGCGTTCGGTTCGGCCCTTCGCCCCGATCCAGCGCAACGTGCCATCGGGACGAATGACGCGATACTCGGCCTCGTAGTCGCGATCGGGCTCGCGCGCCGCCGCTTCCAACGCCGACCGCACCTGCGCCCGGTCTTCGGGGTGCAGCGCGGATAGGAAAGTCTCGAGCGTGCCGTCGGCCAGCTCTTCGCGCGTCCGGCCGAGGAGTGAGAGAACGAAATCGTCGCCCCAGAAGGTGCCTTTTTGAATGTGCCAGATCCAGGTGCCCATGTCGCTCGCTGCGAGCGCGGCCTGCAACCGGGCCTCGGAGTCGCGCCGCTCTTCGTCCGCGCGCTTTTGTTCCGTAATGTCCACCGCTACACCGAGCACCGCTGGCGAAGTGGTGCCAGAGAACGTGAATGGGATCTTCGTCGTTTGCAACAGGCGCACGCGCCCCTGGGCGTCGGTGATGGATTCCTCGGGGATGATCATGGGTCGACCACTCCTGGTGACCTCCAGATCGTCCGCGCGGAAGCGGCGCACCTCCTCCTCGGACCGTGCGAAGTCCGCATCGGACTTGCCGGTCAGGCCCTCGACTGTCGTGCCGTAGGCTTCCGCCGTTGCCCTGTTGACGAGCACGAAGCGGCCTTCGATATCCTTGGCGAACACGAAATGCGGCACCAGATCGATGACCTGGCGCAGGCGGTTCTCGCTCGCTTGCAGGGCCTCCTCTGCCTGCTTCCAGTCGGTAATGTCGCGCAGGATGACGGTGAACAGTCTTTGCCCGGCCACCTCTGCCTGCGAGATCGACGCCTCGATGGGAAACTCCTGTCCATCGGCGCGCAGCCCGTAGATGGCGCCCAGTGCGCCCACTACCCGGCGTGTCACGCGCGTCCGGGCAAATTCCCGGATATGTCCTTCGTGCCCGGCGCGGAACCGCTCCGGGATCAGCCGACCCAGTGGCTGCCCCAGCACCTCGCCGAAGCTGCAGCCGAACATCTTCTCCGCGGCAGCATTGAGCAGCGTGATGCGGTGCTGCTCGTCCACTGTGATGATGCCGTCCATCGCGGAGCCGATGATGCTGGCCAGCCGTTCCTCGCTGGTCCGCAGCTCGGCGGTCCGTTCTTCCACCTGCCGCTCCAGCTGGCCCTGCAGGTCGCTCTGCAATTTCTCCAGCCTTCTGCGCTCGCTCACGTCACGAAAGATAAGCACGGACCCAATGACCACACCCTTGTCGTCCAGCACCGGGGCGGCGCTGCCGTCGATGGGTCTTTGCGCACCATCCCGGGCCAACAAGATGTTGTGGTTCGCCAGTCCAACGACCACGCCCTCCCGCAGCACCCTGGTGGCAGGGCTTGCGGCCACCTGGCCGGTCGTCTCGTCGCCGATGACGAATACTTCCTCGAGTGCTCGCCCCTCGGCCTCGCCCTGTTTCCACCCGGTGAGCGCTTCCGCTACGCCGTTGAGGGAGACGATCCGGCCTTCGGCGCCGGTGGTGATGACGGCATCGCCGATGCTGGTGAACGTCACGCGCAACTGCTCCCGCTGATGGCGCTCGGCCTGAGCGCTCGCCTCGGCCCTCTGGCTGGCGGCACGCATCGCCCCGCCGAGCAGGGCAATGCCGAGGCTCGTGGCCACGTAGAGCGCCATGCCCGTCCCCTGATCCAGACTGTACGAACCGAAACTGCCGCGCGGGGGAATCAAGAAGTAGTCCGCGCAAAGGCCGCCGAAGACGACCGCTACCAGTGCCGGGCCGAAACCGCCGTACCAAGCGGTCAGGAGGACAGCGAAGAACACCGTGGCAAAGGGGAACTGGATGCCGAGCAGCGGGTCGAGCAGAAGCCGCGCGCATACCGCGAGGGCGATACTGACGGCGGCTAAGCCGTAGCGCAGTACGAGGGAGCGCGAGTCATTCGGCATATTCCGCTTCCGATCGTGGAGAGGGAGGTGCATGAGCCTATGCTCATGTGGTGTCGCATCATTCGGTCGCACGGGGCGTCGGACATCGGGTTTCGTGTTGCCCGAGGAGTAGAGCACACTTCGGAGAGCCCGCCAGCCATCGGCTGGACCTAGCGCCGATACCTCTCTGGACCTAGCGCCGATACCTCTGCGGGCCTGCCATTTCGAGTCTACGCTTCGACGGCCGCGCCCGGTTGATTCAGGCCAAGTGACGGTTGACGACATCTCGTCAGGGGGGCGGCCAACCCCCATCGGGTGGCACGCGAGAGCCCAACTCGACCCGCTATCCGGCGATGACGCCGGTCTGTTCGCGAAGTTCCGCTCAACCGATCCTGCGGGATGCCGATCTATAGAGCATACGGGGATGGCGCGAGACTCGACTCGGTTTGGCGAGTCGTGCAGCCGCCGGTCCGGGGCGTGTCCGGGGGGCGCAGGATGTGTGCTGTCGGTAGGTCGATACGACGGCGTCGTACCGGACGCGCTGATCTGACCCTCATCGGCTTTGTGGGCGCCGTGCTGGTGGTGGGCTTACTGGCGCACATCTCCGTGAACGTGATCCAGGGGCTTGTGCGGGACGAGCAGAGCATCGCGCGCAGCTATCACGCCGTGGCGGATATCGATGAGCTGCAGTTCGCGCTGTCGCAGGCGGAAAGCGGACACCGCGCCTTCGTGAGCTCAGGCAATGAGGAGTTTCTCACGGCCTACGAGCGAGCGCTGAGCCGGATGCCCGATCAGCTCGAGGCGGTCCGGCAAGGCCTGCGGCCCGCGGATCCTGCGAGGATCGCCGAACTCGTGCGCGGGTTGGGGGCCACGCTCGCGCCGATGCGCCGGGCGGTGGAGTTGCGCCGGACCAAAGGCGAGCGTGCGGCACGTGAATACATGGCTGCGGGCGAGAGCCGCCGTTTGACCGCGTCGCTGATCGACTTGCTCGAGTCCCTGGACAGGGAGGAAGTGCAGCGGGCGCAGGCCCTGGAAGCCAGACGTGAAGAGAGCGTACGGAGGATTTGGAGCGCTACGGCCCTGCTGCTCGCCGGCCTGGGCGCGCTGCTGGCGTTACTGTACCGGTCCGTCCGGCGCTCGGAGCGGCAGGCCGCCGCCGCGCTGGACTCGCTGCGCGAGGGCGAGGCGCGCTTCCGCAGCCTGACGGACTTGTCGGCCGACTGGTACTGGGAACAAGACGCGCAGCTGCGCTTCACTTTCCTGTCCTCTGAAGTCGAAACCAAGTCGGGCTACCCGGCCGCGACCCGGGTCGGGCTCACGCGCTGGGGACTTCCCGGTGTCGATCTGGACTCGGCGGACTGGGCAGCGCACGAAGCGATCTGCCGGGCGCATCAGCCGTTCCGGCAATTCGTCTATCGTCGCGTCCACGAAAACGGATCTGTCCGCTGGAACTCCATCAGCGGCGAACCCCTGTTCGATGCGCGCGGCCAGTTCAAAGGCTACCGCGGCGTCACGTCGGACATTACCCACCAGAAGCGAACCGAGCAGGAGATCATCCGGCGCAAGGACCTGCATGCCGCGCTGTCCCAGACCAACCGCGCCATCATCCACATCCATCAGGCTCAAGCGCTGTTCGAGGAGGTCTGTCGGGTCGCCATCGAGCACGGCCACCTGTCTCTTGCCTGGATCGGGCTGCTGGATGAGGCCACCGGCTGGGTGGAACCGAAGGCGGTGCATGGACCCGCCCGCGGGCAGTACATGCGTCGGCGCGTTTCCATCGACCCGGACAGAGCGGAAGGAGGCGGTTTCTCCGGCGCGGCGCTGCGCGAGGGCAGGCACTACGTCGTCAACGATCTGTTCTCGGAGCCGCGTGCCGCGCCCTGGGTTGCGGAAGCACGCGCCGCCGGCGTGAGATCGATGGCGACCTTCCCGCTGATGCGGGACGGGCGCAGCGTCGGCCTGCTCAATGTCTACGGCGACGAGGTTGGCTTCTTCGCCGACGATCTAGTGGCGCTGCTCGAGGAGATGGCTCAAAACATCTCCTTCGCCCTGGCCAACATGCAGCGCGAAGCGGAGCGCGAGGCGGTGCAGCACGCCTTGCGTGAAAGCGAGCAGAAGTTCCGCCTCCTCGCTTCGAACCTGCCCGAGGTGTTCTGGACCGCCCAGCCCCGATGCAAGCAGCCGAACTACGTCAGCCCGGCCTACCAGACGATCTTCGGCCGCAGCGTGCAGTCCCTGCTGCAGAATCCGGCCGCGTGGATGGACGCGGTCCATCCCGCCGACCGCGAGGCCGTCGCGACCGCGCTACGCGCCGCACGCAACGGCAGGCTCGACCACGAGCTCCGCATCGTGCGCTCGGACGGCGCGGTGCGCTGGATCCATAACCGGTCGTTCCCTGTGCTGGCCGACAACGGCGCAGTGACGCTTATCACCGGGATCGCCGAGGACATCACCGAGCGCAAAGCGAGCCATGAGCTGCTGCAGTACATGGCCCACTACGACGAGCTGACCGACCTGCCGAACCGGAACCTGTTCCACGACCGCCTGCGGCAGTCTCTGGCCCAGGCGCGCAGCGCCAATCGCACCGCTGCAGTGGCGCTCGTCGACCTCGATCATTTCAAGCGCATCAACGATACGCTGGGGCACGCGGCAGGCGATCGCCTGTTGCAGGAGGTGGCCCGGCGGCTCCGAGCGGGACTGCGCCCCGGAGACACGGTTGCGCGCCTGAGCAGCGACGAATTTGCGCTGGTGCTGTGCGAGCTCGCCGGCAGCAACGACGCCGTCGCGGCGACGCGGGCGCTGATGGAGGCGGTGGCGGAGCCGATCGAGCTCGACGGGCACGAGCTCTTCGTGACTGCAAGCGTGGGCGTCACGCTGTCCCCAGGCGATAGCGAGGACCCGGCCACGTTGCTCGGCAACGCGGACACGGCGATGCATCGCGCCAAGAAGCTGGGGCGCAACACCTATCAGTTCTTCCAGGCCGACATGAATGCCCACGCGATGGAGCGCCTGTCGATGGAGAACCAGCTGCGCCGGGCGCTCGAGCGCAACGAGTTCGTGCTGCACTACCAGCCGAAAGTCGATCTCGCCAGCGGGCAGATCACCGGGCTGGAGGCGCTGCTGCGTTGGATGCACCCCGAACAGGGACTGGTCCCGCCGGCGCGGTTCATTCCCATCCTCGAAGACAACGGCATGATCGTGCCGGTGGGGGAATGGGTGTTGGCAGAGGCCTGCCGGCAAATCAAGCTCTGGGGCGAGGCGGGCCTGCCTTCAGTGCCGGTGGCGGTGAACCTGTCCGTGCGCCAGATGCAGCATAAGGACCTGGATCGAAGCGTCAAGCGGATCGTATCCGGTTCCGGGGTGGACCCCCGGCTGGTCGAGCTGGAGCTGACCGAGAGCATGCTGATGCGCAACGCCGATGAGGCGGGCAAGATCCTGCGCGCCTTGAAACAGTTCGGGATCCGTCTGTCCGTGGACGATTTCGGAACGGGCTATTCCAGCCTCGCGTACCTGAAGAGCTTTCCGCTCGATGCGCTCAAGATCGACCGCTCCTTCGTCCGCGAGATCACCAGCAACCCGGACGATGCGATGATCACGCGTGCGGTGATCTCGCTGGCGCACAGCCTGCGCCTGAAGGTCGTGGCGGAGGGAGTGGAAACCGCAGCACAGCTCGCTTTGCTCGTGGCCTACGGTTGCGACGAGATGCAAGGCTTCTACTTCTCCAGGCCGCTGGCGGCAGATGCGTGCGCCTCGTTCATGCGGCAGACCCCGCCGCTGAGCATGGTCGTGCGCGGCAGGGGCGAGCGCACCCTGCTCCTCGTGGACGACGAGCCCAGCATCCTGTCCCTGCTGAGCCGGCTGCTGTCCCGCGACGGCTACCGGATACTGACCGCCGGCGGTGCGGCCGAGGCCTTCGAGCTTCTGGCGATGAACCAGGTCGACGTGGTGATCTCGGACCAGCGCATGCCGGGGACGACCGGGGTGGAGCTCTTGCGCTGCGTCAAGGGGCTCTACCCAGACTCGGTCCGCATCGTGATGTCCGGCCACGCCGACGTGCAAACGGTCACCGAGGCGATCAACCAGGGGGCGGTGTACAAGTTCTGCACCAAGCCCTGGGACAACGATCAGCTCCGCTCCGACGTGAAGGAGGCCTTCGCCTACAAGGTGCTGCAGGACGAGAACCGCAGGCTCACCGAGCGTGTCCGCTCGCTCGAGACCGACGTGCTGGAGGCCGGTGCCGAGCTGGCCTAGCCTGGATAATTCATGAAGACGCCCCCGAAGATAACAACGGTCGCGCGCGCTGAGGCTTGTAAGCGATTCATACCGGGTACAAGAGGTTGCGCCGGGCTACTCGGGCGCTGGCGGCCGATTTGCGGCCATTTGCGGCTCGACTGTCTTGCCGATAGAGTGATCTATCGGCT
>JBGPMS010000115.1:0-14507 GCA_041487115.1 Gammaproteobacteria bacterium
ACCAGCGCCGAGGAGAACCAAGTGTCGAGGACATCCTCGTCGCGCTTCAGATTGCCGGTGTACCCGTTCGCCGCAGCCTGACGCTTCGCGTCGCCCTCGTCGCGGGCCACGTAGATGTTTCCCGCTTCGTCGTACCAGGCCGGAATCTGGTGGCCCCACCACAGCTGCCGGGAGATGCACCAGTCCTGGATATTCTCCAGCCAATGGTTGTAGGTCGAGCTCCAGTGCTCCGGGAAGAATTTCACGTCTCCGGCCGCTACCGCCTCGATTCCGCGGCGTGCCAGCCCGTCCATCTTGACGAACCACTGGTCGGTGAGCATCGGCTCGACGATGACCCCGGTGCGCCCCGAGCGCGGGACCTTGAGCTTGTGTGGCTTTTCCGACACCACCAGCCCCTGCGCCTGCAGGTCCGCCAGCACACGCTTTCTGGCCTCGAAACGGTCGAGTCCTTGGTACGCGGCGGGCGCCTCGCCGTTGATCCTGGCATCCAGCGTCAGGATACTGATCATCGCCAGACCATGGCGCGACGCCACCTGATAGTCGTTGAAGTCGTGCGCAGGGGTGATCTTGACGCAGCCGGTGCCGAACTCGGGATCGACGTAGTCGTCGGCAATGACCGGGATGGTGCGACCGGTCAGCGGAAGTCTTACTTGCTTTCCCACCAGGTCGCGGTAGCGCTCATCCGTCGGGTTCACCGCTACCGCGACGTCGCCCAGCATCGTCTCGGGGCGCGTGGTCGCGACCACTACCTCGCCCCCGCCGTCGGCCAGCGGATAGCGGATCTCCCAGATCCTGCCGTCCTCTTCCTCGCTGTCGACTTCGAGATCGGACACCGCCGTGCCGAGCACCGGGTCCCAGTTGACCAGGCGCTTGCCGCGGTAGATGAGGCCTTCTCGATGCAGCCGGACGAACACTTCGACGACGGCGCGCGACATGCGCGCATCCATGGTGAAGTAGCCGGCTCTCTCACCTTCGGTATCCGCGTAGGTCCAGTTGGCGGAGGCCCCGAGCCGGCGCATCTGGCGCGTGATGGTTGCGCCCGACTCCTGCTTCCAGGCCCACACGCGCTCGATGAACCGGTCCCGGCCCAGGTCCTGCCGCTTCTTGCCCTCGGCCTCGAGCTGACGCTCGACCACGATCTGAGTGGCGATTCCGGCGTGGTCGGTGCCCACGACCCAGTTGGTGTTGGAGCCGCGCATCCGATGGTAGCGGATCAGCGCGTCCATGAGCGTCTGCTGGAACGCGTGTCCCATGTGCAGCGTGCCCGTGACGTTGGGCGGCGGCAGCTGGATGCAGAATGCGGGGCGCTCGGGCGAGAGGCTGGCCGTGAAGTAGCCGCGCGACTCCCACATCGGGTACCAGCGGCCCTCGATATCGCGCGGCTCGAAGCTCTTGGCGAGTTCCATGGGGACGATGCAAAAGGCGCGGATTATAGCTCAGCGGCCGCGGCTGCCGCGCCCGCCCGGGCGTCCCAGCAACGCTTCGAGCGACTCCAGACCGAACACCTGCTCCACCGATTCGCGGACGACGATCGGCAATGCCGAGCGCAACTCCTGCGCCACCCGTGTGAACGCCGGATCGATCGCTACAGCTCCCAAACGCAGGTTGTCCGCCAGTGCTGCGTTCAGTTCCTGGTCCAGGCGCTGCCGAAGGCGAAGGTACAGCGCCACTTGAAGTTGCCGTCGCTTCTCGATCATTCCCCGAGGCACATCATCGTCCTGCGGCGCGACGAGATCGACCGCATCCTGCAGCATCGGGATGTCCGCCTCCGGCGCAGGGGGCGCGCCCTCAACCGGCTCGGTGAGCATGGGTACGGCGTCCGGCGCGCGACGCGTGGTCCGGCCCTGATGCTTCTGGATCAGCGAATCCAGTTTCCCGAACAGGTCGTCCGGCTTGGACGGGTCGTCGTCGGCAGGGACGGGTTGCAACGTGTCGGCGGTCATGACTGCGAGCAGCGGACGATAGAAATCAGGCGGCTGCTTGATCCCGATCGTGGGTCCGGATGTCGTAGCCCCGGTCTCGATAGAAGCGGTAGCGGTGGCGCGCCAGCTCGCGGTCCGCCTCGTCCAGGCTCACGATCTCGATCAGCCGCTCGAAGCGGCTGAACAGCGCCGGGGACTCCCCGCAGAGATTGACCAGCACCTGTTCGTGTACCACGGGTTCGGTCATGTGGTCCAAAATGATAGGGGTGACCGGCGCCAGCCGATGTTGGGCGCGACAGTGGGGGAGAAAGCCGATGGACGGCTGGCTCCAAAGCAGCTTGTCGACGTGCTCGGTGGTCTGCGCATCGGGTGCAAGGATCATCATCCGCACGTTCTTCGCGAGCGCTTTCGCCGCCAGCGCGCACAGCGTCTGCAGCTTGTTCTCGACATTGATATAGAAGTCGATCTGGGTCATCTCGAATCGGGAGACGAGCGGTGGGAAAAGGGACTGCCGTCGAGACCGGTCTTTAGCCGATCACCGGGCCTCAGCCGCGCTCAGCGCGGTTGATGAGGAACGTCGTCAACAGCGGCACAGGCCGCGCGGTCGAGCCTTTGTCCTTGCCCGAGCGCCAAGCGGTGCCCGCGATGTCCAGGTGCGCCCACCGGTACTTTTTTGCGTAGCGCGCGAGAAAGCATGCCGCTGTCACGCTGCCCGCGGGCCGTCCCCCGATGTTGGCCATATCCGCAAAGGGGCTCTTGATCTGCTCCTGGTAGTCGTCCCACAAGGGCATGTGCCAGGCGCGGTCCCAGGCAGCTTGTCCCGCCGCGAGGAGCTCGTCAGCGAGCTGGTCGTCATTGGCATACAGGCCAGAGGCCACATGTCCCAGGGCGATCACGCAGGCACCGGTCAGCGTGGCAATGTCCACTACTGCCACCGGATCGAAGCGTTCCGCGTAGGTCAGCGCATCGCACAGGACCAGCCGCCCTTCCGCGTCGGTGTTGAGAATCTCGATGGTCTGGCCGGACATGCTGGTGACCACGTCCCCCGGTTTGGTCGCATTCCCGTCCGGCATGTTCTCACAGGTCGGTATGATGCCCACGACATTGACCGTGAGACCCATTTGCGCCACGGCCTTGATCGTGCCCAACACGCTGCCGGCGCCGGACATGTCGTACTTCATCTCGTCCATCTCGGCCGCAGGCTTGAGCGAGATGCCGCCGGTGTCGAACGTGATGCCTTTGCCGACCAGCACCACCGGCTTGTCTTTCTTCGAGCCGCCGTTGTAGTGCAACACCACCAGCTTGGCCGGTTCGCGCGAGGCCCTCGTGACCGACAGGAGCGCGCCCATGCCGAGCTTCTGCATGTCTTTCTCTTCCAGCACCTGGCACTTGAGCTTGTATTCCTTCGCCAGTTCCTGCGCCTGCCGCGCCAGATAGCTGGGCGTGCAGATATTGCTGGGCAGATTGCCCAGGTCCTTGGCGAGGCTCATGCCCGCGGCCAACGCAGTGCCGCGCTCGAGCGCCCGGCCGACGACGGCGGACGGCTTTTCCATCAGGCCGAGGCCGAGCTTCGCGTGACGCCGCTTGTCCTTTTTGCTCTTGAGACGGTCGAAGCGGTAAACGGTGTCTCCAGCGACCGACGCCAGGTGCATCGCCTTCCAGGCCAGGTCGCTCCCCTTGACCGGTAGCTCGGCCAAGTACAGCAGCGCATCCGAAGCCCCGCTTTCGTTGAGCGCGCGTACCGCTGCCCGCACTGCTTCGCGGTATTCCTTGGGACCGAAGTCCTCTTCTCTTCCCAGGCCGACGAGCAGCACACGCTCTGCGGCGATGCCGGCAATATCGTGCAGCAAGAGGGTGGAACCGAGCTTTCCTTCGAGGTCGTCCTGGCGCAAGATCGAAACGATGCGCCCTTTCGCGGCGCGGTCGATGGCCTTGGCCGCGTCAGTGAGGCGGCGCGACTCGAACACGCCAGCGACGACGCAACCGGTCTTTTGCTTGTCCGGGGTTCCGGCTTTTATGCTAAATTCCAACTCGGGCTCCTGTTTTTCACCAATGGATTTAGTCGCTTAAGGAGTTCAGAATTATCACGTCACGGCACGCCAAAAGTCAAAGCGCGCAGGCCCAAGTAGCCCTGCCATGATTTTCCTGCGCTCCACTTTGCGCGAGTTCAGTGCGATCGGCATCCTGATCCTTCTCGTCCTTCTCGTCATCACCTTTACCACCCAACTGATCCGCTTCCTGGGCTTCGCGGCAGGCGGCGGGATTCCGACCGACTCCGTGCTCATCCTGCTCGGTTTCTCCGTGTTGGGCTACCTTTCCGTGCTGCTGTCCCTCACGCTGTTCCTGTCCGTGCTGCTCACCATGACGCGTACCTATCGCGACTCCGAGATGGTGATATGGCAGAGCTCCGGCCTCGGGCTGCTCGCCTGGTTCCGCCCCGTGCTCGTGTACGCCGTGCCGATCGTGCTGGTCGTGGCGCTGCTGAGCCTCTACCTCACGCCCTGGGCGATCGGCAAGACCGAGCAATATCGCCATCAACTCGAGAGCAGGGACGACGTGTCCGCGGTTGCCCCCGGGGTGTTCAAGGAGTCGAAAAACGGCGAGCGCGTGTTCTTCGTCGAGAAGGTCAGCTCCGACCTGAGCCAGGTGGCCAACATCTTCGTGCACTATGTGCAGGATCAGCGTCAGGGCGTGATCGTGGCCAACCGCGGCTATACCGAGCTGGCCGACAACGGCGACCGCTTTCTCGTCCTGCTCAACGGTCGCCGGTATGTGGGCACCCCGGGCGAGGCCAACTACGATATCGCCCGCTTCGACCGCTATGCGGTACGCATCGAGCAGGAGGAGACCAAGGCCTTCTTCCCGTCGCAGAAGTCGCTGTCCACCCGCCAGCTGCTGCAGAGCCCCACGCGGCTCAACCTGTCCGAGCTGGCGTGGCGTGTGGGGCTGCCGGTGTCGGCGCTGGTCCTGGCCTTTCTGGCACTGCCGCTGTCCGCAGTGAATCCGCGCACCGGACGCTTTCTCAACGTGCTGGTGGCGGTGTTCCTGTTCATGACCTACAGCAATCTGATCAGCATCTTCCAGGCGTGGATCGCGAAGGGCAGTGTCAATCCGATGGTCGGCATGTGGAGCGTACACGCAGCAATGCTCCTGCTGCTCGGGCTGCTGCTGTATCGTCGAATGTTCGGTTCCCCGTTGCGCTTCCTGCGCCGCCGATGACGGTCCTGCGCCGATACCTGTCCCGGCAGATCGCGGGGAGCATCGTGCTGGTGCTCACCGCGCTGCTTATGCTGTTCGGGTTTTTCGATCTGATCTACGAGCTGAAGGACGTGGGCGTAGAGGGCTATCGACTGTACGCCGTGCTCACGTTCGTCGCGCTCAGCGTCCCGGGGCACCTCTACGAGCTGCTGCCTGTCGCGGCGCTGATCGGGACGCTGTTCGCCCTCGCGCAGCTGGTCATCCACTCGGAGTATGCGGTGATGCGGACCTCCGGAGTGTCCATTTTCAACATGGCGACTACGCTGTTGCAGACCGGGCTGATCTTCGCGCTGGCCACTTTCATCACCGGCGAATTCCTTGCCCCGGTGTCCGAGGAGGCGGCACAGAAGCTGCGCTTGAGGCAGACCAGCAGCGTGGTGGCACAGGCGTTCCGATCGGGGCTCTGGGTCAAGGACGACGAGAGCTTCGTGAACGTCGCGCGGGTGCTGTACGACGCGACCCTGCAGGACGTCCGGATCTACCAGTTCGACGACCAGTACCGTTTGCGTGTCATCAGCCAGGCGCGCGAGGGGAGATACGTGCGCGAGAACCTCTGGCGCCTCAAGGACGTGGTGCAGACCCGGTTCGAAAGCTCGCGCATTTCGGTGGCCCGCGTCGCCGAGCAGGACTGGCGCTCGGTGCTCACGCCCAGCATTCTCAGTGTGCTGCTGGTGCCCCCCGAGAAGATGTCGCTGTGGACACTGTATTCCTATGTCCAGCACCTGCGGGAGAACAAGCAGGAGTCGACGCGCTACGAGATCGCGTTGTGGAACAAGGTCATCTACCCGTTCGCGGTGCTGGTCATGATGGTTCTCGCGCTGCCCTTCGCTTACATGAACGTGCGCGAAGGGGGACTGAGCGTCAAGATCTTCACCGGCATCATGCTTGGATTGGGCTTCCACCTGCTCAATCGCCTGTTCGGGCACGTGGGGCAGCTTGCAGCCTGGCCGCCGATCCTGGCGGCGCTCCTGCCGACCGTGGCGTTTCTGGGGATTGCGGTGGTGATGATCCGGCAGCTGGAGAGACGCTGACCGGTTAGTTCTTGGTACAGAGCAGACGCGTACCCACCAGCCGATCGTGCAGGAACTGGCGGTCCCGGTCCAGGAATCCCCACCAGAATCCCGCTCCGAACAGACTCAGGCTCCACAGTGCCAGCAGGAAGCGTGCGAACGCCTCGCGAGTCGACAGCGCGGAGCCGTCCTGTCGCGCAACCCGGATGTGCCACGTCTTCATGGCCAGGGTCTGTCCGCTATGCCGCCAGCAGTACACAAAATAGACCGCCAGCACGGCCAGCAGCCAGAGCTGAAACAGCGCATGCACGGCCGGTGTGCGCGCCGCCTGGGTCAAGGTCAAGAACAGGTACGCCGCGATGAACAACACCGGCGTCAACAGGACCGCCTCGTAACCGATACTCGCGAAACGCCGAAGCAGGCCGGCGCAGCGCGGAGGGGCTGGAAATGCTGGGTTCGAGCCAGCGTGGTCTGCTTGCGGGGGCATTTCTGAGAGAAAAGAGGGCGGCTGACCCTCGAAACCTGCGTCCGGCGTCGATGTTCCAGGACGAGCGATCGAACTCCAGGACACGATCTCAGAGCTCAAGGTCCGGAGCTCGCCGCTCGACAGCAGGCCGCCGCCGTCATTCGTGAGTGAGCGTTTGTCCAGGCTTGCGCGGGGCCTGTCCGGGATGGGCGTCGCGGAGCGTCTTCTTCTCCGCCTCCGTCAGGCCTTCGTACTCGCGCCACTTGCGCTGAATCGCCTCGCGCTTCTCCGGCGGCATCGCTTTCAGCTTCTTGTAGCGTTCCCGTACCTGCGCGTGCTCTTCCGGGGTCATGCTTGCCCACTGCTGCATGCGCGACTGGAGCCGCTGCTGCTCCTGAGAGGTCATCTTGGGGTAGCGCTTGGCGATCTCGACCCACTTGATCCGACGCTTGCCTTCGAGCTTGGGCCAGTCCTGGGCGAGCGGTGCGAGGATGTGCTGCTGCTCCGAGGTGAGCTGGGCCCATTCGGGTCCGCGCGAATCCGCCGTACCCTTACCGGCGTAGACGCCGGCCGGCAGGGCCAGCAGCAGCAAAAGAGAAGCGAGGACTAGTCGGTAGTGTGATGGTAGAGCCAAATCTCGAACCCCGTGTCCAGATAGGCGGTCACTGGCAGCTCGTCCGTCAGAACCTGTGCGTCGAGCTCCGCGTAGTCCGCTTGTCGGGAGATCTGCTGCTGCGACTGCTGCTGGTGCCAAAACAAGAGGACGGACAGGCCCAGGATCAGCCCGAACAAGGGTACGAGGACACGGCGATTGAGGAGCGACGCGGAACCACTGCCGGACCAAGCGCCGCCGGCGAGCCCGGACCCCGGCCGTCCCGCATTGGCGCGCGACAGGGCGGCTTCATGCGCCACCCGCAGGCGATAGAGCGCCCCGGAGGACAGGTCGGTCAGCCCTTCGTCCAGCTTGCTTACAATGCGTTTTGCCAGATCCTGTTCGTTCATAGCTCTATTCCCCTCGCCTTGAGAAACACCGCGAGCGCGTGGGTCGCCCGGGAGCAGTGAGTCTTAACACTGCCTTCCGAGCACCCCATCGCGGCGGCTGTTTCCTGCACGTCGAGTTCCTCCCAGTAACGCAGGAGAAAAGCCTCTCGTTGACGCGCTGGCAAGCTCTGCAGCCCCTGCTCGATCAAACGGACAACCTGGACTCGTTCCAACTCCTGCACCGGACCGGCGATGACGCCCGCGCCTTCGGTCACCTCCAGAGTGTCCAGCGGATCGTGGTCTTCCTCGTCCTGCCTGCTTCCCAGCGAGGACAGCAAGGTGGTCCACAAGGAACGCACCTTCTGCCGCCGATAGTAGTCGCGGATGGTGTTTTGAAGAATCCGCTGAAACAGGAGCGGAAGCTCCGCCAGCGGCTTTAGCGCGTACTTCTCCGCCAACTTGAGCATCGCGTCCTGCACCAGGTCGAGGGCGAGATGCTCGTCTCGGACCGCGAAAACCGCCTGCTTGAAAGCGCGGCGTTCGACCTCGGCGAGGAAGGTCGCAAGCTCTTTTTCCGTTGCCAGAGGAGGTCGCCCGGTTGTTTTCTAGTGCGCGCGAGTCGCGGTAAGCCCGATGTTAACAAATCGAACTAGGGACGTGCAGCCCGCGATGCCTGGCCAGCAGCCTGCCCACGGCCACCAAGGGGAGTGTTAACCTCTTGTAACGTCATAGGTTTGTTGAACCTGTCGGCGCCGTCTACAATAGCGCCATCCTGGAGCACACGAACCCTGTGGATCTTACCCATCACTTTCTGATCGCCATGCCCAGCATGGTCGATCCCAACTTCGCCAAGTCGCTCACTTACATCTGTGAGCATAACGAGCAGGGGGCGCTGGGCGTAGTGGTGAATCGGCCGATCGATATGACGCTCAGGAACCTGTTCGACCAGATCGACATTCCGCTCCACGACGACGCCCGTGGCCGCCTGCCCGTCTACTTCGGTGGGCCGGTCCAGGTGGATCGGGGCTTCGTTCTGCATCGGCCGCCAGGGGAATGGCAATCGACCCTGTCGATCAACGCCCAGATCGGCCTGACTACGTCCCGTGACATCCTGCAGGCCGTGGGCGAGGGCCGAGGGCCGGAGCGTATCCTGGTCTCGCTCGGCTACGCCGGTTGGGCACCTGGCCAGTTGGAACAGGAGTTAACGCAGAATGCCTGGCTCACCGTCGGCGCCAGCCTGGATGTGATTTTCGATCTACCCGCAGAGCAGCGCCTGTCGGCCGCGATGAGTCTGCTGGGAGTCGATCTCACCAGGCTGTCGGACGACGTCGGACATGCCTAAAGAAAAATGTCCTGGCACGCGTAGCGAGCTCCGAATGACGACCAACAGCGCTGCATCCAGCCCCACGCGCCTCCTTGCTCGGCCCTCCGGTACCGTGCTCGCGTTCGACTTCGGCGAAAAACGGCTGGGTGTTGCGGTGGGAGAGCTGTTGCTGGCAATCGCTCATCCGCTCGAAACGATCGTGGCAGGCTCCGATGCCGCGCGCCTCCAGCAGATCGAGCGCTTGATCACGGAGTGGTCGCCCGTGCTCCTGGTAGTGGGCCTGCCGTCCCACATGGACGGCACGGAGCACGAACTGTCCAAGCGCTGCCGCCGCTTCGCGCGGCAGCTCGAGCACCGCTTTGGTATCGGAATCCGATTGGTGGACGAGCGGCTGACCTCTCGCGCGGCGAGTCAGTCGCTGGCCGAGGCCGGCGTGCACGGACGGCGGCAGAAAGGCATGCTCGACCAGGTCGCCGCCCAGCACATCCTGGAAGCATTCTTTGCTGCACCCGATGGCGCTGCCTGACGCCGAGGCCCTGCTGGCCGGATTGGCAGAACAGATCCGGCGCGACGCGAGCCCAAGCATCGCGCTGATCGGAATCTATACCGGCGGGGTCTGGATCGCGGAGCGCCTGCACCGCATTCTCGGGCTGTCTACTCCGGTTGGCACCATCGACGTTGCGTTCTATCGCGACGACTACAAGAAAACCGGGCTGCGCCCGGGAGTGAAGCCGTCCGACATCCCGTTCAGGGTCGAGGGCGCCGACATCATCCTGGTGGACGACGTGCTCTACACCGGCCGCACCATACGCGCAGCGATGAATGAGATCTTCGACTACGGCCGTCCGGCTTCGATCCGGCTGGCCGCGCTGGTTGACCGCGGCGGCCGCCAGCTGCCGATCTGCTCGCAGTACCTCGGGGCAGCCGTGGAAGTCGAGCACGATCAGACGATCGAGCTCCGGCGCGACGACGGAGGGCACTTCAGCTTGTCGGTGACGGCGCCCGCGGCGTGATGCCATGACCGCCGACCTCCAGCTCACCGGTGAAGGCAAGCTCAGACATCTGCTCACCATCGAGGGACTGCCGCCGGCTATTCTGATGCAGATCCTGGACACCGCGCGTTCCTTCATATCGGTCACCGAGCAGGAGGTCAAGAAGGTCCCGCTGTTGCGCGGCAAGGCGATCTTCAATTTGTTTTTCGAGCCCAGCACGCGCACTCGCACCACCTTCGAGATAGCCGCCAAGCGCCTGTCCGCCGACGTGGTCAACTTGAATATCGCGACATCCTCCCAGACCAAAGGCGAGACGCTGCTCGATACGGTGGCCAACCTCACGGCAATGCACGCCGACATGTTCGTCGTGCGCCACGCTCAGAGCGGTGCAGCGCATCTGATCGCCAGGCACGTTGGCCCGCACATTCACGTCATCAATGCCGGCGACGGCCGCCATGCGCACCCGACCCAGGCGCTCCTGGACATGTTCACCATCCGTCACTACAAGGGCGGCTTCACCCAGCTGCGTGTGGCGATCGTCGGCGACATCCTCCATTCGCGCGTGGCCCGCTCCGAGATTCATGCGCTGACCACGCTGGGCGTTCCCGAAGTGCGCGTCATCGGCCCGCGAACGCTGCTGCCCCGACACGTGCAGGACCTGGGTGTACACGTGTTCTATGACATGGAGGCGGGCCTGCGCGACGTGGATGTCGTGGTGATGCTGCGGTTGCAGAGCGAGCGCATGAACGGGGCGCTGCTGCCGAGCGCGGGCGAGTTCTTCAAGCACTACGGCCTGACGCCGGAGAAGCTTGCGCGGGCCAAGCCCGATGCCATCGTGATGCATCCCGGGCCGATGAATCGCGGCGTCGAGATCGATTCCGCGGTGGCCGACGGCCGGCAATCCGTGATCCTGCCGCAGGTCACCTTCGGCATCGCGGTGCGCATGGCGGTGATGGCCATCCTCGCAGGCAACTGAGGCGCATGAACATTCAAATTAGGAACGGGAGGCTGGTCGACCCCGCCGCCGGGACCGAGACGGCACAGGACCTGTTCCTCGCCGAGGGTCGCATCGCCGCGGTGGGCAGGGCGCCGGCCGGATTCGACGCCGACCGCATCATCGAGGCTGCCGGGCTCGTGGTATGCCCCGGCTTGGTCGATCTGTCCGCGCGGTTGCGCGAGCCGGGCTTCGAGTACAAGGCGACCCTCGAGAGCGAGATGCAAGCCGCGGTGGCCGGAGGGGTGACCAGTCTGGTGTGTCCACCCGATACGGACCCGCCCTTGGACGAGCCGGGGTTGGTGGAGATGCTCAAGTTCCGCGCGCGGAGCCTGAACCAGGCGCGCGTGTTTCCACTGGGTGCGCTGACGCAGGGACTGAAGGGCGAGCGGCTGACCGAGATGGCGGAGTTGCATGACGCCGGGTGTGTGGCGTTGAGTCAAGGCGACACCGCCGTCGACGACAAGCAGGTGCTCATGCGGGCGTTGGAGTACGCCGCGACGTTCGGGTTTGCCGTCTGGTTGAGGCCGCAGGACGCGGCGCTATCGCGCGGCGGAGTGGCTCATGACGGTGAGGTTGCTACGCGGCTGGGATTGCCCGTAATCCCAGCTTGCGCCGAAACCGTTGCCCTGTCGGCGATCCTGATCCTGGCCCGGGACACCGGCGCCCGGGTGCACCTGTGCCGGCTCTCCACCGCTGAAGCGGTCGAGATGGTGCGCCAGGCCAAGCGCGCGGGAATCCCGGTTACCTGCGATGTGGCGGCCCATCACGTTCACCTGAGCGAGATGGACCTCGGCTACTTCGACTCCAATTGCAACCTGATCCCCCCACTGCGCGGCCTGCGTGACCGGGATGCTCTGCGCGCGGGGCTGGCCGACGGCGCGATCGATGCCATCTGCTCCGACCACGCACCACTGGATGAGGACGCCAAGCAGGTGCCCTTTGCGGAGGCCGAGCCTGGGGCCACCGGACTGGAGTTGCTGTTGCCGCTGACGCTCAAGTGGGCGCGAGAGGCCCGGCTGCCGCTGCACGTGGCCCTGGCGCGGGTGACTACCGCGCCGCTGCGCGTGTTGGGGCTGCCGGGTGGTGCCATCGCGGTTGGGCAGACCGCCGACCTGTGCGTGTTCGACGCCGAGGCCTGGTGGCGCGTGGAGCCCGAGGCACTGTACAGCCAAGGCAAGAACACGCCGCTGCTCGGCCTGGAGCTCCAGGGGCGCGTACGGTTCACGCTGGTGGGCGGGGACGTCGTCTTTGAATCCAGGAGTTAGCCCATATCTGGACTTGCCAGGTGGACAATAGAGCCCCGCTACCACAGACGCTCCGGAGTGCGCGGGTCGAGACATGGATCCCGCCCGCCGAGGCTTCGGAGTCAACCCCGTCATTGACTCGATGAATCCCTTACTCGACTTCTCAGGTTTACCCCGTTTCGCCGACATCCGGCCGGAACATGTCACCCCTGCGGTGGACCAGCTGCTGCAGGACAGTCGCGCCGTGGTGGAGGGCGTTGCCACCGCTGCCGAGCCGCCCGACTGGGACAGCTTCGTCGCGCCGCTGGACGATGTCAATGAGCGGCTGTCACGCGCCTGGGGTCAGGTGGCGCATCTGAATGCGGTGATGAACAGCCCGGCGTTGCGTGAGACCTACAACGCCAACCTGCCCAGGATCAGCCAGCACTACGCTGAACTGTCCCAGGACGCGCGGCTGTACGCCAAGTTTAAAGGCTTGCGCGCCTCGGCCGGGTTTGGCCGCCTCGACCGCGAGCAGGCTAAGATCGTCGAGAACGAGCTGCGCGACTTCCGGCTGGGCGGCGCCGAGCTGTCACCGGACCAGAAGGCCGAGTTCAAGCAGGTGCGCGAGCAGCTCGACAAGCTCTCGTCGCGCTTCAACGACAACCTGCTGGATGCGACTAACGCGTTCGCTCATTGCGTCACGGACCAAGCCGCACTGTCGGGCATCCCGGAAGATGTAATGGCGGCGGCCAGAGACGCGGCACAGCAGGACGGGAAAGATGGATGGAAGTTCACCCTGCACATGCCGTCCTACCTTCCCGTGATGCAGTACGCCGACAATCGTGCCCTGCGCGAGCTGATGTATCGGGCCTACGTGACCCGCGCGGCCGAATTCGGCAATCCCGAGTGGAACAACACGCCGTTGATCGACGAGATCCTGCAGTTGCGGCGCCGGCTGGCTCGGTTGCTGGGCTACGATAGCTTTGCGCAGGTTTCGCTCGAGCCCAAGATGGCCGAGTCTCCCGCCCAGGTGCTGGGGTTTCTCACCGACCTGGCGGCACAGGTCAAGCCCTTCGCTGTGCGCGACCACGACGCGCTCTCGACCTTTGCTCGCGAGCGGCTGGCGCTGGACAGACTGGAGGCCTGGGACATTGGCTGGGCGTCGGAGAAGCTGCGCCTGGAGCGCTATGCCTTCTCCGAGCAGGAGGTGAAGCAGTATTTTCCCGAGCCCCACGTGCTGCCGGGGCTGTTCCGGCTGGTGGAGACGCTCTACGGCATCCGGATCACGCCGGGAGAGGCTGCTCCGTGGAATCCGGACGTACGCTTCTTCGACGTCCATGATCGGTCCGGCGCGCTGATTGGACAGTTCTACGCAGACCTGTTCGCGCGGCCGTCCAAGCGCGGAGGTGCCTGGATGGACGACGCCATCACCCGCAAACGCACGCGCGTCGGCATCCAGACTCCGGTGGCTTATCTCAACTGCAACTTCTCGCCGCCGGTCGGCGGCAGACCGGCATTGTTCACGCACAACGAGGTGATCACCCTGTTCCACGAGTTCGGACACGGCTTGCATCATCTGCTCACGCGCGTGGAGCAACGGGGCGTGTCGGGCATCAACGGGGTGGAGTGGGATGCGGTAGAGTTGCCCAGCCAGTTCATGGAGAACTTTTGCTGGGAGTGGGACGTGGTGCGGGGCATGAGCGGGCATGTGGACACCGGCGCGGAGCTGCCGCGGTCTCTGTTTGACAAGATGCTGGCAGCGAAGAACTTCCAGAATGGGCTGCAGTCGGTGCGGCAGCTCGAGTTCGCCCTCTTCGACATGCGCCTGCACCACGATTTCGATCCCGCAGGCTCGCTTACGCCGCTGCAGCTGTTGGAGCAAGTGCGTGAACAGGTAGCGGTCGTCCTTCCGCCGGAGTACAACCGGTTCCCGAACAATTTCTCTCACATCTTCGCGGGAGGATACGCTGCCGGCTACTACAGCTACAAATGGGCCGAGGTGCTTTCGGCGGACGCGTACAGTCTGTTCGAGGAGGTGGGCGTGCTCAACCCCGAGGCCGGCGAGCGCTTCCGGCGCGAGATCCTCGGCGTGGGTGGCAGCCGCCCCGCATTGGAGTCGTTTATCGCCTTCCGGGGACGGGAGCCGAAGATCGACGCGCTGTTGCGCCACAGCGGCATGGCCGTTGCTTGATACCCCCTGTCCCGCAGACGGTATGGAGACCGAACATGAGAATGCTGCTGATGATCCTTGCTCTGACACTGGCTGCCGGACCGGCGGCCGCGGGCAAGCTCTACAAGTGGACGGACCAGGACGGCAACGTGCACTACACG
>JBGPMS010000116.1:0-14335 GCA_041487115.1 Gammaproteobacteria bacterium
CGTCGTATACGCGGAGTACGCAGCCAGGCCGCCGCGCATTGTTCTCTACCGCGCAGCGCTGGCTCGTCTCGACAGCCAACTCGCCCACCTCGGAACGGACGAGGGGCTAGGGGTTGCGACAGCCCGCCCCGTGTATCTAGCCCATGAGTTGTACCACCACTTCGATCTTGCGCGGGCGCAGGCTTCCATCGCGCAACGCAGCCGGGTCGTGCTGTTCCGGCTCGGCCGGTTTCGCTGGACCTCCGGCGTCGCGGCGCTCGCGGAGATCGCCGCCGGTGCATTCGCGCAGCGCCTGCTGGGTCTGCGTTTCCACCCCAAGCTCCTGGACCTTTTGCCAATCTACGAGGCGAACCAGGAGTCGGCGCGCCGGATGGCGCAGGTACTCGCGACGGTCTGATTCGTTCGCACGACGAGTAACCGCTGCTGCCCACTGCCTGTTGATCCGATTTCTGCGGAGGAGAAGAGCCTGCTCGAGAATGTGCTGCCGATCACTTCATCAACCACTGCCTGAACCACTCCACGGCAGCCGGTGCGGTGGTGGACAATCCCGGCTCGTTGTAGGCGTTGAAATGGCCGCCCTTGAAGATCACCAGTTTCTTGGGTTCTTTGGCGCGCTCGAAGGCTTCGACTGCCAGATCAGTCGGGGTCAGCCGGTCGTCCTCTGCCACCACCATCAGTAATGGGGTGGGTGAGATCCGGTGGATATCGGCGGCAGCGCTGTATTCGAGGAACTTCTCCACAGACTCCAGAGTGACGCGGTTTTCCCAGGTGGGGCAGACCGGACCGGCGACCTTGGTGACCCATTCGTAAGACTCCGGTGTTGGCAGGGCCGAGGGTTGACCTTCCGGTGCGACCACCGGCAGGTAGTTCACCTTTCCGGTCGTGTAACGCTGGGCTCGGTCCGCAGCCAAGAAGGCAACGACGTTGGGCAAGTTGTCTGCACGGTTCAGGCGTTGCGCGTTAGCCATGCCATCGACTAAGGGCACTTGCGACACGACCGCCTTGATCCTGCGGTCGAAGGCCGCGAGATGCAGCACATGGGCGCCACTATAGGAGGTGCCCCACACGCCGATGCGGCTCGCATCGACCTCCTTTTGCATCGATGCCCAGGTGATGGCGTTCTTGTAGTCTTCCTGCTGCTCGGCCGGGAAGATCTGGCTGCGCGGTTCCCCTTCGCTCGCACCCAAGTAACGGTAGTCGAATACGACGACCACAAAGCCCGCCTTGGCGAAGCGGCTCGCGAAGTTGTCCAGGAACATCTCGCGCACCCCACTGAAGCCATGGGCCATGACGATCGCCGGGCGCTTTTCGTCGGATTTGAGGTTCTTCGGAACGTAGTACCAGGCGGCGAGCTTGAGCCCCTGGCTCATGAAGGTGACATCGCGGCGCTCGAAATTCTGTGCGGCGGCTATACCGGTCATGAGCAGTGAGGCCAGCAGCGCCAGCAACACTCGGAAACCGGCCAATGGATGGTGATTCATCGATGCTCCTCCCCTGTCATAGGTGGACTTGGCCACTCCCGTGGCGTCTGCGTAGAAACGCCGGCGTCGGCGGTGCGGTTGCAAGGCGTGGTGCGATTGCACCGCGCGGAGACTATCCTCACGCTCGATGGGTGACGAATCGGTAACCCGACCTGACACTGCTAAGCGGAGTTTTGGTGCACCGCGAGCGGATGGCTTTGCGGACCCGCAGCGGTCATTGAGCCAGGAGCACGAAAGCGGTTTGTGATCGGGTGGATTTCGGAACGTGCCCCCCGGATCGATTTGAGGAGCGCAGAAGCTGCGATGGCACGACAGGATTTCAACGGCTCAGCCTCACTTGCAGCTTACGGGAATGCGAGAGCAACCTCGTTGGTTTCTAGATAGTGCGAAGGCTTTCGAACACTCGTTTGGTTTCCGCCGAGGGTGGGATGCCGGAGACTGCTTTCAACGTGCGCTCGCAACGCTGGTACGCGTCGGCTGCTTCGGCGAACTGCCCCGCGTGCTTGAGGCACAGCATGAGCTGCCGGTGTACTGGCTCCGCGGCAGGATCGATCTCCAGCGCCATACCGTAGAGCCGGGCAGCACACTGCCAGTCGCCAAGCGACTCTCGGGCAGAGCCCAACGCTGCAACGAGTCGGAAATAACGCGCGCGCAGTCGCTCCCGTGCCGTGAGCAGCCAACGATGAGACTCTTGGGCCAGCAGATGCCCACGATACAGCTCCGTCGCCCGCTCATTGAGGTGCAGCTGCTCATCTCTCGTCGCGGCGCCGTTTCCTGGCAATGCCCGCGATGAGAGCGATTCGAACGCCCAGGCATCCACCCAGCAGACCCTCTGATCCAGGGTGATCTTGCCGTCGTGAACGCGCACGGCATCGTCGTTGCGCAACAGCTTGCGTAGCCGGTGCAAGGCTGTCTTGAGGCTCGCCTGGGCGGCATCGCCCTCGGCATCCGGCCACAGGCATTCTGCCATCGCTTCGGTGGAGATCCCTTTCTCTCCGAGCGCGACGATGGCCTTGAGCAGCTCGAGCACCCGATGCTGAGCCTTGCCGTCGGTGGGAATCGGCTCACCGTCGAGCTGGATTTCGAGGGTGCCGAGCGCGCGAATCTTGATGGGCCAGGGCCAATGCTCCACATCTGTGCTGGGGGCCGTCAAGCGCCAATCGCGGATCAACCGGTTGACCAGCTCGACCTCGATCCCGTGCTCCAGCGCCAGAGACAGTAAGGGCACCAGCCCGGGACCGGCCCAGCGCAGTTGTCCCCGCATGCCCGGATTTCGCGCCAAGGTGAGCGCCTGCTGCATGTGTTCCCGGGCGCCACCTGGATCGCCTTGAGCTAAGGCCAGATAGGCCCGACCGCCAGCCAGCGCTGCGTCATTGGTGTGGATGTACGTTCCACGCGTGATCTCCACCGACTCGGTCAGCCAATCCTCGGCCAACTCCAACGCGCCTGCCGCAATGGCGATCGGAACCACATCGCAACGTATGGTCGTGGCCAGCGGAACATGGCCGAGTCTGTCCACTTCAGCCACGGCGCGCGTCGCAATCTCCAGCCCCACGGCATATTGGCCGAGATGACCTGCAAGCAGTGCGTGTCCTTTGTCATACCAGAAAGTGGCCTGGAACAGCTTCGCGTCCGCCACGCTGCGAAGGCTGTCGAAATCCGCCTTGGCCTTCTGTGTCTCGTCGATGGCGACATAGCAATAGGCACGAAACACGGTTGCGTACCATTCGAGCGGTGGAAGCATGAACTGGCGCCCGGTCTCCTTGGCTGCGGTCAGGGCGGCAATCGCGTCCTCCCATTGATTGGCCAACAGCAAAGATACGCCGTAAGTCCACAGCCACCACACCCGAGCCGCGGGTGGCATGTCATCGCGATGCGATAGCGGGTCGACCTGCCCGACCAGCTCGCGAATCATCTCCGTGTTGGCCGCCATGAACGCGTACCACATCAACGTGGAAGCCGCATCGAGGCGCCGCGACGCCGGCAGCCGTCCGTGGCGTAGCTCTTCCATCACCCATTTGACACCGGGTTCGATGAGGCGATGTCGAGGCTCGCGCATCAGCACAGCCAGCACGAACTTGGACCACGCGGTCAACTGAAGATCGCGATCGGCGAAGGCCTCCATGTCCGGGATGAGCGCTTCCAGTGCACGAATCCACGGCTCGTGGTGATGAAACTCCAGCGCCTGGTACTGGATGGAATCGATGATGCTGCTCGCCGAGAGTAGTTCACCACGGCGATCGTGCTGTGCGGTGAAGATCGCATGGGCGTTTTCCAGGGTCCTCATGGCAGCCGCTGGGTCGCTCGGGAGCTGCACCACCCCCAGCCAGTAGTTCAGCCACGGATCGGCTGTCAGCAAATCGGCCGGAAGCTGCTGCAGCCATCTCTGCAACTGTTGCCAGCGGCCTCGATCTACATAACCCGGCGCGGCAATGCCAATCATGCGCCCGGCGGAAGCATAGTCTCCTGCCTCCAGCGCGAGATCGATGGCTTCTTCGATGCGTCCTTGCCGTTCGAGAATCTCTGCCGCGCTGCGTCGAAGCTCGACCAGTTCGGTTGGGCCAAGCCGATCCTCCAGACGGGTCAAGAGAAATTCGCGAAACAGGTCGTGGTACTGATAGGTCGGCTCGCCATCCACACGTCGATCAATGAAGTACTGCCGCCGATACAGGTTGTCCAACAGCTTGACCGCTTTCGAGTCGCCACTGATCTTTGCGGCCATTTGGGCAGTGAACTGCGGAAGCAGCGCCGTGCGGGTGAGCACCTCTTGGTGCTCCGGGGTGGCGCGCTCGAAAATCTCACCAGCGAAATATTCGAAGACCGCCTCCTTCGACCCAGCGCTCTTGAGAACGTCTGCGCTTCCGCCCCGTTTAAGGTGCGCCAGGAGCAACACCAGCCCTGCGGCCCAGCCGTCCACCTGACGATTCAGCGCGGCAACCTGATCGAGTGCCTGGACCTCACGCGCGACGGCGATGGCCTGCCCTTCGTCCGCGGTCAGACGCAGCTCTTCCCAACCGACTTGCTGCAGACTGCCGGCGAGCTGGAAACGGGACAGAGCGGCAGGCACCCCGCTGCGGCTTACCGCAATCACCGCTATGCTTGGTGGAAGCTCGGCAAGCGCCTCGCGCAATACAGCGTGGAAGCCTTCGCCGAGCGCGTCGTGGCAGTTGTCCAGCACCAGCACCGCGCCGGTACCGAACCGAGTGAACAATTCCCGGAAAAAGCGACGCGTAAAGCCGGCCAGATCAGCCAAGTATTCGGGAGTGAGGTAGGGCAGCGACGGCCGGTCCTCGCCCTCGGCTTGCCTGGCAAGCTCCCCCAGGTAATAGAACAAGGTCGCAGGGTCCTTGTCTGCCTCGTCCACTTGATACCAGAACGTGCGCAGCCTCTGAGACTCGACGTAGCTTGCCACGAGCGTCGTCTTGCCGGAGCCCGGAGGACCGCTAACCCAGATAACTGGACGGGTGTCGCGCTGGTCCAGAATTCTGAACAACCGCTCGCGCAGCACAGGGGCATGCAAACGCGGACGGCTGAGCTTGGCCAGCGGAAGCGCTGAGAGTGCCATGCCTCCTCCCCAAAAGGCGGCCCGGCGCCGACTAATACTCAGGTATCACGGCGCAGGGGACATTGTCCCACCCTTTGGTAAGACTAAGAACGGACAAGTAACAAATGGGTAACTTGCCTAACGACGAGAGCAGTACCGCCGCCTCGGGTGGCGCTACGGTACCGGGCGAAGTCCTGCGGGAATGCCCGCCGCAGACGGCGTAACGAGCTGTTGGTACAGCGCCTCGCTCTCAGCCGATGGCTTAATGCCAAGAGTCAGTGAGAGCGTCTGCCGCATGCGGCGGAATGTGCTCAACGCCTCCGCTGGGCGCTCCAGCGCAACATAGCACCGCATGAGGCGCTGATAGAACAGCTCCACCAACTCATCGGCTTCGAGACCTCGCAGATAGCACTCGATAGCGTCGCCGAATTGCTTCTCCAGTTCGAAACGGTGCCCGTGACGCTCGACGATCTGAATGAAGCGAGCGCGTAGGCGCTCCCGCAGGGGAATTGCCCACGGCGCGTCACCGTCTTGCTGGAGGAATCCACCCCTGTATAGGGACAGCGCCCGTGAATCGACGTCCTGAGTGGCCCGGCGATTGGGGCTCGCCGCGCGCTCGAAGGCCCAGGCGTCCACCCAACAACGCTCGGGATGGATGGAGAGTTCTCCTCCAGTCTGCACAATGACTTCCGGGTCACGGAGCAGAATTCTCAGGCGGCGAACTGCCATGGTAAGAGCCTCGTGCGCCGCATCGGCCTCTTCCTCCGGCCATAGCGTGTCGATGAGCTTTTGCGCCGGAACATTACGTCCCCCCAGCGCCACGATTGCTTTGAGGAGTGCAAGCACCTTCTTGGGTGTCTTCCGCGTAAACTCCACCCGCTTATCATCCAACTCCAGCTCGAAGTTGCCGAGGACGCGCACGCGCACCAGCCAGGGCCAATCGTCCAAGTCCTGAGACGGCGGGGACCATCGATGCTCACGGATCAGGCTGCGGACGTAATCGGGTTCGATGCCTGCACGCAGCGCTTCGGCGCAGAGTTCGGGCATCCAGCAGCCGAACCACTGTATCCAACACGCAAGCTTGTGCTCGCGCGAGGTGTGCAGCGCCGTTCTCAGGTGCGCGTCCGCTCGGGCCGAATCCGATTCCTTCAGCGCCAAGTACGCCAAGGACAGCTCACACAGCAAGGTTGCATGCTCTAGATAGCCGACGTCGCCCGCGACCATGCGTAGCTCGTCGATACAGCGCATGGCTTCGCTCCGGTTTCCGAGTTCGGCATATGCCCAGTGAAGGGGGTTGCGCTGTCCCTGCCGCTGCAGCGATGACCCGACCTGATCGAATAGTTCGATCGCTCGAGCAATATGCTCGAGCACTGCCGAAGGGTCGCGTGACGAGACGCCGATCCAGGCCTTGAGCGCCAGGTTGCTGGCCACGTCGTAGGGGTGATTCGGGAACATGGTTTGCTCCATCAAGCTCGCGCGTTCCCGTGCCTTCTCGATATTGCCCTGAAACAGCTCGAGCAACCCTCCCATGTAGTGACCTAAGCGCGCGAGTTGAGGCATGCCCTGGTCTTTCGCCAATCGCTCCATCTGGCACACGAATGCCATACCTCTGTCGTATTCGCGCCCCTGCACGCTGTACCAGGACAGCGCGAACAAGGCCATTGCACGCGTGATCGGCAGCAGGTCAGGATGTTCCAGCAGTGGTAGCACCATCAACGTCGCCTGCCTGGCGACTTCCAGCCTCGCCTTGTGTGTGCTGCATAGGAGCAAGGTCCGCGCGGCGCTGACCTTGAGGTTCACGTCGCTGACCTGCGAGAAGAGCTCGAACACGCGATCGATCGTTGCAGGCAGCATCTCCTGAGCGACCGGGCGTACGGTCAGCGCATCCAGAAACGCGAGCCAAACGCGCAGTTCCGCCTCTCTACTCGGGAATAGAGGATTGGCCTCGAGCCCTCTGCGCAGCACGGGGATCCATCGGTCGAGCGGAATGAAGTGGCTGTACTCGTGAAAATAGGTTTCTACCACCTCCGCTGCCGTCTGGATCTGGCACATTACATCACCTGCCGCAAGCGCCAATTGATAGGCGCGCTCGAGTTTCTCGCGCGCAAGCGCGGGTTCCACCGCTAGCCGTGCGGCCCCGCTCCAGTAGAGCAACCAGGGACTAGTGTCGACACGCTCGGCCGGGAGCCGAGCAGTCCAGTCGCTGACCAACCGCCCGCGTCCTTGGGTGATGAGCCGTTCCGCTTCGTGCAGCAGCAGCGACTCCGCGGCTGGCCAATTGCCTGCCTCTAGGTAGAGCTGAACCGCATCCTCTACCGCGCCCTGCCGTTCCAGTAGACCGGCTGCAAGCGTAGCGATCTCACTCAACTTTTTCGCCGAGTACGTCTCACTGGCCTGGTGTCTGAGAAAGGACCGAAACAGCGCGTGGAACTCATAGGCGCGGCTATCGGAACCTGCAGCGCAGGGCTGGAAGGCACCCTGCCGCCGATCGGTAAACAAATGGTGTCGGTACAAGTGATCGAGCAGCCGCGGTGCCTGCGTGCTGCCGGTCAACGCCTCGGCAAGTCTTATGGTCATCCGCGGCAGAAAACCGAGATGCAGGAGAATGTGCTGGTTCTCGGGCGAGGCTTGCGACAGGATTTGCGCGGCGAAGTAGTCGAACAGCTGTTGCGGCGGTTCCGACCCGCCTGTGTCCTGTATTGTGCTCCCGTGACGCAAGTGCTCCAGTAGCAGGATCAGTCCCGCCACCCAGCCTGCCGAGCGAGCATGGAGTTGGGCGAGGGTCAAGTCGTCCAGAGGCTGTTCCAACTCGACCAGTTGCCGGGTCTCCTCCAAGGTCAGGCGGATCTCGTTCCAGTCCAGGACTGCAACTGAGCGGTTGGCGATGCTTCGGCTGAACGTCTGAGGTGGTTCGGCTCGGCTCACGAGCACCAGGTTGAAGCCCTCGGGTACCTGAGATACGGCCTCCACCAACACCGACTCGACGATGGGCTCGCCGGTCACTTCCTGCACATTGTCCAGCACCAACACACCCGGCTTAGACCTCCCTGCGAACAGGGCGCGAAAAAATCGCCGTGCGAACCCGGGAAGGTCGATCAAATACTCGGGGCGCAGCAGGGGCAAAGAAGTGCGCTGTCTGGCACCGAGCCCCTGCTTCGCCGCCAGTCCCAGGTAGTAGAAGAAAGTCGCCGGGTCCGCGTCGCTGGCGTCGAGTTGGCACCACACCGCCGGCAGCTTGCGGCTGTCCAGGTAGCTGGCAATCAGGGTGGTCTTGCCTGCGCCGGGAGGTCCTGAGATCCATACCACCGGGTGCTGCCGCAAGGCATCAAGACGAGTGAACAGGCGCGACCGCGGGATCGGCGTGTGCAACCGCGGCCGTGAAAGCTTGGCAAGCGCACTGGCATTTCTGGCCATCCCCCCTCCTGACCAGATCTGGTCCGCCGGGGATCATCGCATGACATCGTCCCCGGTCCCCTTTCCACGCTGGTCCCGTTGCCGGCTCAATTCTGTCCGAGCTTCCAGGTGCCCCATTCCCGACCGCACATTGCCAGTTGTCCCGAAGGCTGCGGAAACTGCGTGAAGGGCATCCAGTTGCCGGCGTGCACAAGACCTTGCATCTTACCCGTGGCGCTGACGGCCTTCCAGATGCCGTTATCCTGGTTCTTACGCGAATAGACGCCGAAGATCTTGTCCCCTGATGGAAGGGTGTATTCGCAGGAGCCGCTCTCGTCGTACTGCCCGGCCACCAGCGTCCAGGCTCCCATGCAGATCCCCGAGGCCATGTGCAGGGGATCGCCCTGCTCGGCGACAACCATCCCGGTGAGGTTGTATGCCCCACCCATTGCATCCTTGGAATGCGTGATCACCTGGTGCGGACCGGTGTAGCACGATCGATGCTCATACTTCTGCTGTGCGTATCCAACGGACGAGATACACAAGGACAGGGCGATCACGGGCAGGACGTTGCGCTTGGTAGACATGGCTTTGCTCCTCCTCAGTAGTTGGGGCTATCGAGTCATTCGTGCCGGGAACCGGGCTTGCCGGTCTTCCGGACGCGACCCAGTCTGGCTTCGGGAGATTTAAGTAGTACCGGCCTGTGCAGCAACCCCCATAACTCCTCCTTATCGGTAAAGCGGAACTGCTTTCCGCTGCCGGCGTCTTCCACCAGCCCAGCGGTGCGTCCGCTGCCGTCGGGATACAGACGGACGATGAACGTGCGCGGCTGCCACATGCTCGGGTTCTCCTGTTGCCCGAGGGACAGCCTAAACGGGAGGTGGGGACTTTTAGCTAACTTTTCGCGAAAGACTCGCCGACGATGCCACGCCGACCCAATTAGTAGGCTGTGCCCTAGTAGCGGCGTTCCGGAAAGAAGTGCGCGCCCGGAGCAGACGGCGGCACCGTGGCGCAATAGTGCAGCGTGTCAGCTCTTGAGTTGCTGTAGGGCATCCCGACTCCTGGGACGCCCTCATCGCCGTCGCGTAGAATCCGTGCGTCTCCGGCATCCTCGGGAGGGGGAGATGCCACGACGCACCCCGCAACTCGCCAAGCTCACACGCCCGCGACTCGCCAGTGCTATAGCGCGCGAGCGTTTATTCAAGCTGCTCGACGAGGCCCGCGAGACGCGCCCAGCCATCTGCGTGGTCGGACCGCCGGGCTCCGGCAAGACCACCTTGGTCGCCAGTTGGCTCGGCGCGCGCAACATCAAAGGCATCTGGTATCAAGTTGATCCGGGCGACGCGGATCTAGCGACGTTCTTCCACTATCTCGGTCTTGCCGTAAGGGCCTTCACGCCCAAAGGGCAGCGGGCCCTCCCCGCACTCACTCCCGAATATCTGCAAGACGTGCCGGGGTTCACCCGGCGGTTCGCCCGTGAGCTGTTCTCGCGTCTGCCGCGGCCGGCGACGCTGGTGCTGGACAACTATCAAGAGGTGGCCCCCGATCAGCGGCTGCACGAGGTTGTGGCGATCACAGCCGAGGAGGCGCCGCGAGACGTGACCGTGATTGTCGTCAGCCGGGCAGATCCGCCGGCGCACTACGCGCGCCTGCTCGCGAACGGGAACGTGGAGCTGATCGAGTGGGACGATTTAAAACTGACTCCGGAGGAGACGCGCACAGTGGCGTCGACGAGGCGCGGCATCGACGGCGCGACGGCCAAGATTCTGCATGAACGCTCCGGCGGCTGGGCGGCAGGCTTGACGCTCATGCTTGAGCGCGCGCGGGG
This sequence comes from Gammaproteobacteria bacterium, assembly GCA_041487115.1. Classification (GTDB taxonomy): domain Bacteria; phylum Pseudomonadota; class Gammaproteobacteria; order Burkholderiales; family SHXO01; genus SHXO01. The sequence goes on from JBGPMS010000116.1 coordinate 10,247, forward strand.
TGGCGGAGCAGAGCCCGACGCCGTGGACTTCAAGTCGCGCGAAGCGGTGTTCGACTACTTCGCGACGCAAGTCTTCGACCAGCTCTCGCCTTCGGAGCGGCGCACCTTGTCCCATGTCGCCGTATTGCCGACAGCGAGCGCCGCACTCGCCGTTGCCCTCAGCGGAGACGACGGCGCCGGCGTGCTGTTGGAGAGGCTCTATCGCAGGCATCTGTTCACGGACCGACGTAGCGCTTACGAGCCGCGGTACCAATTCCACGCACTGTTCCAGGAATTCCTCCTGCGCCGTCTTTCCGGCGACACGGACGAGAGCCAACGGCAGCAGCTGTATCGCCAAGCCGCCCGTCTGCTCGAGGATGTCGGCCAGCGTGAGGAAGCGGTGGAGATCTGCCTGCGCTGCCGCGATTGGGATAGCGCCGCCCGTCTGGTGCGAGAGCTGGCGCCAGGACTGCTAGGCCAGGGGCGATGGAAGACGATTCAGGGTTGGATCCGCGCTCTCGGCGACGAAGCGATCGCGGACGATCCCTGGCTGCTGTACTGGCTCGGCAAGGCGCAAATGCAGCAGGACCTCCGGGCAGCCCGTGTCACGCTTGCTCGGGCTTTCGAGCGTCTCCGCGGCACGCATGACAGCGCCGGTCAGATGCGCGCGGCTGCAGCGGTCCTGCAGGCGATCTATTTCGAATACAACGATTTCACGTCGATGGATGCCTGGGTGGCGGCGCTGGATGAGCTGCTGGAGCAGGGAGCGCATTGTCTCGATGCCTCCGCAGAGCTCGAGATCTACAGCGCGCTGCTGCTGGCATTTACTTATCGATTGCCGGGCCATCGCCGGTCGGAAGAGGTGGCGGAGCGCGTTACACGGTTGTTGGATGCTGACCTCGATGTCAATCAAAAAATCTCTGCCGGAACTGCTCTGTTGATTCACCACACGCTTTCGATGCAGGTCGCGAATGCCGAGCCCATCATCTCCCGAGTGGAGCCGCTGCTTGGTCTGCCGGAGGTCACGCCGCTCAATCAAGCCTACTGGTGGACCTTGTTTGGCTATAACCGGTACCGCAGCCATGGCGATTTGAAAGGGGTGGCAGAGGAAGCCTTCGCCCGCGCACATCGCGTTTCGGAGGAGCACGGGATCAGGTCGACTGCCTTCCTGTCCAGGATCTTCCGCGCGTACTACTGTGTCGGCCGCATGGATCTTGTAGGCGCCGCGGCGGCGGTCCAAGGTCTGGAGTCCTGGATCGTCGCTGAGCGGCCTATGACCTCCGCGCAGTACCACCTTGCCATGTGCCAACTGGCCCTGGGGCAGGAGGATGGGGCCGGTGCTGCCTACCACGGGCGCCTCGCGACAGCCTCTGCTTGCAAGCTCGGTGCGCCGTTCTTCAGCGTGGTCTGGTGCGCACAAACGGCCGGCGCGCTGGTCATGGCGGGGTCGTTTGCGGAAGCGGAGCAGGGGCTCGATGTCGCATGGCGCGATTCCGAGGGCACGTTCCTCAACCGATACCGCTCGACGATCGTCCTGGTGCGCGCCTACTCGGCTCTCAGGCAAGGCGACCGAGCCCGGGCGCATACCTTGATCCGCCAGATGATCCCCCTAGCCCGCGATCACGACTCCTGGTCTTACCTGCGTGCAATGGCCACGATCAAGAACGTCGTGCTGGAGGAGGCGCTCGCCGCGGGCATCGACGTGCCGTTCGTGCAGATGATCGTCAGCAACTTCCAGCTTAGGCCTCGCCGGCTGGACATCGAGGCGTGGCCCTGGCCGATCAGGATTTATACGCTGGGATCGTTCAGGGCGCTCAAGGATGGGATGCCGATCGAGTTTCCGCGCAAGGCTCAGCGCAAGCCGCTCGACTTGCTGAAGGCGCTGATCGCCCTCGGGGGTCGAGGTGTGGACGCGGGAGCGCTGATCGACGCCTTGTGGCCGGGAGCGGACGGCGACGACGCGCAGAACGCGTTGACCATGGCCGTGTTTCGGCTGCGCAAGTTGCTCGGCAACGAGCGCGCGATCGGCGTACGGGAAGGTAAATACTCGCTCGATCCGCACCTATGCTGGGTCGATGCCTGGGCGCTGGACCAGCTGCTGAAGGACGTCGAGTCCAGGCAGGAACTCGACGACGCGGCGCTCGAACCGATACTCACGCGGCTCGCTCGGCTCTACCAGGGACAATTCCTCGAGCACGAGGTCCAGCAGCCCTGGATGCTTGGCACTCAGGAGCGTTTGCGGCGGCGCGTGCAGCGTGCCGTGCTGAAGCTCGGTGCGTACCTGGAGCGGTCAGGCCGCTGGGACGAAGCAATCGGCATGTATGAGCGCGGCTTGCAATTGGACAACCTGGCCGAGGAGTTGTATCGGCGGCTCATGGTTTGCCACCGGGAGCGCGGAGATCATACCCAGGCGCTTGCCGTCTACCGCCGTTGCCGTGAACTGCTCTCCGTCGTCCTCGGGATGACGCCCTCGAGCGAAACGCAGGCCGTCCGCGAGACGCTGCGTGCCGCCTGAGATAGCTATCGGTTAGCTATCCGTTATCGCCTCCGCGGTAAGTTCGTCCTGCTGTCGACACGAGCAGCGAACCAACCCATAGGAGGAGAAAATGCCCCAGATCGAGCTTCCCGTCGCGCGTCGAGGCTTACGCCGCGCGATCGCCACCCTGTCCGTTCTCGCTGCAGCCACCGCCATGAAGCCGGCGGCAGCTCAACAATCCCCGCTGCCCGAGCCGCAGCTCGTTCTGGGCGGCGAAATGTTGCTGATCGGCTACGAGGCCGATCCCGTCGCCTTGCGGGAGCTGTTGCCTGCAGGGCTCGAGCCGCACCCCGCCAACATGGTGATCTTGAACATGTACAAGGTGCCGGATGCATCCGCCACTTCGGGCCTCGGCGCATACACCCTGACTTATCTGGCAGTGGCCGTGAACGGTTACGACGGCTATGTCGTGGGCTCGAACGATCGCCCGCCTGGCCGTTACGTGGCCTACTATTGGAACAGCTCGGATGCCATGCGGGCATACACGCGCGACTCCGGGTTTCCCGACAACGGCACCGGGATGACGACCATGACCCAGCAGGTGGGCAAGGTCGTGACGACGCTGACCGTCGACGGCAAGCCGTTCATCGAGGCGAGCGCAAAGGTTTCGGGTGATTGGAGCCCGCGCTTCGGCGGCCAGAACAACTACTTCGGCGCGAAGGGGGAAGGTAGCGCGCGACATGCCGTGCGCTTTCCTTTGCCGTATGTGTGCCAGGCGCTGAAGACGGAGAACACGACCGTCAGCTTCGAGATGCCGGCCAGCCCCCCAGCCTCGAAGCTCAAACCCAAGAAAGTCCTCTGGGCTGCACGCGCGAACTGCGACATCGTGTATCCGCAGAGCGTGGCGCTGCGACCTTGATGCGGCCGTATGGCGCGATCAATGCCCCTGCTCCGACACAGCGGCCGCGCCTGGGACCACACCGTCGGAACGAGCCTCAGATACCCGCTTCGTTAGATAAACGGGACAGGTACCTCTTGGGGAAACTCAGGATCTCGACGGTTGAGTTTGATCTTGGAGGCGCGAGCCGGAATCGAACCGACGTACAAGGATTTGCAGATTGACGGCCCGCCACTCGGCCATGCGATGCATGGGAGCCACGTGAATCCAGCGTCCAGGTGTTCCATGCCCCAGTCCATGCACAGCAGAAAGGGCTAGGCCAGCCCGATGACCAGACCGAGCGCGAGAAGAAGGCCGAGCCGCTGGCGCGTGGCCTGATCGTCGATGCGGAGCGCCGTCTCCCGCGCTCCAGCCGTCGTCCGCGGCCAGAGCGGCTCAAGACTCCTTCAGGGCCGGCAGGCGATACAGGCGGCCGGTGGCGTCGAGGTCTTCGACCGTCCACGGGCTTCCCACACCTGCAATCATCCACCGCAGGATGGCCCACAAGTCGCGGTCGACGAGCGCATCGTCGAGCGGCTCGAGGGCGTCTACGATGGCGTTGATCTCCACACCCGACGGGAAGGCCTCGCCGCTGCGCCCGAGGAACACCAGCTCGTAGATCTGGCCCGACGGAGCGGCAACATAACCTGGCCGGCTCAACCCGATCCGGGTCAAGTCGAAAGTGCGGTCGAAGAAC
>JBGPMS010000117.1:0-14241 GCA_041487115.1 Gammaproteobacteria bacterium
ACCGTTCGGCGTGTCCACTTTGAGCTGACGGTCGATGACCTGGATCGTATCGACGATCATCGGATCGTGCGGATCGCGCAGTCCGAACCGCACGAGCTGCAGGAAATCCGTCGCCACTTGCTCTTCCGCCGGAAGCCTAGGGTCGCACGCGCGATTCTTGATGGGGAGAATGTGCTTGAGGTCGCTGCCGCCCGTCGGATCGGGCGGGGGCGCGATGCGCACGTAATAGCCCGCTACCCCCGAGGCACGCGCGAGTGCGGTAGCGCGCACGCTGGTCCAGTCTTCGATGCGCGCGTTCCAATAATCGGCCAGCTCCAGCGCGAACGTGCGAGCCGGTCCCTGAAGAAACCCCGCGCCGCACACCAGCGCCGACACGCACACCGCCAGCGTAAAGGCATTGAGGCCGGCATCCTCCTCCCATCGATCCTGTTCGGTCGCGGGACCGTACCGGGCGATGGAGCTCAGGGCGCGATACACCATCTCGCGCACTTCCAGGCCCTGCAGCGCACCGCGCTCCGCGAGGGCGGCTGCCAGCAGCACCGGAAAGGCGGTCTCGTCCAGCTGCTGGCCGCCCCAGAAGGCCTTGCCGCCGAGCCACTGGTTCTGCGCCCAGCTGCCTTCGGTGTGCTGGGTGGCGATGAGATAGCGAAGAATATTGCGCGCCTCGTCCACCGCGCCCAACGCCAACAGCCCGCCCGCGCTTTCCACCAAGTCCCGCGGCCACACCAGGTGGTAGCCGCCGATGTCGTCGTGCCCATTGCCCCAGGGCACGCTGAGACTCGCCACCATCGCACCGGGATAGGTCTTGTCCTGGTGCACCCGCAGCACCATCGCGGAAATGCCGAGCTGCCGTTGTATGGACGGTGGCAGATTCCCGGGAATGTGCAGCCCCGAACACCACGCGCGCCACTGCGCGACATAGCGATCCCACACCTCGGAGAACGGCTGGCTCAACGAGCTGAACGCGAGCGTCGCGGCGGAGTCGCGGCTGGTGCCGAACCCGAGCGCGAGCGTAGCGGTGACCGGCAGCTCACCGATCAGAGCCACGTTGCCGGGGCCCGCGGTGTCGAAGCGCCAGCTCAATGCGCCGTTGCGCGCGAAGTCCTGCCAACCGTCGCTCGCCCCGACGTAGCCGGCACTGGTCGGGCCCCAGGCATCGCTCTGCTGCTCGTTTGCCGCCGCCAGCGCCAAGCCGAACGGACCCTGCTCCGCCCACAAGACGTTGCGGCCGTGATGAACGCCGGCTTCGGCGACATTGTCATGGCCGGTACCGCCGAGATGGGGCGCGAGCAGCGCATAGGGGCGCAGGCCGACGTCACCCGTCAACGCGACTTCGATCAGGAGAACGTCGCGTTCCGGATCCGGGGCGATGCGTAACCGCAGCTCGAAGCGATCGTGCTCGTGAATGAACTCGACCGCCGGTATCCCGTGCGCCGGCCGCTGCACGCGGAAGTTGTTCAGGCGCTTCACTTCGACCCAGAACCCGTTGCCGTCGGCGACGATGAAGCCGAGATCGCGCACCTGCGGAATGTCCACACGCGGGTAGTAGACCTCGTTCAGGATGCCGTAGCCGGTAGTGAACCACAGCCGGGCGGGGCCGAGCGCGCAGCCCACCATGTCCTTGGCACTGCTGGTCCAGGTGGGAAGGATTCCGGGATGACCGAAGGCGTGCATACTCTGGTCGATTCTACGACAAGGTATCTCCGGGGTGCTGGAGAGGGACCTTATGTCTGCCTGCCTCACACGCCATCGTAGAGCCACGCCATGTTCTCGCGTGTGAGATTGGCCAGCATCTGATTGCGCAGCTCGGCTGCCACGCCGCGCACGTGATAGATGTAGTCGCCCACGAATCTGGACGTGAGCTGCACGCGGGCCGTGCGCAGCGCGCGCTCCTTTTGATACGCGATGAACGCACCCGCGACATCGCCTCCGCTGGCCTGCAGGCTGCGCGCCAGCACGACCGCGTCTTCGATCGCCATGCATCCGCCCTGGGCCAGGTATTGCAGGGTGGGATGAGCGGCATCGCCGAGCAAGGTCACGCGGCCTGCGCTCCAGTTCCCGACCGGTTCCCGGTCGCACAGCACCCACATCCGCCACGCTTCGATCAGATCCAGCAGCTCCCGCACTTCGGGTCGCGCCTGCGCGAACTTCGCATACAGCTCTTCCGGATCGCCGTAGGTGTCCCATCCCTCTTCGTAGCGGTCGCTGTGGAACACCGCGACGAGATTGAGCAATTCACCACGGCGAAGCGGATAGTGCACCAAGTGCGTCTTTGGCCCCACCCACAACGTGACACGGTGGGTTCGTGCGTGCTCGGGTACCTTGTCGATCGGCAGCACCGCGCGGTAGGCGATGTGGCCGGCGACGCGCGGCTTGCCGTCTCCGACGATGCGCTCACGGATCCGCGACCATATTCCGTCCGCGCCGATCAGCGCCCGGCCCTCGAAGCGCTCGCCGCTCTCCGTCGTGACGGTCACGAGAGCGCCCCGATCCTCGTAGTCGATCACCTTCCTGCCGGTGTGCAACGCGATCAAAGGCGAGCCTGCGCAAGCCTGTAAGAGCGTGTCGAGCAAGTCGGGGCGATAGATCACGCCATAGGGGTAGCGGTAACGGGCGAGGAACTCCGCTCCGAGCGGCGTGTGCATGACCTGCTCCCCGCTAACCGCATCCCGAATCGAGATGCTGTCGGGGAACACGGCCATTCGCTCGATGGCCTCACGGATGCCCAACGCGTCGAACATCTTGAACACGTTGGGGCTGATCTGGATCCCGGCGCCGACCTCTCCGAGCTCGCGGGCCTGCTCGAGAACCACGCTCGGCCAGCCCATCCGGGACAACGCCAATGCCGCCGCCAGCCCGCCGATACCGCCACCGGCAATCAGAACAGCAGAGCTCGAATCCGACGTACGCGACATGGACGGTGCTTCCAGGACCAGACGCCTCATACTTTAGAGTCAAGCGCGCAATCGCGCTACACATCAATCGGGAGAGGCTTCCCCTCGGTGGGCAAGCCTGCGTGCTCGACCGCGAAGGCGCTGTCGAGTTGAGTCATCCATACTCCATGAAATCCTAACATCGGATATCAGAATTTCATGATATTGTGCAGGCCATGGCAACGAGTGTAGACCGCCCCGAGCTATCCGCCGCCCTGCGTATGGCGCTTGGACGAAGCGCGGCAGTCGCGCTCGTCGGGCCGCGCCAGGTGGGGAAGACCACGCTGGCTCGACACCTTCTGAGCCCCGAGTCTCCCAACTACTTTGACCTGGAAGACCCGGTGGCGCTGGAGCGGCTGGCTGAGCCGATGGCTGCGCTCTCGCCGCTGCGCGGGCTGGTCGTGATCGATGAGGTGCAACGGCGCCCGGAGCTGTTTCCGGTACTCAGAGTACTTATCGACCGGGAACCGCGGATGGCGAGCTTCCTGGTTCTTGGCAGCGCATCGCCGGCGCTGCTCAAGCAGTCCAGCGAATCTCTGGCCGGAAGACTGGAGATCATCGATACACCGGGATTCGCGTTGCGCGAAGTCGGCACGGCGCAACTCGAAAGGTTGTGGAACCGCGGTGGCTTCCCTCGGTCATTTCTTGCCGGCAGCGACGCCGACAGTCTGGCTTGGCGCAATGGTTTTCTGCGCTTGACGGTCGAGCGCGATCTGCCGGCACTTGGCCTGGGAGCGCCACCGCCCGCCGTGCGACGCTTCTGGTCCATGGTTGCCCACTATCATGGTCAGGTGTGGAATTCCGCCGAGCCCGCGCGCTCCCTCGGCGTGTCCGAACCCACCGTGCGTCGCTACCTCGACTTCATGACCGGCGCCGATCTCGTGCGCCAGCTGCAGCCCTGGTTTGAGAACCTCGGCAAGCGCCAAGTCAGGGCGCCCAAGGTCTACATACGAGACAGCGGATTGGTGCATGCGCTGTTCAATCTCGGTTCGCTCGATGCCGTACTCGCCCATCCCAAGGCCGGTGCATCATGGGAGGGGTTCCTGGTCGAGGAAGTCCTGAAGGCCGCACGGCCGGACGAAGCGTACTTCTGGGCCACGCATCAGGGGGCTGAGCTCGACCTGCTGATGCTCAAGGGCAGCCGGAGAGTAGGCGTGGAGCTCAAGCGCGCCGACGCGCCGAAGCTGACCCGATCCATGCGCATTGCAATGGAGGATCTCAAGCTCGATGCGTTGTTCGTCTTGTATCCCGGGCTCAAGCGGTACGCGCTGGCGGATCGGATCGAGGTTCTGCCCGCGACATCCATCGGCGACTTCAGGGGCTGAGTGCGTTCGAGGATGAGGCGCTTCGCACCGCGCGATACCTTGGGGGCCGCTGCGAAGGGCCCGTCGCCGCACCGAGGCGCAGATCCCTCACGCAGTTCTGCGATAATGCTTGAGCGCCCTTCGCTGCCCCCGTAGTCGAGTCACCTTCGTTCCCGTGCCTGCACCCGCCTCCAACGCCACCCCGGTAAAGCATCCCGCCCCCGTCCGCCGGTTCCTCCGCTACGTGCGGCCCTACGCCTGGCTATTGGTCGGCGCCACCTTGGCGGGCGTGCTCAAGTTCACGCTGCCCGCCGCGTTTGCGATTGCGCTGCGCTACATGACCGACCGGCTGGTGCCGCGCTTCGGCGCCGCGATTCAGCCCACCGACCCCGTCTTCACCGGTACCGAGCGCTACCTCACGTGGGTCGCCTCGCATCTGCCTGCCGGCTGGAATGCGAGCACGCCGTGGGGGCTGTTCAACATCCTGGCGGCGACGCTCCTGGCGATTTACGCTGTGTGGGGCGTGTCGATGTACTACCGCAGCTACTGGGCGCAGGTCGCCGGCCATCGCGTGATGCTCGATCTGCGCACGGACCTGTTCCAGCATGTTCAGCGCCTGAGCCACGCCTTCTATCAGGCGCGCCAGTCGGGCGGCATCGTGTCGCGTATGACTGCCGACATCGCCCTGGCGCAGAACTTCGTCGGCGCCGCCATGACGAACATCTGGATGGACTCGGTGGCCTGCGTGTTCTACCTGGCGCTGCTGCTGTCCATGGACGTGCCGCTCACTCTCGTCTCACTGCTGGTATTCCCGTTGTACATCCTGTGCATGCACACTTTCGGCGCCAGGTCCAAGCGCACCTCGTTGCAAGTGCAGGAAGCCATGGAGGAGTTCTCCGGCGATCTGCAGGAGCGCGTCGCCGGCTACGCGCTGGTCAAGAGCTTTGCCGCGGAGCGGCGCGAAGCGCGCACCTTCTTCGCCAGCGCACGCGGCCTCTACGACCTGGTGATGGACAACACGCGCATCACCAACCTGTCCAGCACGCTGGTGCAGTGGCTGACCGAGATGGCGACCCTGGCGCTGATCTGGTACGGCGGGTATCGCATCTTCAAGGGCGAGAGCACCATCGGCGAGGTCATCGCGTTCATCCATCTGCTGCGGCAACTCTACTTTCCAGTGAACCGCATCAGCGAGATGAACACCGTGCTGCACAACTCGCTGGCCGCGATCGACCGCATCTTCGAGGTCTTCGACACACCGCCCGAAGTCACCGAGCAGCCGAAGGCTCGCCGCCTGCCGCGCCTGACGGGCGAGATCGTGTTCGAAAGGGTGGAGTTCGGCTACACGCAGGAGCGGCCCATTCTCATCGGCATCGACTTACGCGTCCGCGCCGGAGAGGTCGTGGCGCTGGTGGGCCCCAGCGGCGCGGGCAAGACCACGCTGGTGCAGTTGATCCCGCGCTTCTACGACCCGAGCGCCGGCCGCGTGCTCGCCGACGGCATAGACCTGCGCGAGGTGACCCTGCGCTCGCTGCGCGGCCAGATCGGTATCGTGGCCCAGGACACATTTCTGTTCTCGGGCAGCGTGCGCGAGAACATCCTCTACGGCAATCCGGACGCCTCGAATGAAGCGCTGCTGACGGTTGCGCGCGCGGCGCACGTGGAGGAGTTCGTCACTGATCTGCCCGAGGGCTACGACACCCTGCTCGGCGAACGCGGGACCAAGCTGTCCGGCGGACAGCGCCAGCGGCTTGCAATCGCGCGCGCCTTCCTGATCGACCCGCGCATCATCATCCTGGACGAGGCCACCAGCGCGCTCGACAGCGAGAGCGAGCGGCTGATTCAGGATGCACTGGCGCGCCTGATGCGCGATCGCACCAGCGTGATCATCGCGCACCGGCTATCGACCGTGCTGCACGCCGACCGCATCGTCGTTCTGGACGAAGGGCGCATCGTGCAGATGGGACCGCACGCCCAGCTCGTCGAGCAGGAAGGCCTCTACCGGCGCCTGTACGAAACCCAGTTCCGGGCCGAAGCGTATCGGGCCGCGCAGGCGCCTGCTTAACGTTGCCTGACTAGCAATGAAGCTCAGCCGAATCTGGCTCGGTCCCCCGCTTGCCCCACCGCCCTCCCCCTTTGGAAAAGGGGGATCGAGGGGGATTTTGTGTCCGAGGCACGCACAAGCTCCCGATCCCCTTTGCAAAACGCGGATTCTCCCATGCGGAGCGCTCAAGTAACGTCAATGCGCGCAGCACGAGCGGCGTTTTGACCAGCCTGTTACGGCATCCACGGCACCATCGTCGCCGGTCCTTCGGGCGCGAACGGGACTTCGATCAGCCACAGTCCGCCGGCCTCGCACGCGCGACGCACTGAGGTGCCGACGTCCTTCGGCTCGACGCGCACGCTCTTCACCCCGAAGGCTTCGCCTAGCTTCACGAAATCGGGGTTCGTCAGCTCCGAGCCTATGTGCCGCCCGTTGAAGACGCGATCCTGGTACTTTCTGATCGCGCCGAAGGCGTTGTCGTTGAACACCAGCGCGATCAGGTCGAGGTTTTGCGCACGCGCTGTCGCCAGCTCCTGCATCGTAAACAGAAAGCCGCCGTCCCCCGAGATCGAAACCACAGTCTGTTTCGGGCGCGCGAGCTTCGCGCCGATCGCCGCCGGCAGCGAGTAGCCGAGCGTTCCGTACGTGCCGGGATGGATCAACGTGCGCGGCCGATACGTCTGAAGCAGCAGCGGCATCCAGTAGCCCACCAGCGTGAGATCGTCCACGAAGATCGTGTCGTCCGGCAGCGCGGCGCGCAGATCCTCGACCAGCGTCAACACTGGCCCCGCGCGCTCCACCAGCTGCGCATGCTTGCGGCGCCGGAAGCCGTCCGCGTCGAACCAGCATCCCCGCTCCCTGTCGCCTCCGATCTGCGCGGCCAGCGACTCGAGCACCGATGCGGCGTCGCCGACGATACCCACTTCCACCGGTCGCCGCTGCCCGACCACGAGCGGATCGATGTCCACCTGCACGATCCGCTGCGGAAAGCGCGCGCCGAGATTCCAGTCGGAGACCACGTCGATACGCGATCCCACGACCAGTGCGAGGTCCGCCTGCGTAAGCAGCTCGTCGTATAGATCGAACCGACCCCAGCCGTCGCCCAGTGCGAGCGGATGCCGGTCCGAGATCGCCCCTCTGCCGAAAACGCTGGTCACCACTGGTGCGCCGAGCAGCTCCGCCACGCGTACCAGCGGCGCCGTAGCTTCCGCCGCCGATACCCCGCCGCCGGCAAAGATGAACGGCCGCCGGGCCGACTTCAGAGCCTCGGCTGCGCGGGCAATGCTCGCCGGGTCACCGCCCGGCCGGCTGTACTGCTCGGGCGGCAGCAGGGCTACGTCCGCCTCGCCGCTCTGGACATCGAGCGGTATCTCGATGTAGCTCGGGCGAGGCCGCTGGCAACGCATCGCGCGAATGGCCTGGCGGATCACTTTCGGAATGTCGTCCGGCGTGGACACCCGTGTCGAGTAGCCGCACACCGAGCCGGCAATGCCCACCGAATTAGCCAGCTCATGAAAATGCCCGGCTTCGCGCTCGAGTTGCGCAAGCGTGTTCTGCCCGCCAAAGACCAGCATCGGGGCGGACTCCGAATAGGCCATGCCGATACCAGTCAACGCGTTCGTGAGGCCGGGCCCCGGCACCACGAAGCAGGCGGCGATCTTTCCGGAAGCGCGCGCGTAGCCTGCCGCCATCAACGATGCGCCTTGCTCGTGACGCACCGTCACCACTCGGATCGCCGGATCGTCAACCACCCCGTCGAACAGCGGACAGTCGTGCGTGCCCACGATGCCGAACACGTGATCGATGCCTTCGGCCTTGAGCGCCGCCGCGACCGCCTGGCCGCCTGTCATGCGTTGCATTCTCTCCTCCAGTGGATTTGGATCTCTCGTCACTATACCGCTGGAAGACTGATCCAACCCGGCCAGCTTCGCGGCAATGCATCCAGCACGCGTACGCGCTCAACGAGCTTTCCGATGCGGACGACTCGCCGTGCGGGTGGGTGAGCGCTGGAGCCGTGCTTCGACTGATCGGAGTGCCACGCGAAAAGAGGCCTGTTTTCGGCTGCATTCTCGACGCCGTGAGAATGCCCGCTAACCCGCCGAAAGCAGCGCGTCTAACAAGCACGTTTCGCGCTGCTCGCCGTTTTTCCGATAGCATGAGCAGGAGCTGGTTCTTTCCTCGAGGAGCTACCGAATGAACTCCAGACGCGATCCCGATGGCGATGCCGCGCCCGCGAACAAGGGTTCCAGGTTCGTGCTCCAGCCCGAGGACGGCACGAGCTACTGGCAGCCCAGGCCGGCCAACGGCTACGCGACCGTCAAAGTGAATCCGGACAACTGCTCCTCGAATCAAGTCACCATGGGGATTCAGGTGGTGGCGCCGGGTGGCTACGTGCGCGAGCACTGGCACTCGCGCAACGAAGAGATTCTGTTCTGCTTCGAGGGCCGAGGCACGATCCTCGTGGACGGTGAGCCGCATCCTTTCGTGCCTGGCACCACGGCCTATCTGGGACGCTGGGTGAAGCACAAGATCGTGAACGAAGGGCCCGACCCGCTCAAGTTCACCTGGACCTTTCTGCCGCCGGGGCTCGATCAGTTCTTCGCCGGCATCGGCCGGCCGCGCCGCGCCGGCGAGCCGGCACCCGAACCTTTCGACCGTCCGGAGGACACGCTCGTAGTGGAAGAGCGTACCGGTTTCGGCCCTTCGATCGGGGCTTAGCCCGCGCTGGCCGAGCGAGACCAACATGCCGTTCGCGCCCATATCAGACGGCGAGCTGTACTTCGAGACGAGCGGCTCGGGACCGCCGCTCGTGCTCGTGTCCGGATTAGCCGGGTCGGCTCGCTTCTGGCGACTGCAGCGGGCCCGGCTCGCCGAGCGCTTCACCGTGGTCGTCCACGACCATCGGGGCGTGGACCGCAGCAGCCGCGACGCCATCGTCTACTCCATCGAGCAGATTGCGGGCGACACGCTGGCGCTGATGGACTACCTCCACATCGACCGCGCCGCGATGGTCGGGCAGTCCACCGGCGGAGCCGTCGGGCAGTACCTTGCGGCCACCCAGCCGGACCGAATCTCGCGGCTGGTGCTGTCTTCCACCTGGACGCACGCCGACGCTTACTTCACGCGCCTGTTCGAGCTACGCCGAGACTCGCTTCGCAGCGCAGGGATTGAATTGCACACACGGGAGGGAAGCCTTCTCGTGTACCCGCCGGAGTGGCTGCGAGACCACGACCGGGAGGTGGCCGAAGCCGAAGCACGGTCGGTGGCCAGCGCTTCTTCCCCCGAGATCATGATCAGCCGCATCGGGGCATTGCTGCGCTTCGACGGACGAGCGCTCGCGTCGCGCATCCGCTGCCCCACTTTGGTGATCGCCGCTCTCGACGACCGGATCACACCACCCTACTTCTCACGCGCCCTGGCGCAGGCGATTTCAGGAGCGCGTCTGGTCCTGCTCGACGGCGGGGGCCACTTCCTGCCCATCGTCGAGGCCGATCGCTACGCGGAGATCGTGCTCCGTTTTCTCAGCGAGGCGGACGGGGAATAGCTGGCGTAGGCTGGATCGAGTACCCGCTCGAGCTCAGGAAAAATAGCCAGCCCGAGCTCGCTCGAGGCCGGACGGTATCCGTTCGCAAGCATGCCAATCAGCGCTGCTTGCATAATCGCTCGATAGGCAACGTCCAGGCGAGTATCCGGACTGAGCTCCGGAACGTTGGCATCGGCCAGCGCGCGTTCTGCCGCTGCCAGCAGGCGACCGATCTCCAGCTTATCGGCGGCGTAAGCCTTGAGCTTTCCGATGCGAAAGCACGCAGACGCTACGTCGGCGCGTACGCGTCGACGAGGGGATTCCGAAAGGAGAGGAATATGAGCGGTTCGTTCACGGGTTCGTCGCGCAGCCCTCCTGAACGTCATTGCGGGCGTCACCATGTCAGCGGCGCTTGCATCTCCGGACGGTCACGCAGACCCGACCGGGTCCCCCGCGCTGTTGTCCCGCTCGATCAGCCTCGCCAGCGCAGCCGCCAGCCCATCCAGCGCCTCCGCACCGGGCAGGATGACGGCGAGGTGGATCTTGCCATCCTCGCCGCTCTGCATGCATTGCCGAAGACCGCTCTTCACGGCCGCAACGGTTTCCGGGGCCGGCACGCCCGAGCCCGAGGCGGGAAGGATCTCGCCGAGGAAGGAGAATGCAGCGGCGAGCAACTGACCTCCGGCCTCGGCAACGCGCTCCCGGCGTTGGACCAGCGCAGCCGCTTCAGCGCGCTCGCGAACGGACAAGTCCTGCGGAGCTTCTGGCTTGGCACCGAGCAGCAACTCGAGACGGCGCTTCAGTTCCTCGATCCCGCTGGCGAGCTGCACCTCCTGCAGGTCGGAGTCGGGATCGAGCACGGCGGCGGCCAGCTCGTGCTTCGCGGAGAGCGTGGCCAGAAGATTCTCTTCGATGGTGTTCTCCGTGATCAGGAGGTACACCTGTACGGGGCGCTTTTGCCCCATCCGGTGGGCGCGAGCAATGCGCTGCTCCAGCAGCGCGGGGTTCCACGGGAGGTCGAGGTTGATAACGGTATCGGCGGCCTGGAGATTCAGCCCGGTTGCGCCCGCGTTGCTGGTGAGAAAGACGCGGCAGCCGGCCTCGGTCTGAAACCGGGACACCAGTTCCTGCCGTTTCTTCTGCGGCACGCTTCCGTCCAGTCGCACGAAGCCCGCTGCCAGCCGCTTCAGAACCGGCTCCACGAGATCGAGCATGGTGGTCCACTCGCTGAACACGAGCAGCTTGCGGCCGGGCTCCGCGCACAGGGTTTCGAGCAGCTCTGCCGCGCGTTCGAGTTTGCTGGAGAACCCGGGCGCCTGCTTGTCGACCAGGAAGGTGCCGTTCGCCGACATCCGCGCGAGCAGCAGGGCCTTCTGCAGCCGCAACAGATCCATCTCGCTGATGAAGGGCTTGCGGGTGATGGCCTGGACAATCTGCATCTGCGCGGCATGCAGCTGGAGTTGCTCGTCGGTGGGCGTGATGCGTACGATCTCGGTGGCGCGCGGCGGCAGATCGAGCGCCACGCTTGCCCGCGTGCGGCGCAGGAGCACGGGCGCCAGACTCGCGCGCAAAGCGTCGAGGTTCTTGTATCCCAGTACCCTGCCGGTGTCGCTCGCCAGGCGATGGCGGTGGATGAAGCGGTATGCCGGGCCAAGCCGGCGGTCGTCGATAAACTCGACGACGGAGTACAGATCGTCCAGTCGGTTTTCCAGCGGCGTACCCGTGAGCACGAGGGCGAATGGGGAGCGCAGGGACTTGATGATGCGACTGGTCTTGGCCTGCCAGTTTTTGATGCGCTGCGCCTCGTCGAGAATGATCAGGTCCCAGCTCGCCCGCTCGATGGCGAGGAAGTCGCGCAGCACTTGCTCGTAGTTGCACACGGTGAAGAAGGCGCCACC
This sequence comes from Gammaproteobacteria bacterium, assembly GCA_041487115.1. Classification (GTDB taxonomy): domain Bacteria; phylum Pseudomonadota; class Gammaproteobacteria; order Burkholderiales; family SHXO01; genus SHXO01. The sequence continues at coordinate 11,703 of JBGPMS010000117.1, forward strand.
GGCATACGTCCGCGCACGCTCGGCGCTCTTCCCGCTCACCAATTGCACGCTGCGCCGACAGAAGCGGCCGATCTCGGCGCGCCACTGCGACTTCAGCGAGGCGGGGCACACGATGAGCACGCGCTGGATGCCGGCATGCCGTGCCAGAAGCTCCGCGACGCCGACGCCCTGGATGGTCTTTCCCAGCCCCATCTCGTCGGCCAGCACCGCGCGTCCTCTGCCTGCGGCGAAGGCAATGCCATCGAGCTGATACGGCAGCAGCTCCGTCAGCAGCAGCTCGCGTCGCAGAGGATGCGCGGCGGGATTCTTGCGTATCTGTGCCACCAGCTCGCTCATGCGATGCCGGTGCAGGGCCTGCTCGAGAATCTCCTCCGCATCGGGATAGACGCTCACTTCCTCGCCGAGGCGCGAGAGCTTTCGGACCGACTCGACCAGCTCGACGAGCTCGGTGCCCTCGGCTGCGAAGCGGTTTCGCCAGACGTTCGCGATCCCCTTGGCAGCGGAAGACATCTGCGCCGGCGTCTCCAGGCCCAGACGCAGATCGCCGTCATAGCGCGCGAATACGCCGAACCGCTCCGGCAGCCATTGCTTCGCGAGGACGGCGGTGCTGAACTTCTTCTGCACCCACGCTTGCACCTTCATGACATGCTTGCAGGTGCCCAGCAGGTTCTTGCGGAAGTCCGGGCAGGAGCAGTAAGTGCGCCCGCGCTCCATGCCGCGCATGGCCACGCGATACGTCCTGCCCGAGGGCGCGCTGCTCACGGTGTAATCGGTCCAGGGCCCGGCCCGAGCCGGCGCTCTCACCGTCATCCGCTCCTCGGCTGCGCGCTTGGCCCGCTCGGCCAGCGCCCGGGACTCGAGCGCACTCTCGGGAAGCAGTTCCCATGGCACGTCTTCCTCCGGTGGGGCGGCGAGCCCCAGCGCGGTTTTCTCTTCCAGTATCAGGGAGAGCGTCGCGGCTTGATGAAGCAGGGCTTGCGCGCCCGAGTGGCTGCAAGCGAGCTGCAGCCGATCGCGATGCGAGTCATCCAGCGCCAAGGTGACCGTGGCCGGTGCGCGCTGACCTCGACCATCGGGAAACGTGACCTGAAGGCGCGCATCGGTGAGCAGCACCTGCGTCGCCAGGTCTATGTCGATCGCACCGCCTTTGGCGAGCAGCTGGTCACCGTTCGGCCCTAGAAGCTTCTGTGCCTGGACGAGCGTGAGCCGGGAGAGCTTGTCCTTGAGCGTGAGCCTGGCGGATGGTTTGACGCGCATAGCGGAAGTGTAGCGATTTTCGGTAGCAGGGGTCTCGTCCTGCGGGATAATACATCTCGGCCTGGAATGATCGAGTTGAGGATTTGGATGGCAACGACAAGCATCGTGACAGAAGCTCCGCAAAGCGAATCCCGCCAGGCGCGCTCCTTCGGCGCGCTGGTCATCGGTGCCGGGTTTTCTGGCCTCTATCAATTGCTCTGCCTGCGTGACCGGCCGGGTCTTTCGGTCCAGCTGCTGGAGGCAGGCGCAGGTGTCGGAGGCACCTGGTATTGGAACCGCTACCCCGGTGCGCGATGCGATTCGGAAAGCCATTCTTACTGTTACTCGTTCTCCGATGAGCTGACGCGGGAGTGGGAGTGGGAGTGGGAGTGGGAGTGGTCTGAGCGGTATCCCGGAGTTCTACCAGGCCTGACGCCAATCAGGTTCGAGGGAGTCTGCAGTAACCACCCCGTCACCTGCGGCGCCACCTGTTCTTTCCCCTCCTGCCAGAGGAGGGGCGGACCACGCAGTGGTCGGGGAGGAGGGAGAATAGGAGAGGAGAAAATTAGATCCTCCCCTCCTGTCCGAGGGGTGCCTGCGTAGCAGGCGGGGTGGTGGGAGCAGGCTTGAGGTGCAGTGGTAGTAACAATCTACCGCCCCTCCTCCACCCCCGCCAACTCCAAATACCGACACAGCGCATTCGCCAACTGCATCTGCCGCGGGCTCTTGCACTCCGGCTCGAACAGCCGCGGGCTCGCGACGAGGATGCAGGCGCATTGCGCGCGTGAAGTCGCCACATTCAGCCGGTTGAGACTGTAGAGAAACTCCATGCCCCGCGGCGCATCTTCGGGCGTCGACGTTGCCATCGAATAGATGACCACCGGCGCCTGCTGCCCCTGAAATCGATCGACCGTACCCACTCGAACGCCTTTCGACGCAAGCCTCTCCCCGAGCAGAGCGACGTGGGCGTTGTAGGGTGCCACCACGAGGATGTCGTTCGGCGTCATCGGCTTCGAGGTGTCATCCCTGCCAATCCACCGGGAACCCTCGCGAAGGAGCGAGGTAACGATGCGGTCCACCGCTTCCGCCTCCTCGATCGAGCTGTTCTGGTTGCCTTCGTGCGCAACGCCGACCGCCCACAGGCCGGCTCCTTCGAAAGGCGGGCTCCCGGCGAGAACCTGTCTCTCCAGTCCCGCGCGCGAGTGCAGGCGTCCTTCGTAAAACGCTTCCGAGGTGAAGGTGCAGATGCTCGGTGCCAATCGCCAGGTCTCCGGGAGGAAGATGCCGCGATCCGCCGGGATGG
>JBGPMS010000118.1:0-14222 GCA_041487115.1 Gammaproteobacteria bacterium
CCGGGTCCTGAGGGTCGGCCCAGGCAGGAGCCGCGGCAAGTCCGACAGCGAGCGCCAGGCAGGAGATTAGGATAGGCATACTCATCTGATATAGTGCCCGGCGTGGCAGAACAGGCAGCGATTCTATAGAAAGGTCGGGCTTGAGGCCTATAAAGTATTGAGCAGGCAGGACGTAATTTGTTCGTGCCGACCCAGAACGAGAAAGCCATCCCGCTCCGAGGTGAGCCAGTCGTGGCGAACAGCCAGAGTCCCGCCGAGCTCGCCAGGGAAACGCTCAAGCTGCTGGCCGCCCGCCGGGTGGCACCGACGCCCGAGAACTATCAGCGCTTCTACGAAGAGATCGCGGGCGAGCGTCCCGACCGGAAAGTCGATGGCGCCGAGCGCGTCTCGCAGTTGCTGCGCGACATGGCGACCGCATACCCTGGGGTGCCGGGCCTCCCCGCGCTGGCGCGCGCGGCCTCGGACCAGGACTGGACGCAATTCAGCGCCGCGCTCACCGCGCTCGCCACCGGGCGCGGCCCCGCCCAACGCCAGGACTGGGCGCCGGTCCTGCGCGATCTGCTGCGTCATATCGACATGCGCCAGACCGCAACCAGCCTGGGCCGCAAGAAGGAAGGGCTCGAGAGGCTGCTGATCAATTTCGGTTCCGATGCTCAGTTCCTCGACAAGTTGCAGGGGCTGGTGCGCTCCTGGACCGAGAACCCGGAGCCCACCGGTGTCATCGAGGTCAACTATGCGGCCCCGACCGTGGCTGAGCCCGCCAGGGTGGCCGCTAGCGGCCCGCTCTCGGCGATCTCCGCGCAGGCCGACAACGTCAAGCAGCTCAAGGACCTGCTGTCGCAGGCCCTGGAGCTGGGCGTCGCGGCACGGCTCGGGCATCTCCCCGATCTGGCCGAACAGGCCGCGACGCTCGCCCGCCAGGTGCGCGACGCGCGCGGTGCTGACACCTGGACGCGCCTCACCGCCCAGCTCAAGCAGTTCTGGTATCAGCTCGAGATCCGCGGCGAGAGTGACGCCGAGCTGCTGACCGCGCTCACGCGCCTGCTCGGACTGCTGGTCAACAATATCGGGGAGCTGGTCGACGAGGACCAGTGGGTGAGCGGACAACTCGCCGTCCTGCGGCAGGTCATCGAGCCGCCGTTGAGCACCGAGCGCATCCAGCAGGCCGAGCGCAGCTTCAAGGAAGTGGTCTACAAGCAGAGCATGCTCAAGCACAGCCTGCGCGAGGCCAAGTCCACGCTCAAGAGCCTGATCACCCTGTTCGTGCAGCGGCTGTCCGAGATGACGGTCAGCACCACCGGCTACCACCAGCGCATCGAGGGCTATGCCGATCGCCTGCATCGCTCCGACGATCTGTCGGCGCTCAAGACGATCGTCGACGATCTGATGAGCGATACGCGCAGCATGCAGGTCGACATGCAGCGGCATCGCGACGACATCGTGGACGCGCGCAGGCAGGCCGAGCAGGCGGGCGAGCGCGTGCGCCAGCTCGAAGCCGAGCTGGAACAGGTGAGCGAGCAGGTGCGCGAAGATCAGCTCACCGGCACGCTCAATCGTCGCGGGCTGGACGACGCCATGCAGCGCGAAGTGGCGCGCGCCGAGCGGCGCAAGAGCCCCCTGTGCGTGGCGGTGCTCGACCTGGACAACTTCAAGAAGCTGAACGACACCTACGGCCATCAGGCGGGCGACGACGCCCTGGTGCACCTGTCCCAGGTGGTGAAGGAGACTCTGCGACCCACCGACATCGTCGCGCGGTTCGGGGGCGAGGAGTTCATCGTCCTGTTCAGCGACACCGGCATCAAGCAGGCGGTGGACGTCATGCGCCGGCTGCAGCGGCAGTTGACCAAACAGTTCTTCCTGCACAACCACGAGCGCCTGCTGATCACCTTCAGCGCCGGCGTGGCCTTGCTCAAGGCGGGCGAGTCCCAGGAGAACGTCTTCGCCCGGGCCGACAAGGCCATGTACCAGGCCAAGCTGCAGGGGAAGAACCGGGTGGTGCCCGCAGAAGACTGACGGGCGGCACGGCGCGGCCCATTCTCTCCTCTTCTTCGTGGCGTCCGGGCGGGCGGGTCCAGCCCGAAGCGCCGCTCGCTGGCCCGGCCGGAAACTCTTGCCGGGTCACCGGCAAACTCCTTCCGCGGTGCCGCGTCCGGCCGGGCCGCCTTGCCGCTGTCAAGGGCTATCCAAGGCTTTGATCCAAATAGATTCATAGCCGCTTCTCCGGGCGTGGCACGCATGCTGCAACGAGGGTTGGTCAACCCACAGAAGCGGTGACCTTACTATGCTCAGTGCCCTCGATCAGTTCTTTGCCAGACCCGCGATTGCGCTGGACCTGCGCGCACAGCGCAGCGAGCTGCTCGCGTCGAACGTCGCCAACGCGGATACGCCCAACTACAAGGCGCGCGATTTCGACTTCAGTGCGGCGCTGCAAGCCGCCATCCGTGGGCCGCGCGGGAGTCAGGGCAAGCTCGCGGTCGAACGCACTTCGGCTGGACACCTCGACGGCCGCTCAGGCGCGGCTCAGGGCGCGGACGTGAAGTATCGGATCCCGGTGCAGGCGAGCATCGACGGCAACACGGTCGAACTGGACACCGAGCTCGGACAGTTCACCGACAACGCGGTCCGCTATCAGGCCGATCTCACCTTCGCGAGCAACCAGATCCGGCTGTTGCAGCAGGCCGTCGCCGGCCAGTAACCGAACCGAACCACCCACCTCGCCCCTGGATCATCGCCATGTCCTTACTCAACGTCTTCGACATCGCCGGCTCTGCGCTTACCGCGCAATCGCAACGGCTGAACGCCGTAGCCAGCAACCTGGCCAACGCCGACAGCGCCGTGTCCGCCGACGGCACTCCCTATCGTGCCAAGCAAGTGGTCTTCACCGCTACACCGCTCGCCAAGGGCATGCAGGGCATGGGCGTGCGCGTGACCTCGGTGGTGGACGATCCCTCGCCGCCGCGCCTGGTGTACAACCCGAGGAGCCCATTCGCCGACGGCAACGGGTATGTGACCATGCCCAACGTCAACGTGGTCGAGGAAATGACGAACATGCTCTCTGCGTCGCGCGCCTACCAGTTCAACATGGACATCATGAACACGGCCAAGAACCTGTTGATCAAGACCATGGCCCTCGGGTCATGAGAGACAGGCGCGCCCAGGCCAAGACTCAACCGAAACCGAACCGAAACGAGCAACCAAAATGACCACGACAAACCCGATCGCCGACCAGCTTGTCGCCAGCGTGAACCAGGCGCGCAGCAAGACCGACACTACGACGGACGTGCAGGACCGTTTCCTGAAGCTGCTGATCACGCAGATGCAGAACCAGGATCCGCTCAATCCGCTCGACAACTCCGAGGTGACGAGCCAGCTCGCTCAGATCAGTACGGTGAGCGGGATCGACAAGCTGAACGCGACGGTCGCCAGCATGACCAGCTCGCTGACGGCGGCACAGGCGCTGCAAGCTGGCGGGCTGATCGGTCATGCGGTGCTGGCTCCCGGCAAGACGCTCCTCCTGCAGCAGAGCGGTGCCGTGGCGGGCGTGCAACTGATCGATCCGGCCGACAAGGTGACGGTCACGATCAGCAACGCCGCGGGGCAGGTCGTGAAGACCTTGGACCTGGGCGCACAGGCAGCCGGCACGCAGAACTTCGCCTGGGACGGGAGTACCGATGCCGGAGGTCAGGCAGCCGACGGGCCCTATACGTTCTCGGCCAGCGCGGTGCGCGCCGGCCAGAAAGCCAGCGTAGACCCGCTCGGCTACGGCGTGGTGCAGAGTGTGACGCTCGGCACCGATCAACTGCAGCTGAACACATACGGCCTGGGCGTAGTGGCCCTGGGCCAGGTCAAACAGATTCTTTAATCGTCGCAAGCGGCAACGGGAGAAGCGGAAAAATGTCATTCGAGCAAGGATTGAGCGGCCTCAACGCCGCGTCCAAGAACCTGGATACGATCGGCAACAACGTGTCCAACGCCAGCACGGTCGGATTCAAGGAGTCGCAAGCGCAGTTCGCCGACGTGTTCGCCAGCTCCTTGTCGGGAGGCGGCTCGCTCCAGATCGGGATCGGCACCAAGGTGGCGGCGGTGGCGCAGCAGTTCACCCAGGGCAACATCTCGGTGACCAGCAATCCCATGGACGTGGCGATCAACGGCAAGGGCTTCTTCCGGCTGGACCAGAATGGCTCGGTCGTGTACTCGCGCAACGGCCAGTTCCAGTTCGACAGCCAGGGGTTCATCGTGAGTGACCGTGGACTGAAGCTCACCGGATACAGCGTGGATGCAAACGGCAACATCCTGCCCGCGGCGCCGGCCCCGATTCAGATCGGGTTCGCCGACATCAACCCGCAGATCACCGGCCAGTTCCGCATCGGGCTGAACCTCGATGCCCGCGAGGCGGTGCCGGCCACCGCGCTGTTCAACCCGAGTGACGCCACCAGCTACAACTTCTCCACCTCGGGCAACGTCTTCGACAGCCTGGGCAACTCCCACGTGCTCACCACGTATTATGTGAAGAACGCCGCCGCCAACCAGTGGCAGGTCTTTGGGACGGTGGACGGCTCGCAGGCCAACGCCAACCTCGGCGGCGGGGCCGGCTTGCCGGTCACCCTCAACTTCAGCAACGCCGGCCAGCTCACGACCGTCATGCCATTCGCCGCGTCGCTCGCGGTCGGCGGCGGCGCGGCAACGCCAGTCGCTTTCACGTTCGACTACAGCGGCTCTACTCAGTACGGCTCGGCCTTTGGTGTCAACAACCTGACTCAGGACGGCTTCGCCTCCGGACGGCTCGTAGGGTTCGATATCGGCAATGATGGGATCATCGTGGGCCGCTACACCAACGGGCAGAGCCGTGACCTCGGGCAGGTCGTGCTGGCAGACTTCCGCAATTCCCAGGGACTCGCCGCGCTGGGCGACAACCTCTGGGTAGAGACCTCCGCATCCGGCCTGCCCATCGTCGGTGCCCCTTCCACCGGGTCGCTCGGCGTTCTGCAGTCCTCCGCGGTCGAGGACTCCAATATCGACCTCACCACCGAGCTGGTGAACATGATCACGGCCCAGCGCATCTACCAGGCCAATGCCCAGACCATCAAGACACAGGACACGATCCTGCAGACCATCGTGAACCTGGGTTGATGAGAGGCCAGGGACATTTCAACCCACTCATCTGACCCGGACCGATGGACCGCCTCATCTACATCGCCATGACCGGCGCCAAGCACACGCTGGAGCAGCAAGCGGTGGTGGCCAACAACCTGTCGAACGCTTCCACCACCGGCTTCAAGGCCGAGCTGGCGGCGTTTCGTGCCGTGCCGGTGGTGGGGCCCGGATCGCCGACACGAGCCTTTGTCGTGGACACCACCATCGGTGCCGACTTCACGCCTGGGCCCTTGATGCAGACTGGCCGCGCGCTGGACATTGCGGTCAAGGGACAGGGATTTATCGCCGTGCAAGGCCCCAACCGGCGTGAGGCCTACACCCGGGACGGCGGACTGCAGATCAATGCGAACGGGGTGCTGCAGACGCGCAGCGGGCTGAACGTGGTGGGAGAGGGCGGCAACATTACCATTCCCCCCAACAGCCGCGTCGCAATCGGCGAGGATGGAACGGTTTCGGTGATCCCGACCGACGCCCCGCCCAACGCGGTTTCCATCGTCGGGCAGATCAAGCTGGTCAACCCGCCCGAGGCAAATATGGAACGCGGTGCGGATGGCCTGTTCCGGCAGAAAAACGGCCGGCCGGCTGCCGCCGACCCGAATGTTCAGGTGACCTCGGGCGGCCTCGAAGGCAGCAACGTGAGCGCAGTCGAGACGCTGGTGCAGATGATCAGCCATGCCCGCCAGTTCGAGACGCAGGTCAAGCTGCTGACCACCGCGGATGCCAACGCGCAGCGCTGGTCGCAAGTCCTGAACCTTTCAACGTAACTCGATCGGATGCGGAAAACGCTTCGGACCGAAGTGTCCGCCGCCTCTCGCGCGGCTGGACGCAAAACTCTAGGAAAAAAAGTGATCAGATCGCTGTGGATTGCCAAGACCGGACTGGAAGCGCAGCAGCTCAACGTCGACGTGATTTCGAACAATCTCGCCAACGTCAGCACCAACGGCTTCAAACGCCAGCGCGCGGTGTTCGAGGACCTGCTGTACCAGCAGCTGCGCCAGCCGGGCGCGCAGACCTCCCAGCTCACGCAAGTGCCCTCGGGCCTGCAGATCGGTGCCGGCGTGCGCCCCGTGGCCACGGTGCGCCTGTTCACCAACGGCACACTGCAGCAGACCAGCAACCCGCTCGATCTTGCCGTCAACGGACAAGGCTTCTTCCAGGTCCTGCTGCCGGATGGCACCATCGCTTACACCCGTGACGGCTCGTTCCAGCTCGACTTCAACGGACAGATGGTCACCTCCAGCGGCTACCAACTGCAGCCGGCGATCACCATCCCGCCTAATACGCTGACTACCACCATCGGCAACGACGGCACGGTCTCGGTCACCCAGTCGGGCAGTTCGACGCCGGTGCAGGTGGGCACCATCCAGCTCGCCAACTTCATCAACCCCGGCGGATTGCAGAGCCGCGGCGAGAACCTGTTCCTGGAGACTGCCGCATCCGGCCCGCCCCAGGTCGACACGCCAGGAACCAATGGCCTGGGGGTGCTCAACCAGAGCTTCGTGGAAACCTCCAACGTGAGCGTTACCGAGGAACTGGTGAACCTCATCACCGCGCAGCGCGCGTTCGAGATCAACTCGCGCGCGATCCAGACGTCGGATCAGATGCTGCAGCGGCTGACCCAGCTGTAAGCCTTGGCCACCGAGATCAACTGAGAACGAAGAGCACGCCATGACGACCTTATCCCGAGACCGCAATCCGCCGCTGACCGGCCGACCAGGGCTCGCCGTCCGCTCGCGAGGGGGTAGAACTGCCGCGCCTTCCTGCGTGATCTGCGTGGCCGGGAATCTTGCGCTGCTATGGGTCGTGGCGTTCGCCGCCGGCTGTTCGATGATGACGCCGCCGGCGACGGTGCATCAGCCCATGACCGCCCGCCCCGTGCCGCTGCCGAGAACGGTCGCCAATGCCGGTGCCATCTACCAGCCCGATTCCGCCCGACTCGTGCTCTTCGACGACCGCCGCGCGCTCTTCGTCGGAGACACCATTACCATCGTGATCGAAGAGAAGACATCGGCCAGCAAGAAATCCAGCAGCGACGCCAACCGCACCGGCAGCACCAAGATCACGGTGCCCACGGTCAGCGGCGTTCCGTTCAAGACCTTCCAGGGCGCGGACATCGAAGCGAGCTCGTCGAACAAGTTCGCCGGACAGGGCGATGCTTCCAGCAACAACCTGTTCACGGGGAACCTGACAGTGACCGTGATCGAGGTGATCAGCAACGGCAACCTGCTGGTGTCGGGCGAAAAGCAGGTCACCATCAACCACGGCACCGAGTTCATCCGCTTCTCCGGGGTGATCAACCCGATCTACATCACGGGGACCAACACCGTGTCCTCCACCCGCGTCGCCGATGCGCGCATCGAGTACCGCGGCAACGGCTACATCGACGAAGCGCAGAACATGGGCTGGCTGTCGCGCGCATTCATGACCGTATGGCCGTTCTGAGGAGAGCAACGAACATGGACCGACTCATCCGCGCGAGCTTGCTGGGAGCGATACTGGGGTTGGCGCTGGCCCTGTCCCCGGCGCACGCACAAAGAGTGAAGGATCTGACGCAGATCCAGGGCGTGCGCAACAACCAGCTGGTCGGATACGGCCTGGTGGTGGGGCTGGACGGAACCGGCGACCAGACCACGCAGACGCCGTTCACCATCCAGAGCCTCACCAGCATGCTGGCGCAATTGGGGGTGCAACTTCCCGCCGGCGTGCAACTGCAGCTGAAGAACATCGCCGCGGCCATGGTGACCGCCAACCTTCCGCCGTTTGCGCGGCAGGGCAGCCAGATCGACGTCACCGTCTCTTCCCTGGGCAACGCGAAGAGCCTGCGCGGGGGCACACTGTTGCTCACGCAGCTGAAGGGTGTCGATGGCAAGGTCTACGCGGTGGCCCAGGGCAACCTGCTGGTGGCCGGCGCAGGAGCATCGTCGGCCGGCTCCAGCGTCGTGGTCAACGCGCTCAATGCCGGCCGCATTCCGCTGGGCGCCACCGTCGAGCGCGAGGTACCCATGCCGATCGGGCAGGGCGAGTACGTGTATCTCGAGACCAACACGGTGGACTTCACCACGACCACGCGCATCGTCGAGGCGATGAACCTGATGCTGGGCGCGGACACGGCGACCGCCGTGGACGGCCGCCGGATGCGCGTCAAAGCGCCGATCGACAGCACCCAGCGCGTGGAATTCCTGTCGCGCCTGGAGAACATCGTCGTCACCGCGGCGGAACCACCGCCCAAAGTGATCATCAACGCCCGCACCGGCTCGGTGGTCATGAATCAGCTCGTGCGCGTGTCCGAGTGTGCCGTCGCGCACGGCAGCCTGTCCGTAGTGATCAGCGCGCAGCCGGTGATCTCGCAGCCGGAGCCCTTGTCGCAGGGCCGTACCGTGGTCGCGCAGCAGGCCGATATCCAGGTGGAGCAGCCGAAAGGTCAACTGGTGGTCGTGCCGGCCTCTGCCAGCCTGACCGAGTTGGTCAAGGCGCTCAACGCGGTGGGCGCCACCCCGATCGATCTGCTCGCCATTCTGCAGGCCATGAAAGCGGCCGGCGCGCTCAAGGCCGACCTGGAAATTATCTGAGTGCATATGAACGCACTCGACTACACCTCCGGCCTGGCGGTCGACCCCAAGTCGCTCGGCGACTTGCGGGCGCGCGCCGCCCAGGATCCGGCTGCGACGCTCAAGGAAGCGGCGCGCCAGTTCGAGACCTTGTTCCTGGACATGATGCTGAAGAGCATGCGCACCGCCGCGCCCGGCGACAGTGTGCTCGACAACGAAGCGACCAAGGTCTTCACCGGGCTGCTCGACCACGAATACGCGCGCAAACTCGCCAACCAGGGCGGGCTCGGGCTGGCCGACCTGATCGTGAAACAGCTCTCGCAACTGCGCTCTAGCGCGGTCAAGAAATCGGCGGATCTGCCGATAACAACATAAGGGAAAACCCATGGGCACCAGCATCTTCAACATCGGAGTTACCGGCCTGAACGCTGCGCAAGCGGGGCTCTCCACGACCAGCCACAACATCGCCAACGCCAGCAGCGCCAGCTTCCACCGGCAGACGGCGATCGATGTCACGCAGAACCCGCAGAAGACGGGCGCCGGGTTCTTCGGCCAGGGTGTCCTGGTTTCGACAGTCCAACGTGCCTACAGCCAGTTCCTCGAGGGTGCCGTGCTGCAGGCCCAGACCCAGGCGAGCTACCTCGACGCTTACGGCGCGCAGATCAGCCAGATCGACAACCTGCTGGCCGATCCCTCCTCCGGCCTGTCGCCCGCGCTGCAGACATTCTTCTCCGGCGTGCAGGACGTAGCGTCCAACCCGTCGTCGGTGCCCTCGCGCCAGGCCATGATCAGCCAGGGCCAGGCGCTGGTATCGCGCTTTCAGACCTTCGACGCGCGGTTGACCGAGATCCGGACCGGTGTCAACCAGCAGATCACGGACACGACCACGCAGATCAACTCTACCGCGCAGGATCTCGCCCGCATCAACGACCAGATCATCAAGGCCGGGTCGACCCCTGACCAGCCCGCGAACGACCTGCTGGACACGCGCGACCACTTGCTGGCCGACCTCAACAAGCTGGTGCGCACCAGCACGATCAAGAATTCGGATGGCAGCATCAACGTGTTCATCGGCACCGGCCAAAGCCTGGTGATCGGCGATCGGGCCTACGCCTTGTCGGCGGCGCCGTCGGCTGCCGACCCGAAGGACTATGCGATCTCCTACCTGGCCAACGGCAACACCATCCCGCTCAACCCGAGCACGCTGCAGGGGGGATCGCTCGGCGCGCTGCTCGCGTTCCGCAGCCAGACCCTGGACACCGTCCAGAACAATCTCGGGCGCGTGGCCGTCGTACTGGCCCAGACCTTCAACGACCAGCATAAACTGGGGCAGGACCTGAACGGCGCGCTGGGTCAGGACTTCTTCAACGTGCCGGCGGCACAAGTGCTGACCAACGCCAACAACACCGGCACTGCACTGATCGGCGCCAGCAACACGAACGTGGGCGCACTCACCGGTAGCGACTACCGGCTGAGCCTCAATGCCGGCACCTGGACCCTTACCCGGCTGACGGACGGCAACCAGACCACCTTCGCGGGGTTTCCGCAGACCGTCGACGGGGTGACCTTGAGCCTCGCATCGGGAGCAGCGGTCAGCGGCGACAGCTTTCTCATCCAGCCCACGCGCACCGGCTCGCGCGACATCTCGGTAGTCATCACCGATACGGCGAAGATCGCGGCGGCCGCGCCGATCCGGACAGCGGCGACGGGCGCCAACACAGGCAGCGCCACTATCAGCGCGGGCAGCGTCAACGCGCCGCCGCCGCCCAACGTCAACCTGCAGAGCCCGGTGACGATCACTTTCGCGAGTGCCACGACCTTCAACGTGACCGGTGCGGGAACCGGCAACCCGCTCGGCGTGGCTTACGTGAGCGGCGGAAACATTTCCTTCAACGGCTGGACGGCCCAGATCAGCGGCAGCCCGGTAGCAGGCGACACTTTCACCATCGGGCCCAACACGGGTGGTGTGGCGGACAATCGCAATGCGCTGCTGCTCGCCGGTCTGCAGACCACGAACACGGTCGCCAACAGTACCGCCAACTACCAGAGCTCTTATAGTCTCATTGTGAGCGCCGTGGGCAACCGGGCACGCGACATCCAGGTGCAGAGTACGGCGCAGGACGCGCTGGTGAAGCAGACCACCGACGCGCAACAGGCGCTGTCGGGCGTGAACCTGGACGAGGAGGCGGCTAACCTGCTGCGCTTCCAGCAGGCCTACCAGGCATCGGGCAAGGTACTCTCGATCGCCTCGAGCTTGTTCGCCACCATACTGAACCTCGGGAACTAGTGAACAAAGTGAGCCCTGGCGCGCGCACAGACGGGGCGCACCCGCTTTCCCGCTCGAGACACAGGCAAGCGCTGGCGGCTCGGCGCTGCCAGCTCGAGCAGCCCGGCATCACCTAAGGACGGTACGCGATGATCCGCATCAGCACCAACATGATCTTCAACCAGGGCGTGACCAACATGCAGAACCGCACCGCGGAACTGCTCAAGACCCAGGATCAGATCGCCAACGGCCGCCGCATCCTCACGCCGGCCGATGACCCGGTCGCCTCGGCCCGCTCGCTGGAAGTGGAGCAGTCCCAGTCCATCACCCAGCAGTATCAGCGCAACGCCGACAGCGCCACCACCTCGCTCGGCCTGTCGGAGAACGCGCTCGCCTCGGTCACGACGCTCCTGCAGGACGTGAAGACCACCGCGGTCAATGCCGGCGACGGCGCGCTGTCGGAGAAGGAGCTCGCTACGCTCGGCAACGAGCTGCGCGGCCGTTACCAGGAGTTGATCGGACTAGCTAACAGCACCGATGGCAATGGCCAGTATCTGTTCTCCGGCTATCAGGGCTCGACCACCCCGTTCTCGGAGACCTCATCCGGCGTGGTCGCCTACCAGGGCGACCAGGGCACGCGGCGCACGCAGATCACGGCGTCGCGGCAGGTGGCGGTGAGCGATGCCGGCAGCGACATCTTTCAACTGATCAAGAACGGCAACGGCACATTTGCCACCGGGGCCAGCGCGGGCAACACCGGCATGGGCATCGTCGACCCCGGTACCGTCATCGACCCGGCGGCCTGGAACACGGCCGGCAACCCGCGCGATTTCACCATCAAGTTCAACGTCGACAACACCCCGATTCCACCGGTCACCACCTATGACATCGTGGACAACACCACCGGCAACTCGCTGTTGACCGGCGCTCCCTCGGGCGCGGGGCCGTACACGCGCACCTACAGCGACGGCGCCAGCATCAGCCTGAAGTCGCAGGGAGCCGAGCCGGCATTCGATTTCGGCGCGCAGACGTCGATCAAAGGGCAACCCGTGACGGGCGATACGTTCACGCTGAAGGCCAGCACCAACGTGGACGTGTTCAAGACGCTGAACGACATGATCACCGCGATGCAGAGCGCCAACCGCACGGCGACCGGCAACACCAAGCTCGCCAACGATCTCAACGTCGGCCTGTCCAACATCGACAACTCCTTGGACAACGTGCTGCGCGTGCGTGCCGCGGTGGGCGTCCGGCTGCAGGAGATCGACACCGCCAAGAGCTCGGGCGCCGACCTGGTCCTGCAATACAGCCAGACCCTGTCCGGGCTGCGCGACCTGGACTATGCCAAGGCCATCAGCACCCTCACACTGCAACAGACCACGCTGCAAGCCGCGCAGCAGTCCTTCGCCAAGGTGCAAGGGCTGTCGCTGTTCAACTTCCTCTAAGGCATCTCGGGGGCGGCTCCGGGCGGCCGCCCTCGTACGAGCCCGCAGCGCCAGGGCTTTCGTCATCGCGGCTTCCGTCATGCGCAGGTGACAGTCCCCGTGCCGCAGGGCAACACCGCTGCTCCGCGCGTATGCCGAAAGTTCTAGTTCGGCTCGCTGTCCCCGTGTCACACAAATGTGAATCGGCCGCGAATTAAGTGGTTAGGCCGGGCGTCGGCGATCGGCGACGCAAAACTGCCATTTCGTTAGACTTGTCTTTCCTGAGGCCCTATGCCATAAGACACCGACATTGCAGGAAACACACGCTCACGAACTCTTCGGGGATCAAGGGTCGATGAGTCCGCCATCCAATTTATTCGACGGTGCGAGTTCAGGGGCCACCGTTCGCGACCTTCGCCGCTTGAATCTCATCGGCGAGTCGGACGCATTCCGGCGCGCCCTGCGCCTGATCGAAAAGATCGCCGCTTGCGATGCCACCACGCTGGTGCACGGCGAGACCGGCACCGGCAAGGAGCTCGCAGCGCGCGCCATTCACTACCTCGGTACGCGCGCCGACTATCCGTTCATTCCCGTCAACTGCGGCGCGATACCCGACACGCTGATCGAAAACGAACTGTTCGGGCATCGCCGCGGCGCATTCACCGATGCGCGCGAGGCCCAACGCGGACTGGTGGCGCAGGCTGACGGCGGCACCCTGTTCCTGGACGAGGTCGACGCGCTCTCGCCCAAGGGGCAGGTCACGCTGCTGCGCTTCCTGCAGGATCTGCATTACCGGCCGGTGGGCGGACAGCGCGAGGAGCGTGCCGATGTGCGCGTGATCGCAGCCACCAACGTGGACCTCGGCGCACTGGCGGACAAAAAGGTCTTTCGCCTCGACCTGCTGTATCGGCTGAACGTGTTGAGCGTGCCGGTGCCGGCCTTGCGCGCGCGCGGCGGGGACGCCGAATTGCTGGCCGAGCATTTCATCCGCATCTACAGCACGCGGTACGGCCGGCCGGCAAAACCGCTCCATCCCGACAGCCTGCGCTGGATCCGCGCCTATCACTGGCCCGGCAACGTGCGCGAGCTGGAAAACCTCGTCCATCGGGAGTATCTGTTGTCGGACGGTCCGGCGATCGAGATCGAGCTGGCGCTGCTCGGCGCCCCGGCGGACGAAGCTGGCGCGCCGGGAGCCCCGGAAGCCCCGTTCGATTTCAACCGCGCCAAGGCGCGCGCGATCGCGCAGTTCGAGCGCGAGTTTCTCGCGCGCGCGCTGTCCGAGACCGGCGGGAACGTTTCGCTGGCGGCGCGCCGCTGCGGCAAGGAACGGCGCAGCTTCGGCCGCCTGCTGAAGAAGCACGGCATCGACAAGAGCGAGTTTCTGTCCTAGCCTTACTCGTTCCCATTCCCGTACCCGTTCGCGGCGCCGCTCGCATCGCACGCGTTGCGTGCTGCGTCGTGACAGTGCATAGGGCCGTTCGTGGCCGGATTGAGGCTTCGGCGAAAGGCGCGGTTCGACCCGCTTCGGACATTCGGATTGTCGCGAAATGATCCGCCCCCTTGGCAGGGGGTCAGACCCGCCGCTGTTTGCCCTTGCGCGCCCTCCGGTTTGCCCTGCTAGCCAGCATGTCCGCAACACCAGCGGCACCGAGTCGCGGCCCAAGGGAGCGACGCTGTCGAGCCGCAACTTCGTCGCCCAGTACCTGAGCCTCATCGTCGACGGTGAAATGAGCGCCGACGACATCGAGGTTCACGCCCTCCCGCTGTTCCACTGCGCGCAACTGCACGCCTTCCTCCTGCCCGGCATCTACCTCGGCGCCACCAACATCG
>JBGPMS010000119.1:0-14125 GCA_041487115.1 Gammaproteobacteria bacterium
CTGGCCGCGCTGTTGATGCTAAACTTTCGCCTTTCCCACCGTCACGCCTCCCGAACGTAGATGTCGGCCACCGTCCAAACCAAGCTAGGGAGTCGTTCGGCGCCGGGCCTGCAGCAGTTCTTCCGACTCACCAAGCCCCGCGTCGTCTCGCTCATCGTCTTTACTGCGGTGATCGGGATGTTTCTCGCTACCCCTGCGCTGCCGCCCGTGGGTGCCCTGGTGTGGGGTACGCTCGGCATCGCGCTGGTGGCCGGCGCGGCGGCAGCGATCAATTGCCTGGTGGAGCAGAAACTGGACGCCGTGATGGCGCGCACGCGCGCCCGCCCGTTACCCATGGGGGAGCTCACGTCTGCGCAGACGCTGGTGTTCGCCGGGATCGTTGGCGGCATCGGCATGGCCATGCTTTATGCAGGCGTCAACCCGCTGACCATGTGGCTGACGCTCGCCACTTTTGTCGGTTACGCCGTGGTCTACACCGTCATCCTCAAGCCGCTCACGCCCCAGAACATCGTAATCGGCGGGGCGTCCGGCGCCATGCCGCCCGTGCTGGGCTGGACCGCGGTCACCGGCGAGCTTTCGTCGGATGCGCTGCTGCTGTTCCTGATCATCTTTGCCTGGACGCCGCCGCACTTCTGGGCCCTTGCCCTGTACCGCAAGCGCGAGTACGCCAAGGCGGGCATCCCCATGCTGCCGGTGACCCACGGCGATCGGTTTACCCGTCTGCACGTGTTGCTGTACACGGTGATCCTGGTGGCTGTCAGCGTGCTGCCCGTCGCCACGCGCATGAGCGGGCTGATTTATCTCGCGGCCGCCCTGGCGCTGGGTGGATTGTTCCTGTGGTACGCGGTCAAGATCTACGTGGACTACAGCGACCCGTTGGCGCAGCGGACTTTCCGCTACTCCATCGTCTATCTGTCTCTCCTGTTCGCCGCGCTGCTGGCCGATCACTACTGGCGGGTTCCGATCTGAGAGCCTGCGGTCCGGTCATGCGGCGCCGGTTCCTGCTTCTGGGTGTACTTGCGGTTGCAGCGCTGGCCGGCTGTGACCGGGCGTCCAACGCGCCCAGCTTCCGAGCGACGGACGTGACCGGCGCCGAATTCGGCAGGGAGCTCGAGCTTACCGACTTCAATGGCCAGCGACGCAAGCTGACGGATTTCCGCGGCAAGGCCGTGGTGGTGTTCTTCGGCTATACCCACTGTCCCGACGTTTGCCCGACTACCCTGTCGGAGCTGGCTTCGGCGGTGAAAAAGCTCGGGCCCGCAGGCGACAAGGTGCAGGTGCTATTCGTCACCGCCGACCCGGAGCGCGACACGCCCGAGGTCCTCAAGCTGTACGTCAGCGCTTTCAACCCCGGCTTTCTGGGACTGCGCGGCACGCCGGAGGAAACCGCGCGGGTGGCGAAGGAGTTCAAGGTCATCCTGCAGAAGAACCCGGGCGGTGACCCGAACAACTACACCGTGGATCACTCCTCGGGAACGTACATCTACGACACCAGCGGCAAGCTGCGGCTGTACGCAGGTTACGGGCAGGGTGCCGACGTGTTCACGCACGACATCGGGGAGCTGTTGAAAGCAGCCAAGACCTGAGGGAGGGGGATAGGGGAGATGCGGGCGTCCAACCCCTACCCTCACCCAACCCTCTCCCTGAGGGAGAGGGACCTTTATATCTGCTGCGCCGCCCGAAGGCGGCGTTTTCGCCTGTGAGCGTGCGACCGGATCAAACCGCCGGTGCCTGGATCGATGCCCGCATCTTCTTCATCGCCTGGCCTTCGATCTGCCGGATGCGTTCGGCGGAGACACCGAACTCGCCGGCCAACTCGTGCAGCGTGGCGGTATCGCTCTCCCGCAGCCAGCGCGCCTCGATGATGCGGCGGCTGCGCGGGTCCAGGTTCGCCAGAGCCCGCTCCAGCCCCTGCGTCCGCAAGCGCTCGTTCTGCTCGTGTTCGAGGATGCGGCCCGGCTCTTCGTCCGGATTGGTGAGATACGAGATCGGGCCGAAGCTATCCTCGTCGTCCTCGCCCACCGGCTCCAGCGAGATATCCTGGCCGCCCAGTCGAGTCTCCATCTCGGACACGTCCGAGGGCTTTACCTTGAGCGTGCTCGCCATCGCGTTCGTCTCCTCCGGGCTGAGCGCGCCGTGGCTCTTCTTCATGCTGCGCAGGTTGAAGAACAGCTTGCGTTGCGCCTTGGTCGTCGCGATCTTCACGATGCGCCAGTTGCGCAGGATATGTTCGTGGATCTCGGCCCGGATCCAGTGCACCGCGAAGGAGACCAGGCGCACGCCCCGGTCGGGGTCGAAGCGCTTGACCGCCTTCATCAGCCCGACATTGCCTTCCTGAATCAGGTCGGCGTGCGGCAGTCCATAGCCCAAGTACCCGCGGGCGATCGAAACCACCAGCCGCAGGTGCGACAACACCAACTGGCCGGCGGCGTCCAGGTCGTTCTGGTCCCGCAGCCGGCGGGCGAGCCCCTTCTCCTCCGCCTCTGTCAGCAGCGGGAAGCGATTGGCGATCTGGATATACGTCTCCAGGCTTCCGGCTGTTGAGGGCAGCGCGACGGGTACGGGTAACGTATTGATCATTAACTAGTCCCTCCTAACGGTGCCTATTTTAGCACTCGTGTTTTGAGAGTGCCAGCCAGGGGAAAAAGTTCCCGACTGTTTTAGTCGGCTATCGGGGTTCGATCTGCCACAGATGGCGGGTAACGGACAGCCAAGCGCCCAGCCAGCCGAGCACAGCGGAGAAGCCCAGGAGGCTGCCTGCGTCCTCCAAGGCCAGGCCGGGAAGGCGGAAGCTAGCCGAGTACAGCGCCGCCAGCCCGGCCAGGTCGCGGTTCAGCAGGTAGATCGCGAGCGCCACGATGATCCAGGCCATCAGCCCGCCCGCCAGCCCCTGCAGCGCTCCGAACCATAGAAACGGGCGCCGGATGAAGGGGTTGGTTGCCCCGATTAGCTTAGAGACCTCGATCTCTTCGCGCCGGGTCAAAATCTGTAGCCGGATGGTGTTGAACGTGACGGCCACCAAGGCGGCAGCCAACAGCACGCCCAAGATGCCCACCGCCGTCCGTCCAAGCCTGAGGGCTGCGTCCAGCTTGCGCGCCCATTCGGAGTCGAGCTGCACATGTGCGACCTGGGGCCAAGCGGCGGCTTCGCCGCGCAGTCTTTCCAGCGTGTCGGGCCGGTTGTCGCGCGCGGTCGCAACGAACGCGTCGGGCAGTGGATTCTGCTTGAGGTTTTCCAGCACGTCGGACAGCCCCGCGCGCCGCTTCAGATCGGCCAATGCCAGCGCGCGTGGGATGAAACGATAGCTGCCGACCTCCGGGTCGGCGCGAAGCTTCTGCTCGATCGCAGCCACGTCTGCGCTGTCCGCGTCCAGCCCCAGGAAGATGCTGATCTGGGGGTCGCTCGAGAGCTGCCGCGTGAACGACTGCAGATGTGTGAGCCCCAGATACAGCCCCACCGGGAGGCTCAGCGCCACGCCGATGACGAGCACGTTGAGCAAGGACGGCATGGGGCTCGCCGCGAGCCGGCCGGCGGCGTCCCGCATGGCTCTGGCATGGTCGCGCAGCCAGCTCCTCACGCTGCGATGCGTCCCTGCCCGAGATGAATGGTACGGGCGGAAAGCTGCTCCGCCACCAAACGGTCGTGTGTGGCGATCACCACCGTTACGCCCACCTGGTGGAACGAGCGGAACAGCGCGACGATATCGCGTGCGTAGGCCTCGTCGAGATTCCCCGTCGGCTCATCTACCAACAGCACCGCCGGACGGTGTACCACGGCGCGCGCGATGCATACGCGCTGCTGTTCGCCTCCCGAAAGCGTGATCGGCAGAGCCTTCTCCTTGGCCAGCAGGCCGACCTTGTCCAGCGCGGCGCGCGCACGCCGCGCTGCATCCCGGCTGTCGAACCCGGCGATCTGCAGCGGGAGCAGCACGTTCTGGAATACGGTGCGGTCGTAGAGCAGCTTGTGGTCCTGGAACACGATGCCGAATCGGCGCCGCAGGAAGGGCACCGCTGCAGACTTGAGCTTGGCGAGATTCTGGCCGCTGATGATCACCGTCCCAGAGCTGGCCAGCTCGATGGCCGCCATCAGCTTGAGCAGTGTGGACTTGCCGGCGCCGGAGTGGCCGGTGACGAGCACCAGTTCGCCGCTGTCGACGACGAGCGAAACGTCGCGCAGGGCCTCGAAGCCGCCGGGATAGCGCTTATGGACGTGACTGAAAGCGATCACGGCAGATCGGCTAGCGCCGATTGGCGATGGGCGATAGGCAGGCACCGCCGCAGCCTGATATCAGTCGAACAGCGCGTCGACGAACTCCCCGGCATCGAAAGGCTGCAGGTCGTCGATGCCTTCGCCCACGCCGATGAAGCGCACCGGGATCGGTTTGTAGCGAGCGATGGCGGCGATGGTGCCTCCCTTCGCCGTACCGTCCAGCTTGGTGATCGTCAGCCCGGTCAGGCCCAGCGCTTCGTCGAAGGCCTTCACCTGGCTCACCGCATTCTGCCCGGTGTTGGCGTCGAGCACGAGCATGACCTCGTGCGGCGCGTCCGGCATCACGCGGGCGATGACGCGCTTCACCTTTTTCAGCTCCTCCATCAAGTGCAGCTGGGTGGGCAGCCGCCCCGCCGTGTCGGCGATCAGCAGGTCGATGCCGCGTGCCTGCGCCGACTGCAGAGCGTCGAACACGACTGCCGCAGGGTCGCCCTTCTCCTGAGCGATCACCGGCACGCCGTTGCGCTCGCCCCAGGTCCTGAGTTGCTCCACGGCTGCCGCGCGAAAGGTGTCGCCGGCCGCGAGCATGATCGACTTGCCCTGCGACTGGTAGTACTTGGCGAGTTTGCCGATCGAAGTGGTCTTGCCCGAGCCGTTGACGCCCGCCACCAGCAGCACGAACGGCCGGTGGCCCTCGACAAAGAGCGGCCGCGCGACCTGCTGCAGCAGATCGAGCAGACTCTGTTTGAGAACGCGCTTGAGGTCGGCTGGGTCGGAGATCTTCTCCCGTGCGGCACGCAGCCGCGCCTGCTCCAGCAGGAATTCGGTCGATGCGACGCCGACATCGCAAGACAGCAGCAGCGTCTCGAGCTCCTCGTACAACGCCTCGTCGATCGTGCTATGGCGGCCCAGCAAGGCAGAGAGCTGGCCGCCGAGCCGGTCGCGGGTGGCGGACAGTCCGGCCTTGAGGCGCGCCAGCCAGCCACCTTGAGCCGGGGCCGCGGCCTCGGATTTCGGCCGGCCAGCCTTGTCACTCTTGCGGAAACTCAACATACTGAAGGAGGTCTGAGGTGTGTAACGAGCGCGACGGCACGCGGCCTGACAGATCTGGCACGCGCAATTCCAGACGCAACCAACCGTGATTCTAACAGGGTGGTGAGGAACGACCGGCGGCTGGCCGCGCAGCCGGTCTTAAAACCAACCGCGTCCTTCGAGTTCCCGAGCCCCGTCCATGACGCAACGCCCCCGTTTATGAGCCAACGTCCCCGCCTATGAACCAACGTCCCCGCCTATGAACCAACGTCTAGGCGTCCTGGCGGCGCTAGCGTTCACGCTGCTGTGCAGTGTCCCGGTCCAGGCCAAGGTGCTGGAGCACACCCTGGCCAACGGGATGAAGATCCTGGTCAAGGAGGACCGTCGCGCGCCGGTGGTGGCGTCCATGGTCTGGTATCGCGCCGGGAGCATGGACGAGGTTACCGGCACTACCGGCGTCGCGCACGTGCTCGAGCACATGATGTTCAAGGGCACGAAGACTGTGCCGCCGGGCGAGTTCTCGCGCATCATTGCGCGTGCCGGGGGGCGCGACAACGCCTTCACCAACAAGGACGCCACGGTCTACCACCAGCAGCTGCACAAGTCGAAGCTGTCGCTGGCGCTGGGTCTGGAGGCCGACCGCATGGCGAACCTGTTGCTGGCGGAGGAGGAGTTCACACGCGAGATCCGAGTGGTGATGGAGGAGCGCCGGCTGCGCACGGACGATCAGCCGAAGGCGCTGGTATACGAGGCCTTCATGGCCACCGCTTACGAGGTGCATCCCTACCGTACGCCCGTTATTGGCTGGATGACGGATCTAGAGAACATGCGGGTGGAGGATGCGCGGGACTGGCATCGGACGTGGTACGTCCCCAACAATGCGACGCTCGTGGTGGTGGGCGATGTCTCCGCCGCGGAAGTGTTCGCGGAAGCCGAGCAGCGTTTCGGGCCGATCGCAGCGCGCCCGCTGCCGGTGCGCAAGCCGCAGCGCGAGCCTGCGCCGCGCGGTGTCCGGCGCGTGACGGTGAAGGCGCCGGCCGAGCTGCCTTACCTGCTGATGGGCTGGCATGCCCCCAGCCTGCGCGACGTGGACCAGGACTGGGAGCCTTACGCACTGGAAGTGCTTGCTGCCGTGCTGGACGGCAGCGACGCCGCGCGGCTGAACCGCGAGCTGATACGCGAATCGCGCCTGGTTATCAACGTCGGCGCGGGCTACGACGGGATCAACCGCGGCCCCGGCCTGTTCGTGATGGATGCCACTCCCGCGCCGGGCAAGACCGTGCAGGAGGTGGAGCAGGCTTTGCGCGAGCAGATCAGGCGCATTACCGAGGAAGGGGTAAGCGACGAGGAGCTGCAGCGGGTGAAGGCACAGGTCACCGCCTATCAGGTGTTCCAGCTGGACACCATGTTCTCTCAGGCACGCCAGATCGGTGCGCTGGATAACGCCGGGCTGCCGTACGACTCGCTCGACTTGCAAGCCCGCAAACTGAAACAGGTGACTTCGGCCCAGGTGCAGCAGGTGGCGCGCAAATATCTGGTCGACGACAACCTCACCGTGGGCGTGCTCGACCCGCAGTCGATGGGCGAGCGCAAACCGGCGCCCCCGCCCCCTCAGGAACACCGTCGCTGAGGCACAGCGATGACGCCGAAACGCCCCGCACGAATCTGCCCGCGAAGAGCCGCGTCGCTGGGGCTGCTTTGCGCGCTGCTCCCTCCGCTAGGCTGCAGCGCCGCGCTCCCGATCCAGAACTGGGTAGCCGCCACTGGAGCGCGGGTGTACTTCGTAGAAAGCAACGACCTGCCCATGCTGGACGTGAGCGTGGAGCTCCCCGCCGGCTCCAGCCGCGACACGCGCGACACTTCCGGGCTCGCCAGCCTGACGCAACGCATGATGCGCCTTGGCGTCGACGGCATGAACGAGGACGAGATCTCCCGGAAGCTTGCCGACGTCGGTGCGAACCTGAATCCCACCTTCGACGTCGACCGCGCCGGCTATTCTGTGCGCACGCTGTCGAGCCAGGCGGAGCAGCACCAGGCGCTGCAGGTGCTGGCGCGCGTGCTGCAGGCACCGGCTTTCCCCGAGGCGGCGCTGGAGCGCGAGAAAGCACGCGTGGTTGCCGGGCTGAAGGAGTCGGATACCAAACCCGACAGCATTGCCGCGCGCGCGTTCATGGCTCTGGTGTTCGGGGACCATCCGTATGCCCTGCGCACGACCGGCGAGCCGGCCACGGTGGCGAAGCTCCACCGTCCCGATCTGCTGGCCTTTTATCAGGCCCACTACAACCCGGACCGGGCGGTGGTGGCGATCATGGGTGACGTGACGCGTGCGCGCGCGGAGCAAATTGCCGAGGAGCTGACCGGCGCCTTGCCCCGCACTGCAGCCTCGCCGCCCCCGCTGCCCCCGCTGCCCCCGCTCGCCGAGGCTGTCGAGCGTGATATCGAGCACACCTCGGCGCAGGCCCATATCCTCATCGGACAGCCCGGCATCAAGCGTAGCGATCCCGACTATTTTCCGCTCTGGGTGGGCAACTACGTGCTCGGCGGTGGCGGGTTCAACTCGCGCCTGTACCAGCAGGTGCGGGAGAGGCGCGGCCTGTCGTACAGCGTTTACAGCTATTTCGCGCCGTTCCAGGAACCGGGGCCGTTTCAGATCGGTCTGCAGACGCGCGGTGACCAGGCCAAGGAGGCGCTGGAAGTAGTGCGCCGGGTGGTTTCCGAGTTCGTCGCCGATGGCCCCACCGAGCAGGAGCTCGACGGGGCGAAGCAAAACCTCATCGGCGGCTTCGCGCTGCGCATCGACAGCAACCGCAAGATCCACGACTACCTGGGCGTGATCGGGTTCTACGGCTTGCCGCTGGATTACCTCGACACCTTCACTGCCAAGGTGGATGCGGTGACCCTGCAGCAGATTCGCGACGCCTTCCGCCGCCGCATCCAGCCCGACCGCATGGCAACCGTCGTGGTGGGGGCGAAGCTGAAACCGTAGGCGCTCGCGGAGATCGGATGCCTCACAACCGCGTGCGCATCATCGGCGGGCAGTGGCGCAGCCGCCTGCTGCGGTTTCCGGATGCGCCAGGGCTGCGGCCCACACCGGACCGCGTGCGCGAGACCGTGTTCAACTGGCTGGGGCAGGACCTCACGGGCACGAACTGTCTCGACCTCTTTGCTGGCAGCGGCGCGCTCGGGTTCGAGGCCGCATCGCGGGGAGCGAGTCAGGTCGTTCTGGTGGAGCGAGACCGGGTTGCGGCTCAGGGGCTCCAGGCCAACGTCGCGACCCTCAAGGCGGCGTCGGTGGAAGTCATCCGGGCGGATGCGCTAGAATTCCTGGCGCACGATCGGCGGTGCTATGACGTCGTATTCCTGGACCCACCCTACTTGCTTTGGGAGCAGTCGCGAGCGACACTGACCGCATTGCTCACGGGGCTCACGCAGCACTTGGCGCCGGGCGCCCGGGTCTACCTCGAATCCCCCGACTTTCCGGAGCTGGCGCCGGGGTGGCAAGCGTTAAGACGCGGCCGCGCCGGTGCGGTCCACTACCAGTTGCTCGAGGCGGAACCCACGTGAACAAAGCGGTCTATCCCGGCACCTTCGACCCCATCACACGCGGCCACGAGGACCTGGTCCTGCGCGCGTCCCGGCTGTTCGACCACGTGGTGCTGGCGATCGCAGACAGCCCCTCGAAGCGCCCTTTCTTCAGCCTGGACGAGAGGGTACAGATGGCGCAGGACTCGCTGGCCGGACATCCCAACATCGAAGTAGTGGGGTTTGCCGGGCTGCTGATGGACTTTCTGCGTGACCAGGGGGCGCGCATCATTCTCCGCGGCTTGCGCGCGGTGTCCGACTTCGAGTACGAGTTCCAGATGGCCGGGATGAACCGCAAGCTGTATCCCGATGTCGAAACCATATTCCTGACGCCGGGCGAGCAATACATGTTCGTGTCCGCCACCATGGTGCGCGAGATCGCCGCACTGGGCGGCGACGTGAGTCACTTCGTCAACCCGGTCATCCTTTCGCGCCTGCGCCGCATGCAGGCTCGCTGACATCGACGCATGGCCCTGCTGATCACCGACGAATGCATCAACTGCGACGTGTGCGAGCCCGAGTGCCCGAACGACGCCATCTCGCAGGGTGAGGACATCTACGTCATCGACCCCAAGCGCTGCACCGAGTGTGTGGGCCACTTCGCGCAGCCGCAGTGCGTGGAAGTGTGCCCGGTCGATTGCATCCCCCTGGGCCAAGTCGAAACGCGCGAGCAGCTCGAGCGCAAATATGAGGCGTTGATGGCTGAGAAACTGGTGAAGAGTGAAGAGTGAAGTAACCACCCCGTCGCTTCGCGCCACCCCTCCTTGAAAAGGAGGGGAGACAAGATCTTTCCCCTCCTGCCGGAGGGGTGCCCGCGGAGCGGGTGGGGTGGTGGGAGCGTGCTTCCTACCGCTGACAACTCGGGCAATAGAACGCCGAGCGCTGCCCGATGCGCACCGTCTTGATCGACGTTCCGCACCTGAGGCACTGCTCTCCCGTCCTCCCATACACGAAGTAGCTCTGCTGGAAGTAGCCGGGGCTGCCATCGGCGTGGACGAAGTCGCGCAGGGTGCTGCCGCCCGCTTCGATCGCCGCCGTTAGCGTGGCGCGGATCTCGTCGACCAGCCTCGCGTAGCGCGGCAGGCTGATGCGTCCCGCAGCGCGAGTGGGGTGGATGCCGGCGCGGAACAGGGACTCGTTGGCGTAGATGTTCCCGACGCCGCATACGAGATGGTTGTCCATCAGCAGGTTCTTGATCGCCGCCTTGCGGCCGCGCGTGCGCTCGAACAACCAGTCAGCGTTGAAATCGCTCTCGAGCGGCTCGGGAGCGAGCCCCTGCAGCAGCTTGTTCTGTCCCGGCTCGCCCGGTTGCCAAAGGATGGCGCCGAAACGGCGCGGATCGTGCAGGCGCAACGCCCGCCCGGTGTCGAGCACGATGTCGACGTGGTCGTGCGGTCCCGGCGGCAGTTCGGCGGGCACCACGCGCAAGCTGCCGGACATGCCGAGATGGAAGATGAGCCACGCGCCGCCGCAGTCCACCAGCAGGTACTTGCTGCGCCGTTCCAGCCGCTCGATCTTGCGGCCCGCGACCAGCTCGGGAAGCTTGCGCGGCACCGGCCAGCGGAGATTGCGGTTGCGCACGACCGCCGTGCGGATGCGCCTGCCTTGCAGGTGAGGCGTGAGGCCGAGCCGAGTGGTCTCGACCTCAGGAAGCTCCGGCACCTTCCTTGACCTTCGCTGGTGTCGGTTGCAGCAGGCGCCGGCTCATCTCGCCGGAGAACTGGAATTGAAGCTTTTCGTCGGGACGAGCCAGGATCAGCTCGGGTTCTTTGCGAACCACGAGGAAGACGATGTTCTTGCCGTCGGCCAGCTTCACCTGCACCGTCTCCGGCGTCGGCTTGCCGCTCCACGGCTGCGTGAGCAGGCTCGAGGCCAAGCGCCAGTCGTCGGCCCACCGGTTGAGGTCGTCCTGGCTGGGCCGCTCTTTCTCTGCCGCCTCGGGCCGCACGGTCCACTTGCCTTCCTTTTGCTCCACGCGAAAGCTCTTGAAGGTGAAGCTCACCGGTTTCTCGTCCTGGTTGAAGAGGCTGTGGCTCAGCAGGCGGTCGGCTCGGTTCGGGATCAAAGACAAATAGTAGGTGGAAACCAGATAAACACTGTCGCTGGTGGCGAGGTACTGGTCCTGCGTGAGCGGGTTCGTGGTGCCAAAGGAGAAGGATTGCCCGTCGACGACAACCTTGAGCACGGGCGGATCGAGGTCGAAGCGCTTGAGGTCGGTCGCCGCGAGCTTCTCCTTGCTCGAGGCGGACAGCAGATCGAGGACGCGCTGCACCTGCGTCTGGTCTGCGCGCGATTCCAGCGGCGATGTCAGGAACCAGGTATCGCCCCGTTTTTCGAGTGTGTAGCCGGCGCCATCCCGCGGCGTGACGTCGATCTTCTTCACGCTCGTTGCCGACAGCACGGACAGCTTGTAGCTCGGCTCCTTGGGCTGGTTGCCCTGGTGCCACGCATACGTGGCAAGGCCAACCACGCCGGTGAGCAGCAGCAGGTTGACGAGCCAGCTGAGTTTCATCTCTATAATCCCGGCCGAGCGCCCTGGCTACGCCTGGCGCCGCCGCCACCAGACCATGCCGCCGGCAAGCAGGAACGCCGCCGGCAGCAGCAACAAGAACCCGAGACCGATGACCGTGAGTCCGGTGCGCCCGAGCGTCAGTTCGCTGTCCACGCGCGCGCGCGGCTGCACGGTGATCAGGTTCTCGTCCTCCGCCAGCCAGTTGAGCATGTTGGTGCCCAGGTCCAGGTTGGACAGCAGGCCGATGTACTGATTGGACAGGAACTGGCTCGTGCCGACCACGACCACGCGCTGACTCTTATCCTTCACCTTGCGCTCCAGCGTCGCCGCCACGATGACCGGCCCGTGTACCTCGCGATCCTTGTCGAAGCGCAGGTCCTTCTCCAGGTTCCCCGTCTCCACCCACCCGCGCTGCGCTACTTCGACCAGCTGCGTGGTATGCCAGTCGCCGTTCTCCGGCTTGGTGGCGATCTGCCGCGCGAAAGGAAACGCGGTATTGAAGGTGAAATTCTCGGTGATCGGATGAACGCCGTAAGAGGCCGCCAGCGCGAGGGTCGGCGCGATGCGCCGCTCGGCCGAAGTAGGGTCCACTACCACTCCCGGCGTGAGCTGCAGCCCCAGGTACTCGGCCAGGGGTTGCAGGCCGTGCAGCGGCTCCTGGTCGATCAGCCACAGCAAGCTGCCGCCGCGCTCGAGGTAGCGTTTCAGTATGTCCACCTCGCCCTTGAGCACATCGGCCCGCGGCGGGCCAATCACCAGGACGTTGGCGTTGTCCGGCACATCCTGCACTACCGCCAGGTTGAGCGGCTGGACGCGAAAACCCTTGTTGCCGAGCTGGCGGCCGAACTCCCCGAGGTCGAAGTTGGTGCGCCCGTCCAGCCGCGGCTCACCGTGTCCGTCCAGATAGGCCACAACCCGCTCCTGGCCGCGCGCCAACCGCTGCAGCAGGTTGGTCATGCTCTGCTCGTTGAGGTTGGTCAGATGTTCGCTGCGCTTGCCGTACTCCACTATCAGCTCGCCGTTGCTGCGCACGTTGGCGGCCTGGGTCTCCTTGGGATGCTCGCGGGGATCGACGTAGCCCAGCGTCACGTCGGGTTTGGCGCGCTGGTAGGGGTCGATGAAGTCGTGGATCAACCGGCGGATATCGCCGAGCTGCGCGTCCTGAGTGGTGGAGTAGGCCGTCACCTTGATCGGGCCATTCATCTTTTTCAGGACGTCCAGGCTGGCTCTGGACAGCGTATTGCGCTGGTTCTGGGTGAGATCCCACTGCAGCCGGTTGCCCCGCAGCACCCACACGATCAGAAACGCGGCCGCCACCAGCAGCACGGCGAAGACGCCGTTCTGGATCAACATCTGAACCCGAAGTCTCGCGCTCGCCTTCATGTGCGCAGGCGATCGCTGTCCAGGCGCCGGATGGAAAGCAGCAGAAACAGCACGATCAGCACCAGGTAGTACACCAGATCATTCAAAGCCACCGTGCCCTTGGCGAAACTGTCGTAGTGTTTGATGAGCGAGAGCAGGTGCAGCGCGCTGTCGGGATCGGTGGCCGAGATGTTCACCAGCCAGAGTCCCAGCAGTACCGCGAACGTGCCTATGCCTGCCACCAGCGGATGCGCAGTCAGGCAGGACAGGTACAAACCGATGGCCGCGAAGCTGCCGCACAGCAGCAACAGCCCGAGCACGTTCCCGGTCAGCAGCCCCACGTCGAGCTTGCCGCCCAAGTAGAGCGACAGCGCCATCAGCACCAGCAAGGCTACCGCCAGCGACAGGAAGGCGAGCAGCCCCACGAACTTGCCCAGCACGATCTGAGTGATGGACACCGGCGCGGACAGCAGAAACGGCAGCGTCTGGTTGCGCCGCTCCTCGGCGATCAGCCGCATCGACAACAGCGGCACGATCATCAACAGCACGATGCTGGCAGTGCCGAAGGTAGGTGCCACGACGATCTCCGTCAGTCCCGGCGCCGCCGGCATCATGGCGATCTGCGGCTGCAATTCGAGGAAACTCTGCAGCCGGCTCAGAAAGATCCAGGCCAGCATGAGCTGCAGAAACGCCAGCACGACCCAGGCCAGCGGGGAGGTGAACAGCCGGCGCAATTCCTTGCCGGCGATGGTCAGGATCATGCCGCCTCCGCGGTGGTGAGCTGCACGAACACGTCCTCCAGGCTTGCGGCCTCAGGGGCCAGATAGTGCAAACCCCAGTCGCGCTCGACGCTCGCGCGCACGATGGCTTCGGCCGGGTCCTGCCCTTCTTGCGGCAGCACCCGCACGAAGCCGCCAGCAGACTCGGCGCTCGCCACGCCAGGGAGTTGTTTCCAGTCCTCCACCGCGGGCGGGCGCCGCAATCCCACGCGCAGCGCCTGGCCGCCGCGGAACCGGCGCAGCGCCTCGATCGTGTCGCTATAGACGATGGCACCCTTGTGCAGGATCTCGACGCGATCGCAGACCGCTTCCACCTCCGGGAGGATGTGAGTGGACAGAATCACGCTGTGCCGGTCGCGCAGCTCTCGGATCAAGGTACGGATCTCGCGGATCTGGTTCGGGTCCAGTCCCACCGTAGGCTCGTCGAGGATGACCACATCCGGTTCATGGATGATGGCCTGGGCGATGCCGACCCGCTGCTGGTAGCCTTTTGACAATGTGCCGATCAGCCGATCGCCGACGTCCTCAAGGCCACAGCGCCGCCGCGCGCGAGTGACTGCTTCCTTGGCCTGATTCCGCGGAACGCGGTGCAGACGGGCGGCAAAGAGTAGATACTCATTGACCGTGAGCTCCTTGTATAGCGGTGGGA
>JBGPMS010000120.1:0-14083 GCA_041487115.1 Gammaproteobacteria bacterium
GATCATCCGGGACAGGGCCTGGCGGCGCTGCTCGATGTCGGGGTACTCGATCATCATGGTCGCCTTCCAGTTGCTGCCGTCGGGAATCAGCGGATTGTAGGCGTCCAGTTCGTCCTGGATGCCCGTCTCCTCGAAAATCCGCTCGACGCGCAGCATCTCCTGGATCTGGTAGCGCATGGTCATCTCGTCCTCGAACAGGAGCGTGACGTGGGCACCTAATTGCACCGTGCGGGTCTTCTTGTGCGCTATCACGTTGGCGCGGAATTCCTTACGCACCTTGGAATACGCCTCCAGGCTCATCAGGCTCTCACGGGTGACAGCAGGCATCTTGCGTTTCCTTTTTGCAGCAGCACTCAGCATTCACAAATCTCCTGGGTCATTTCGAACCGCAGAGGTGAGCCGTAGAGCTTCAGGACTACCCTTGAACCGGTAACGCGCCAAGGAGAGCGGACGATGACGCAGCTATTCCGGGCTCGATCTCTGCCATCTCTTGCCGTTGGCGCCCTTTGGCTGCTCTGCGCGGCCCTGCGTTTAACGGGGGTTACAAGCCGTAGGCGATCCTGAGCAGGGTGAGGGGATGGTCTTTCCGGGCCTGGCCACCGGCCTCGATGCCCTGCTGGATATGGCGTCCGGCTATTGGACAGTCAGAGCTGATGTAGTCGGGTGAAGTTCCCGCCATGGCCTTGAACACCGGCCGGCCGATCTTCATGGAGTCGGCGAAGAACTCTTTCTTCACCCCCCAGGTACCGTCGTGGCCCGAACAGCGCTCCACGGTGTTGAGCTCGGTTCCCGGGACCAGCTTTAACACTTCCTGGGTGCGCAAACCCATGTTCTGCACCCGCAAGTGGCAAGGGACGTGGTAGGAGACCTTGCCCAGCCGCTGCTTGAAGTCGGTATCCAGCAGCCCGTCCCGGTGGCGCAGGGCGAGATATTCGAACGGGTCGAACATGGCGCCGGCAACCAGCTTGACCTTGGCGTCGTCGGGGAACATCAGCGGCAACTCCTGCTTGAACATCAGCGTACAGGAGGGGATCGGCGTAAGGATCGCGTAACCTTGGCTCGCCAACCGCGCGAGCGGCGGGATGTTGACCGCCTTCAGGCGGGCCACGGCTTCCAGGTCGCCCAGCTCCAGCTTGGGCATGCCGCAGCAGACCTCCTTGTCTACCAGCACAGTCGGGATGGCATTGTGTTCGAGGATACGGAGCAGATCCTCGCCGATGCCGGGCTCGTTGTAGTTCACGTAGCACGTCGCGTAGATCGCCACCTTGCCGGGCGTGTTGGGGCCATCGGTAACCGGGAAATCGCTGCGCGGACGAGCGTGGCTGCGGAACTTCCGGCTGGTGTACTCGGGCAGGATCCGTTCCCTGGCCACGCCCAGCACGTCTTCCATCAGCTTGCGGGCGGCCGGAGTGCGATTGACCTTATTGACCATCTGCACCACCACCGGGATCGAGGCCAGTTTGCCGACCGCGTCGGTGCTGGACAGCAGCTTGTCGCGGAAGGTGGTCTCGCCCTTCTTGTACTTCACCGCCTTCGCACGGAGCATGAGGTGCGGGAAGTCGATGTTGAGGGGGTGCGGCGGCACGTATGGACACTTGGTCATGAAGCACATGTCGCACAAGTAGCACTGGTCGACGACGTTCCAGAAATCTTTCTTGTCGACCCCGTCCAGTTCCCCGCTCGTGCTGCTATCGACCAGGTCGAACAAGGTCGGGAAGGCGTTGCACAGGTTGAAGCAGCGCCGGCACCCGTGGCACACGTCGTAGACCCGCTCCAGCTCGTGCATGAGCAGGCCTTCGTCGTAAAACGCCGGCTTTTGCCACCCCAGAGGGAGCCGCTTCGGCGGTTCGAGGCTGCCTTCGCGCATCAGGAGTCAGGAGTCAGGGAAAAAGTAAAAAGCGCTAGAGACGCGAGTCGCTACGCCTCGCGCCTATAGCCCGACTTTAGTCGACCAAGGCGTCGAGAGCCTTCTGAAAGCGGTTGGCGTGGGAGCGCTCGGCCTTGGCCAGCGTCTCGAACCAGTCGGCAATCTCGTCGAAACCTTCTTCCCGCGCCTGCTTGGCCATCCCGGGGTACATGTCGGTGTACTCGTGGGTCTCGCCGGCAATGGCGGCCTTCAGGTTGTCGCGCGATTTGCCGATCGGCAGCCCGGTAGCGGGGTCGCCCACCGCTTCCAGGTACTCCAGGTGGCCGTGGGCATGGCCGGTCTCGCCCTCCGCCGTGGAGCGAAATACAGCCGAGACGTCGTTCTGCCCTTCCACGTCCGCTTTGTTGGCGAAGTAGAGATAGCGGCGGTTGGCCTGCGATTCGCCGGCGAACGCGTCTTTCAGATTGCCTTCGGTCTTGGTTCCCTTCAGTGCCTTGGACATGGCGATCTCCTCGGGTCGTTGAGCTTCGAGAACCCGGCGAGACGCGGTGCTTTGCTCGCGCCTGGCGCCGGAAGATTAGGAGTTAGACTTAGTCTAACAGATGAACGAAGTATAAGAACGGGCTTCGCCGATGTCAACGGGTTGCCCGCTTTCGGCCCTTAGGTCGATTCTGACCCCTTCTGGGGGCGTTTATCAGTCATTGCTTACTTTTGATCGAGCCCTGAACCAGCCTGGCAAATGGGTCAAGCTGGGCGAAATCCAGCCAGCGCGTGACGGCGACGAGATCGTGGTCGGAATCGATCCAGATCACGTTGCCCCCCGACCCCAGGGCGAAGACGCTGGACTCCGGGGCATTCGGCACGATTCTACGCGCCGTGTTCAGCCAGAACAGATAGCCGTAGTGTGGCGCGATGTCGGTGGGAGTAGTTGCCATCTGCACCCACTGCTCCGAGATAATCTGCCGGCCCCTCCAGTTGCCCTTGCGCAGGTACAAGTAGCCGAAGCGCGCATGGTCGCGCGTGCTCACCCACAGACCTCCACCCCAATGGCTGCCCCCACTCACCGATTGGACCGGGCGGCCGTCCAACTGAACGTAAGAGTTGCGGTAGCCGTGCCAGGCCCAGGTATCGCTCGCGCCGATCGGGTCCATGATCTCGTCCTTGAGCACTTGCGGCAGCGGCTTGTTCCACACTCTCAGCAGCGACAGGGCGAGCCGGTTGACCCGCACGTCGTTGTACTCCCAGAAGCTGCCCGGTTCCTCGAGGCTGCGGTCGTAGCCGCGACGGCGGTCTGCCAGATCGGGCTTGTCCCACATCACCCCTTCCCACTCGCTGGTCTGGTTGAGCAGCATGTGCCACGTGATCCTGGTGTTGTGCGGGCTGTCGAAGCCGCCGTCCTTGACGTATCTCCAGACCGGGTCTTTCACGCTCTTGATCAACCCGCGGTCGAGCGCAAGTCCCGCGATCGTCGACAGATAGCTCTTGGCTACGCTGAAGCTCATGTCCACACGGTCGACATCGCCCCATTGCGCCACGATGTACCCGTGCCGGAGAATCATGCCGGCCGGCCCGCCCCGTTCCTTGGCCTCGCCCAGCACCTGCGGATAGGGTTCTCTCACCACGTCCTTCTCGATTTGCGCACGTACGTCGCGCAGCCAATCGACCTCGTGGGCCTCGGCGAACTTCACCGCCTCGGCCAGCTTGTCGGGGTCCATGCCGGCGGCATCGGGCGGCCGCGCCTCCCACCGGCTTCCCGGACCCGGGTAGTACACCTCCGCCGCCAGGACCGGCGCCGCTGCGGCCAGCAGCAGTGCGGCCAGCTCCAGCCAGGGCCGGGATGCTCTTCTCATCTCGATCTCCTCCGCTGCGGGATTGTCGGGGCGAAGAACGAAAGTATACCTAGGGAAGGTCGCCCCCTCGCGACACGGGCGAGCCGTCGGTGCCTGGCGACGCCATGACACGGCTCCTGGGGACGCCATCGGCGGAAAACAGGTACCTTGTCATATCGTTTCAGTACCATCCCCGCGCTGACAGGCTCCACATCACACCATGCTTACAACATGCTTATAAGACCGAATATCGGCGTGGCCGTCGAACAGGACGAGCTGACGGGATTCTCGCGCACCATCGCGGAGATCGAATGGCTCCTGCTCGTTCTCGTGTTGATCTACCTGATTGCCGGCGGCGCCCGCGAGGATGGCAGGGCCGCCATCACCATGGCCCTGTTCTTCTTCGCCGCATTCATCCTCGGGCTGCACTACGTCAACTTCTACCGGCAGGAGACCCGCACCAAGCTGACGCTCGAAACCGCGGTGATGATCGTCTTCATCACCTGGGTCGTGTGGTCTGCCGGCGGCATCCATAGCCCGCTGCTGAATCTTTACCTGCTGCCGATCATCGCCAGCGCGCTGATCCTCGGCAAGGTCATCACCTTCGTCGAGATGGTGGCCATCGCGCTTTGCTTCATGGCGCTCCACTACGACCCGAGGACCCGCAGCCTGCTCACCCTGGCCTACTGGGGGGAGCTGCTGGCCCTGCTGGCGCCAATCATTCTGGTGGCCTACATCACCACCATGCTCTCCGCCGACATCCGCTATGCGATGGACAAGATCAAACGGGTGTCCGACACCGACGACCTGACCGGGCTGTACAACATGCGGGCCTTCTCGGCCATCCTGCACCGCGCCTTCAAGCAGTCGGTGCGCCATGGGCACCCGCTGGTCGTGATGATGATCGACTGCGACAACCTCAAGACCGTCAACGATACGCACGGCCATGAAGCCGGCAACCGCCTGTTGCAGCATGTGGTGCGTCGCGTACGCGAGGAGCTGCGAGGCTCGGACGTCCTGGCCCGCTTCGGCGGGGACGAGTTCATCGCGCTGCTGCCCGAGACCGAGGGCAAGGGGGGCAAGGAAATGGGGGAGCGCATCCGCCGCGCCATCGAGGGCTCGACCTTCGATGCGCGCGGCGGCGACATCGCCACTACGGTCAGCGTCGGCATCGCGAGCTATCCGTCGGACGGGGGAAGCCTCGAAGTCATCATGGACAAGGCCGACAAGGCCATGTACCGGGCCAAACAGCAGGGCCGCAACAAGGTCGTGGCGGCATGGGACGAGTAGCCTGCGGAATCGAGCAGCGTGCCTATGAGGGCTAGACTCGGCGCTGGCCGGACCTGAAATAGGTCGCGTCGCCATAGAAAGTCTCCACGGCTGCCGCGGGATACCAGCCGGGGATCCCGAGCACGGGAAGTGGATGCAAATCGCGCGGCGAGGCGAGCGCGATCACGCTCTCCGCCAAGGCGGCATCGGCATCCGAGAGTTGTTTGTGGAGTGGCGCAGCCGCTAGCCCCGGCGCGACCGCGAGCATCACCGCCCTGCCCGTGACGCCGACGAACGGCGCCAGCAGCTTCTCGTACAGGGCGTGGCCGAAGACGAGAAAGCGCATGTGCTGCAGCACGGCTTCGCGTCGGCGCCAGAACAGCTCCTTCCACTGAAACGCGCGCATCAGCCCCAACAACTCCGGGGCGCTGCACAACACGATCACGCCGTCCTCGTCGAACTGCGTGAGCGCATCGCGAACCCTTCCGCGCCGCCCCGGGAGCTCCCGCTCCATCTCGAGCACATGGCGCGCATTCAGAACCCCCTTGGCGCGTGGGAAGGTACACCACACCAGTACGTTGAACAGGTCGTGCCAATTGTCGGCACGCACAGCCAGCTCACCGGATCGGAAGATCCGTGGTTCGTAAGGCTCGCCCGAACCCGGCCCCGCAGGGACCAGGCGAAGCGAGCGTCTGTCGACAGCGCCGACCTTTGCTGCGGCCGCATCCAGCACGCGCTGAAGATCAGACAAGGGCGGAAAGCACGCGCCCCCGAGCGCGGCCATGACCGCGCGCAGCGGCTCGAAGCCCGGTGAGCGATCCGGAAACGACGGGTCCCAGGGCTGGTGCGAAAGGCGGCTCACCGGCTTCAGAGCCGATCGCGCGTACTGACAGATTGGGGATCGACCGGCACCGGTAACCGCTCCGACTCCAGGCTGTCCAGCCGCCGTCGAAACCAGAACGCCAGTGCCGCGAGTGCGACGCCGGCTGTCACGATCATGGGGCGATACCCGAGGTACTCGACGCCGAACCCGATCGTGGACACGCCCAGCGTCTGCCCCGTGAACAGGCAGAACGCAAAGGCGGACACGGCGGAGCCGCGGGCCTCGGGCGCCATCTCGGTGGCACGCGTCTGCAACGTGTTGTGCAGCATGTAGAGGGCGAGTCCCAGCACAGCGATGGGTGGCGCACAGAGTCGCCAGTCCGGGGCAAGGGCGAGCGCGGCGAAACAGATGAACAGGAGCACGCCGCCCGCGCCAACCAGGCCGCGCTGACCGAGGCGGCGTACCAACACCTTTACCAGCAGGCTGTAGACCACACCGCCCAACCCGAACCCCGACAGCACGAAGCCGATCGCGGTATAGCTCAGGCCAAACTCGTGCCGGAGGAAGGCGCCGAGATAGCCGTAGATCCCAAAGAACAGAAACCCTTCGACGGCGACGGCAAGCAGCACGATACGCACTCGGCGCCGTCGCAGGAGCGATGAGTAACGAGCGATTGGATGCATAGGTGCGGTGCTGCCGGCGTCCGGGAGGCCCTGCAGGCGCGCAACCGGGAGCAACAGGAGCCCGATGAGCAGGAACGCGGCCGCCGGAACCAGAAACGTGGCGCGCCATCCGATGTAGTCGCTGAACACTCCGCCCAGCAACGGGCCGAAAGTCTGGCCGAGCAGAGTGCCGGCGATGAAGCGTCCGAGCACCGCCTGCCGGCCCGCGTAGGGCACGGTGTCGCCGACGAACGCGAACGACAGAGGGATGACTGCTCCGGCGGTCATGCCGGTGAGAAACCGGTACAACGCCAGCGTCTCCAGCGACGACGCAACCGCACAAGCGGCGCAAGCGACCGCCGCCAGAACCAGGGCAATGCTGACCGCTCGAAGCTTGCCGATGCGGTCGCCCAGTGGCCCGTGAACCAGCTGGAACAGCCCGTATGCCAGAGTGAACCCGGTGATGAGCACGGCCGCGGCGCTGACACTGACGCTGAACTCGTGCGCCACCTTGGGCAGCAACGGCTCGGCCACCCGCATCGTCAAGCCGGACACGAAGCCGGCGCCGGCCAGCAGGAGCAGGGGTCGTCGTGGGTTCATCGTCACCGCCATCCGCCATGGCGGACAAGAGCGCGTATGGTAGTACAGCGCCGTTCGACGGTCTCACGCAAGTTCTCGGACGCCGCAGGAAATGCCGGGCGCTCGGGTAAGATTACGCGCTTCGAACAGCGCATTGCGCAACGCCCTATCTTCGATGTTTGACCACCCGACGCCGCAGTCCCACCCCGTCCGCTCGCCGAGAGATTCGCGCGGCCGGTCGACCGTTTGGCCCCACTGTCCTGTCCTGTCTCCGTCGTCAAGGGACGGCCAGCTATGACCGAACGCGTCGACTGCGTAGTGATCGGGGCGGGCGTGATCGGGCTCGCCATCGCGCGCGAACTGGCGTTGGCCGGACGCGAGGTCATCGTGCTGGAAGCAGCCGAGGGCATCGGGACCCACACCAGCTCGCGCAACTCGGAGGTCATCCACGCCGGCCTGTACTACGCCAAGGGCTCGCTCAAGGCCAGGCTGTGCGTGCAAGGCAAGGACAAGCTATACGCCTATTGCGCCGAGCGCGGCATCCCGCACCAGCGCATCGGCAAGGTGGTGGTCGCGAGCGACGAGTCGGAGATCGAGGCGGTGAAGTCCTACGTTGCCAAGGCCGCGGCCAACGGCGTCACCGATCTGCGGTGGCTCACCATCGACGAGCTGCGCCGGATGGAGCCCGAAGTCCGTTGCGTGGCGGGGTTTGAGTCGCCATCGACCGGCATCATCGACAGCCACGCGCTGATGCTGAGCCTGCAGGGCGACGCCGAGAATCATGGCGCGAGCGTCGTGTTCTTCAGCCCGGTGGAGTCCGGCGAGGTGCACGACGGCGCCATCATTCTCAACGTCGGCGGCACCGAGCCCATGACGCTCGCCGCCAGCACGGTCGTAAACTCGGCCGGGCTGTTCGCCTAAAGCGTCGCGCGCGGCATCAAGGGCGTGCCGTCCGAGAGTATCCCACCGCAGTACTTCGCCAAGGCCCACTACTACACCCTGGCGGGTCGGTCACCCTTCCACCGGCTGGTGTACCCGGTCGCTACCAACGCGTTCCTCGGCGTGCACGTCACCCTCGATCTCGGCGGGCAGGCCCGGTTCGGCCCGGATGTCTCCTGGGTGGACAGCGTGGACTACACGTTCGACCTCGCGCGCGAGCCGCTCTTCTACCAGGCCATTCGCCACTACTACCCGGGCCTGAAGGATGGCGCGCTGCAGCCCGGCTACACCGGCATCCGGCCCAAGATCTCGGGGCCGAAGCAGCCGGCCGCCGACTTTCTCATCCAGGGACCGGCGGACCACGGCGTCGCGGGCCTGGTGAATCTCTACGGCATCGAATCGCCGGGCCTCACCGCCTCGTTGGCGATCGCGGAGCACGTGCAGAGCCTTTTGCGCTAGGTTGATTAGGCTCGGGCGCTGGCGTAGCATCCTTGGCTGCCCGCTGCGTCGAGGGCCAGCCCGGAGCGCGAGTGCACTCGGCCCGGACGCGCGACCAATAGAAGGAGAGCTATGTCAGTCAAAGTTTCCATGACCGTGAACGGCAAGCCGGTCACGGCCGAGGTGGAGCCACGAACGCTCCTCGTAGACCTGATCCGCGACAACCTGCGCCTGACCGGCACCCACGTGGGCTG
The DNA here is from genome assembly GCA_041487115.1 of Gammaproteobacteria bacterium. GTDB lineage: Bacteria > Pseudomonadota > Gammaproteobacteria > Burkholderiales > SHXO01 > SHXO01. The sequence goes on from JBGPMS010000120.1 coordinate 8,661, forward strand.
CGATACCGCCCAGTGCGGCGCCTGCACCGTGCACGTGAACGGCGCGGCGGTGAAATCCTGCAACATGCTTGCGCTGCAGGCTCAGGGTGCCACTCTCGTGACGATCGAAGGCATCGCCGCGGCGGACGGCACGCTGCACCCGATGCAGGAGGCATTCCGCGAGCACCACGGGCTGCAATGCGGCTTCTGCACGCCGGGGATGGTGATGAGCGCCATCGACCTCGCGCGTCGCCATTCCAACCTGACGGAAGAGACCATCCGGGCCGAGCTCGACGGCAACATCTGTCGCTGCACCGGCTACCACAACATCGTCAAGGCCGTGCAGGCCGGCGCGAAGGCGACGCGGAGCTAAGCCATGTACCAGTTCAACTATCACAAGGCGTCGAGCGTCGCCGACGCGGCCGCTCTGCTGACCCGCAATCCCGAAGCAAGGGCGTTGGCGGGCGGGCAGACCCTGATTGCCGCCATGAAGCTGCGCCTGGCGGCGCCGCCGGATCTCGTCGACCTGGCCGGGATCAAGGAGTTGAGCGGCATCAAGGTCGACCGCGGCACACTCACCATCGGCGCCATGACGCGCCATGCCGAAGTCGCCGCCTCGAGGGAAGTCCTGCAGTCCATACCCGCGCTGGCAAGCCTGGCGGCGAGTATCGGCGACCGTATGGTGCGCAACATGGGCACCCTCGGCGGCTCCATCGCGAACAACGATCCCGCGGCCGACTACCCCGCGGGCGTGCTCGGCCTGGGCGCCACGATCAACACGAACAAGCGCAAGATCGCCGCGGACGCTTTCTTCAAGGGCATGTACGAGACCTCCCTGGAGGCTGGGGAAATCATCACGGCGGTCAGCTTCCCGGTGCCTAAACGCGCGGCCTACGCCAAGTTCAAGAACCCCGCCTCGCGCTACGCCATCGTGGGTGTATTCGTGAGCGAAGGCGCGGGCGGTGTGCGCGTCGCGGTGACCGGTGCTGGCACCAGCGTCTTTCGCGCCTCCCAGCTGGAGAAGGCGCTGGCGTCCAGGTTCTCGCCCGACGCGGTGGCCGGCATCCAGGTCTCCGCCGACGGCCTCAACTCGGATATCCATGCCTCCAGCGAATTCCGTGCGCATCTGGTGACCGTGATGGCCAAGCGCGCGGTCAACGCCGCGATAGCCGGCAAATAATCCCGTCTTCAGCAATCCGATCCCGCACTGCAGCCAGCACGCGGCGCGGGGTCGTCTCCTGGGCGGGGGCGGCGGTGTTATTCTTAACCCTGCTGCCGCCCTCCCGTTGCTCGTAAGCCCCCTCGCCGGACTTGAGACCAGAGCAGGGATCGGATGCGGCGATGCCCGGCTTCCAACCTGCCCGCACATGACACAGCTCCTGCCCTCGTCCATCGATGAAACCATCGCCCTGCTCGCTCGCGCCGACTACGTGGCCGAGCGCGGGCTCGCCACCGCCGTGTTCCTGGCTCTGCGCATGGGCCGGCCGCTGTTCCTGGAAGGCGAGGCCGGCGTGGGCAAGACCGAGATCGCCAAGGTGCTGGCCCAGACCCTGGACCGGCGCCTGGTGCGGCTGCAATGCTATGAAGGGCTGGATATCGCCTCTGCCGTGTACGAATGGAACTACACGCGGCAGATGATCGAGATCCGGCTGGCTGAAGCCGAGGGCGTCAAGTCGCGCGAGGGTCTGAGCCAGGACATCTTCTCGGAGCGGTTCCTGATTCGTCGTCCGCTGCTGCAGGCGCTGGAGGGCGACCTGGGCGCGGCTCCGGTGCTGCTCATCGACGAGCTGGACCGCACCGACGAGCCATTCGAGGCTTATCTGCTGGAGGTGCTGTCCGACTTCCAGGTGACCATCCCCGAGATCGGGACGATCAAGGCGCAACAGCCGCCCATCGTCATCATCACCTCCAACCGCACGCGCGAGATCCACGATGCGGTCAAGCGCCGCTGCCTGTACCACTGGGTGGACTACCCCGACGCGCAGCGCGAGCTCGATATCCTGCGGCGGAAGGTACCCGGTGCCTCGGAACGGCTGTCGCGGGAGGTAGTGGCTTTCGTGCAGCGGCTGCGCGGCAAAGACCTGTTCAAACTGCCGGGCGTGGCCGAGACGATCGATTGGTCCAATGCCCTGATGGCACTGGACCAGATCGCGCTCGACCCGGCATTGATCGACGACACGCTGGGTGCCTTGCTCAAGTACCAAGACGATATCGCGCAGGTCAAGGGCAGCGAAGCAGCGCGGATTCTCTCGGAAGTCAGAGCCGAAGTGGGATAGCGGAGCAGGCTATGTGTCGCAGGTCGATATGGGCAGGAGCGCTCGTGGCATTGGCCGTTGCCGCCCCCGCCTCGGCTCGCGCGCAGGCCTCCGCGCTACCGATCTTCGACGCGCACGTCCACTACAACCTGGACATTGGCCGCCCGGTACCGGTCGAGACCGTGTTCGAGCTGTGGCGGCGCGCTGGCATTCGCGGTGTATTGCTGACCAGCCGCCCCAACGACGGCACGCGCGAGCTGCTCGCCGCGGCGCCGCCCGAGTTCCGCACCGTCGCCTTCGCCCGCCCTTACGTCGTCGCGTCCGATGCGTTCACCTGGTTCCGCAACCCCGCCATACTCACCATGGTCGAGCAGGAGATCGCGCGTGGCATCTACAAAGGGATCGGGGAGTTCCATATCTTCGGCCACGATGCGGACAGCGAGGGTTTTGCGCGCTTCGTGCGGCTCGCCTCGCAGCATCAGCTATGGCTGCACGCTCACTGCGACGATTACGTGATCGATCGCATTTTCTCGCTCGATCCGGACGCGCGGGTGATCTGGGCACACACCGGAATGACCACGCCACCAGCGCGCGTGGACCAGCTGCTCGGGCAGTATCCCAAGCTCTACGGAGAGTTGTCCTTCAGGGAGGGAATCCTGGACGGCGATGCACTGTCTTCGACCTGGCGCGCGCTGTTCACGAAATATCCGGAGCGTTTTCTGTTGGGCTCCGATACGTGGGTGCCGCAGCGTTGGCCCGATGTTCCGGACATCATGGCACGCTACCGCGCCTGGCTCTCGCAGCTTCCGCGCGACATCGCCGAGCAGATTGCCTGGCATAACGGCGCAACCTTGTTCCTTGGCGAATGACCGCTGGCCACGGCGATACCGGGCGGCTGTCCGAGAACGTGATGCACTTCGCACGGGTGCTGCGCGGGGCGGGAATACCGGTGGGGCCGGACCGCGTGATCGACGCGCTGAAAGCGCTCGAGGTGACGGGTATCGCTCAGCGCGACGATTTCTACTGGACGCTGGCGTCGTTGTTCGTCGACCGCCGCGAGCAGTTCGAGCTGTTCGATCAGGCCTTCCATATCTTCTGGCGCGACCCGGGGATGCTCACGCGGGTCATGGCGCTGATGTTGCCCAACCTGGGTGGCCACGGCACGGCGGACCAGCCCACGCCACCCAACCGCGTGGCCCAGGCGCTGCTCCCGCACGCCGGGCCGCGGCAGGACCCGGCGGACCCGAAGCAACGGGAGGTGGAGCTCGACGCCGCCTTCACGGTATCCGAGCGGGAACTGCTGCAGCGCGCCGATTTCGAAACCATGACAACCGGCGAGCTGGCCCAGGCCAAGAGGATGATCGCGCAACTCCGGTTGCCCATCCCGGCCGTGCGCACCCGGCGCCTCACGCCGGACCCGCACGGCCGCCTGGTCGACATGCGCGCTTCGCTGCGTGCCAGCCTGCGCGCCGGCGCCGACGTGATTCCACTGCGCCGCCGTTCCCACGCACGACGCCATCCGCCGCTGGTCGTCCTGTGCGACATCTCGGGCAGCATGAAGCGGTACTCGCGCATGTTTCTGCATTTTCTACATGCGGTCACCAACGACCGGGACCGCGTGCACACCTTCGTGTTCGGCACCCGGTTGACCAACATCACTCGCCATCTTCGCCACCGCGACGTCGACCTCGCGCTGAACGGGGTGACGCAGGCGGTGGCAGACTGGTCGGGGGGAACGCGCATCGGCGCCAGCCTGCGCGAGTTCAACCTGCGCTGGTCGCGTCGCCTGCTGGGCCAGAATGCGATGGTGCTCCTGATCACCGACGGCCTCGACCGGGAGCTGGGCGACGATCTCGGCGCGCAGATGGACCGGCTGCACAAGTCCAGCAAGAAAGTCATCTGGCTCAACCCGCTGTTGCGCTTCGAGGGATTCGAGCCGCGCCCGGCCGGCGTTCGCGCGATGCTGCCGCACGTGGATGTGTTCCTCCCTGCGCACAACATCACAAGCCTGCTCGACGTCGCCAGCGCGCTGACCGGCGCCGAAAAATAACCGCGCAACAACGGAGACCGTCATGGATATGACCGGAGAACAGCTCATCGCACTGCCGCAGCAGCGGGTCTGGGAAGCGCTGAACGATCCCGCGGTTCTGAAGGCCTGCATCCCGGGCTGCGAGATCATGGAGAAGGTATCGGACAACGAGTACCGCGTCGTCATGAGCGCGTCGGTCGGTCCGGTCAAGGCCAAGTTCAGCGGCAAGCTCCTGCTGTCCGATCTGAACCCGCCCAACTCCTATGCGCTGGCATTCGAAGGCTCGGGCGGTGCGGCGGGGTTCGGGAAGGGCAGTTCCACGGTCACGCTGTCATCGGCCGAAGGCGGAACGCGGCTCGCCTACACGGCGCATGCCACGGTGGGCGGCAAGCTGGCGCAAGTCGGCTCCCGGCTGATCGACGGCGTGGCGCGGAAGATGGCGGACGAGTTTTTTGCCAAGTTCAAACAGACCCTCGCGCCAGCCCCGACCACATCCCCGGCCGCAGCCTCGGCAACGCCAGCAGCCCGATCGCGCGTGCCCGTATGGGCCTGGGTGGTCGGCGCGATCGTGCTGGTGTTGCTGGCGCTGTTCCTGGCGAAGAGTACCGGCGGGCAGTGACCCTCACCCGAACCCCCCTTGCCCGGACCCTCACTCTATCCTCTCCCGCACCAGCACCCTCACCCTCACCCTCACCCTCACCCTCACCCTCACCCTCACCCTCACCCTCACCCTACCTCTCCCAGAGGGAGAGGTACCTTACGTCCCGGGCTAGCTGTGGCTCGGCCGCTAAATTAGAATTGCGCCTGTCGTGGCGCCTCGCGCGAACATGAATCTTTTCCAATCGCTTTCCCAGGAGGAGCAATGAACAAACTGGATCTGGCCGGGCGTGTGGCCATCGTGACCGGAGGCGTCTCTGGCATTGGACGCGCCATCGCGCAACGCATGGCCGAGTCCGGGGCGACCGTCAGCCTGTGGGACCGCGATGCGAGCGCTCTCGCCAAGGCATCCGGGGAGCTGAGGGCCAAGACCAAGGTCCATACCGCCACGGTGGACATCGCCAACTATCAGGCGGTGGCTGCCGCCGCCAGGGATACCGCCTCGGCGCTAGGCAAGATCGACGCGCTGGTCAATTCTGCAGGCGTCGCGGGCGCCAACGCCA
>JBGPMS010000121.1:0-13910 GCA_041487115.1 Gammaproteobacteria bacterium
CTGGGCCAGGTAAGCCAGGGTCTCGTCGAATACCGCCCGCGTGACGAGCACCTTCTTCTTCATCTCGAGTTTCTCCGGTGTTCTTGTCAGGCCTGACAGCGGGGGCCTCGAAGCCCTCCAGGCCAGGCTGGGCGAGGCCTTCGGGCCGGTGAGCGGGGCTAAAGAAGGCCCCGAGCCAGGCCGAACAGCCAGTGGAAACGTCGCGACCCTCCCCGCCGCCGCAAGAGTCGGAGAGTACCTTGAACGGGAATCGATCCGCAAGCGCCGGGCGGCAGTGCCAGGCCGGCGTAGCCCGGCCTCCGGCAGGGCCCGGCAGCCGATGGCTAAGTGGTTCACCCGCCGGAGCGGGCCGGGGCAAGCCCTCCGGAGCCGCAACCCGCCGCTGGACTCAAGCCAATGGCAATCCCCTGCTGGGGAGGGCTGCTGCCCCGTGGGTGGCGGGGCGGCGCGTTTCGGGGCCGGATGCCAGCCAGCGATCAGCACAGGGCCAGGAATCCGGCAACGTAGCCCGCGGCTACGTACCAGCCCAGGCGCAGCCACCGGCCTACGCGAGCGGCCGTTCCTCGGGTGACAGCGGAGCGTCGGTTGCCGACGCTCAGACCTGCCGGATGCGCCGTTGAGCGGTCGCGGCGCACTACGCTCAGGGTTTCTGTGGATAGCTCAGCGAGGGTGCGCTGAGCGGCCACTCTCGCGGCTGGAATTTCTCGTCGACGACCAAGTATCCGGTCCCGGGTGGCAAGACCTGAAGCGTCTTCAGAAACTCGATCAGGGAGTCCTGCTCGTACTCGGTCAGTGCTTGAAAGGCACGACGCTCGCCCAGCGCCTCCCCGTTGTGACCCAGGACCGACTGCCGCAACGTGGTGAACAACCCGTGATGAAAAAAAGGCGGCTCGTTTGCGCATCCCCAGAGCCGCTTGGTCAGGAACTTCCGGTTCCCGCCGGTGAACTTCGGCGACCACACGAACCAATTCATGTCGAGCGCCTCGGCTTCGGCGGGCTCCTCGGGGTCGGTGATGTCGTGCAGCTTGAGATCGGTATACGTCGGCACGATGAGGATGGTCCGATCGGGAAGCAGCGGGGTCAGGCGGGGCTGGGGCAGATCGGCGCTGGTCAGATCCATCGAGACCGTCTTCGTCTCCCCAAGGCGCAGGTTGGTCGGAGGGTTGTAGGGGTTCGGCTCGGTGAAGATCCACCCCTGCTTGTCCAGCGGCAATGCGGGAATATGGCAGCGGGCGCAACCGATCCTGGAGAACACTTTCTCCCCGGTGAGCACTGCGGCCTCGATCTCGGGGTCGCGCGGGATGACTCGTCCCGGCACCGCGAGCGCAGCCTGGTATAGCGAGACTGCCGTCACGTCCGCCCGCGTCATCTCGTTGACGACGCCGTCTCCGTCCGGGTCGGTATCGCGGCCAAAGCGCTCCGTGCTCTGAATTCCATGGTGCTGGTTGAACGCATTGTTGGAGAACTCTCGCAAAGACACTACGCTGCCCGCCTGGTGCCAGGGACGGATCACGAGGCTCGGCCGATCGACCGGCGTGGGTGCGATGACGCTGGGCCGTGGCAATCCTTCCACCTGCCGGGTATCCCAGAATGCATCCGCACGGCGCGTGAGCTTTCCGAAGTAGATCCCTTTCGCCCACAGTTCGGCGGTCTCTCCGAGTTGCAGCCGATCACGGATGGCCTGGAGCTCGGCTGTCATCTGACGTGCCAGCATTTCAATGAAACCCGCCCCGAACATTCCCGTCGTGGCGCGGAAGTTACCGACCCTTTGCAGCGAAACCGGCTGACCGTTCTCGTCGAGCGTCCCGCGCGTCGGCACCGTGTCGTTCGGATCGAAGGTGGCAAAGTCGAATCGGTGCCCCAGGACGAAGACATTCGTCACGAAGTCGCCGCCACCCCCTGGAATTCCATACGGCAGGTTATGACATCCCGCGCAAGAGTTTGCGTCCGGTCCTGAGATTCGGTTGAACGCCCGCCCGCCGATCAGAGGTGCCGACGGATCGGTCAGTTGCTTGCCGGTTCCCTTGTTCAACGGCCGGCCGGCACCCTCCTCCTCTGTCCAGTTCGCACTGAACAACAGCTTTCCGTGCTGGAGCAGCTTCGAAATGGGCAGCGCGTGCTCCTCGTCATCTTCCAGGTGCCGAGGGACTGATACTTCACGGCCGATCTTGCGCTGCTGCGCATTTGCATCGTGCGCCACGGTAAGAACCGCGGCGCAGACGACAAACGATGCAACGGCTTTCAGCACTGGGGATGGGGCCGCTATCGCGGGACTTGGAACAACACACGCAAATCGCCATCCGGATCGGTGTTGTCCCGATAGAAGCAATCATGGACGCCAACCTCAATAGCGACGGCACCCTGTGGCACTTGTACACCGGTGAGCCCCTTCCAGTACGGGAAGCCGAAATCCCCTAGGACGTCCGTCGGGAGATTTCCAGGACAGGTAGGTACTGTGATGACGTCGTAAGCCCCCACGAGTGCCGCAAGGACGGTTCCGCCGTTCGCATTCACGAACCGCCCGATCATGGCTGGAGAGTATTGGGCGCCGGGCGGCTGCCCTTCGCAGCCTGGATCGAAACATGGGTTAAAGCCACCTGCTGCCCAGACGTTCAGCACGGATCCAGGCCCAATCGTGGTGGCGAGAGCCGTGCCGATCTCGGTTAGCAGAATACGGGTGGCGGGAACTTGGACATCGGCCAAACCAGCTGCAGAAGTATCGCGCGCGAGCCAAGTCCCTTTCGGATCGAACTGCCGAGCATACACGGGGCTCGGGTCTGCGCTGATCTGAATGGTTCCCACGTCCGTTGTAGCAGCCGGCAGCGGCATGGCGGGCGGGGACAGGCCAGACAGCAACACGCTGCCCTGAAGCAGCGTTGCTTCGCAAGTGACCTGACCCTGGCTGGACGTCATACCCAGGAACGAGAACCGGCCATCTGGGCCGGTGGCCTTGACAAAGGCCCCGCCCAAAGAGAAGCACTGAACGGTCGCGTTCGGTGCCGGGAGCGCGTTGCCACCCGACATGACGACCATACCAGCGACCGTGGTGCGAGAGTCGGGGAAGCCGATAACATCCTGCGGCGTAAGACTGGGATCGGTGGTGCCGTTACCCAGTTGGCCGAAAGCGTTATCGCCCCAACACTTCACCCCGCCGGCGCTGGTCGGGGCGCAGGTGTGGGACCAACCCGCGGACAACGCGTTGACCCCGCTGCTCAGGCCCACCGTATCCTGCGGGCTGAGCGCGTCGTTCGCCGTGCCGTTACCGAGTTGGCCGCTAGCGTTATGGCCCCAACACTTCACCCCGCCGGGGCCGGTCAGGGCGCAGGTGTGGTAGAAACCCGCCGACACCGCGGTGACCCCGCTGCTCAGGCCCACGACATCCTGCGGGCTACCGAGCCCCTCGTTCACCGCACCGTTACCGAGTTGGCCGAAAATGTTATAGCCCCAACACTTCACCCCCCCTGCGCTGGTCAGGGCGCAGGTGTGGTCCGCACCCGCGCACAACGCGACGACCGCGCTGCTCAGACCCACCACATCCTGCGGGCTACCGAGCGTCTGGTGCACCATGCCGTTACCGAGTTGGCCGAAATAGTTATAGCCCCAACACTTCACCCCACCTGTGCTGGTCAGGGCGCAGGTGTGGGCCGAACCCGCGCTCAACGCGATGACCCCGCTGCTCAGACCCACGACATCGCGCGGGCTGACGTTGCTCGCCGTGCCGCTGGCGAGGTCGAAGCCCCAACACTTCACCCCGCCTGCGCTGGTCAGCGCGCAGGTGTGGTAGTAACCCGCGGTCAACGCGACGACCCCGCCGCTCAGACCCACGACATCCTGCGGGCTCGACGCGTCGTTCGCCGTGCCGTTACCGAGTTGGCCGAAAGCGTTATAGCCCCAACACTTCACCCCACCTGCGCTGGTCAGGGCGCAGGTGTGGTCCGCACCCGCGGACACCGCGATGACCCCGCCGCTCAGGCCCACGACATCCTGCGGACTAAGCGCGTCATTCGACGTGCCGTTACCGAGTTGGCCGTAAGCGTTGAAGCCCCAACACTTCACCCCGCCTGCGCTGGTCAGGGCGCAGGTGTGGCCCTCACCGGCGGAGATGGATGAGTTGCCCTGTGGCCACAGTTGGATGGTTCCCACATTGATTACGCCTCCAAGCACAGGCGGGAAGCTCGAAGTGAACCCGAAGAGTTTGCCATTGCTGCTGCTGACGGTGGCGACACATGAGATATTCCCCTGCGTGGTCGACAGTCCAGAAATGGAAAAGCTTCCGTCTGCGGCGCTGGTGCCGGTCGCGCCGAGGCAGGTCACGCTGACCCCGGCGACCGCGGCGCCGGCGGTACCCACAGTCCGTCCGGCCGCGGTGGTGAGCGGGTCGGCGATTGCGGTCAACCGCACCGTGGTAGAGGTCGCCACGTTGCCGCCGAAATCTATTGCGTCCGCCGAGACCGAGAGCGCAGTCGCGCTGGCGGGGACCTGGTAGGCAGCCTCGTATGGCGCCGAGGTATCGCTGGACACCGCCACTCCATTCACCCGGAAGGTCACGGCCGCGACACCTACATCGTCGCTGGCGTCCGCGTGCAAGGTAAGCGTTGCGCCTTGCACCACGGTAGAGGCGTCAAGCGGTGAAGTTATCCTGACGCTTGGCGGAATGCCGCCGCGGTCCTCGATTGGGAGGTACTGCCCGACAAACAGTCTCGTGTCGCCCGATACGCCCTTTCCGGAGGGGAGCTGGTGATCGCCGGTCATGTAGAAATATGCACCCGCGACCGCGATGCCAGTCCCGTTGTAATCCCCGAGAGCCGAGAAATCTACAATCGTCCGGAAAATAGGAACCGATGGACTAGACACGTCCACAATCGGCACTGCGTTGACGAAAAACACCTCAGCCAGGAGGGCGTAGGTACCGGCGAGCTCAACGTCAGTCGGTTTGAATTGAGTGGGCAGACTGCCGCTAAGCATGGGGGAAAGCGGATTTGTCAAGTCCACGACCTGCAGGCCCGCCGTATAAGCAGCCACGTAAGCGAAGTTGCCGCTGATACGCAGGTCAGTCGGCGAGCCGGGTAGCGCCAGGGTTGCAACCGAGGCGGCATTGCCCGGGTCCGTGACGTCGATCACCGTGATGGTGGGGATACCATCGGTCACCATCACCGCGTAGAGCTTACCGGTGGACGTCTGCAGCACGTCGACTCCGCGAGCGGTTCCCGGCGTTGCGACCTGCTTGAGCAGCGACGGCGTAGCCGGGCTGCTGATGCTGATGATCGCAAGGCCGGCCGAGCCATCTGCGATATAGGCACGACCATTGAACACAACCACATCCAGCGCATCGCCAGGCGTGTCCACCGTCCCCACGAAAGCGGGACTGGAGGGGTTGCTCACATCGAAGATACGCAAACCCGCGCTGCCATCGGCGATGAATGCCAGGTTACCGACCACGCGGACATCGTTGGCATTGCCGGGGGTATCGGCCGAGCCGACGATGTGCGGATTGGCCGGGTCGCGTGCGTCGACCACCTGTAGTCCTGTCGCTCCGGCTGCCACATAAGCGTATCCGCCGTTGGCATCCACGTTGTTCGCATAGCCTGGAATGGCCAGTTGCGAGAGCGCGAGCGGGGTAAAGTTGCGCACTGTGATCGCCGCCTTGGCGGTCAGGCCCGCGACGCTGACCGTGATGGTGCAAGACCCATCGGTACCCCCGTAGACACGCCCGTCTTCTGCCCCGAAGTTGCAGACCTGCAGATTGTCCGATGCGTAGTTAGTACCCCGTGCTGTGGAAGTAAGGTCGATGGTCCCGCCGAGCAGGAACTGTCCGCTCACAGTCAGCTGCTGGAAGCCGACACCCTGGGCAGAGCTGACGGTAATGACTGCACTGGACGGGCTGACAGTGATCCGCTCGAGCGCAGCGCCCAGGTTCACGCTGCCGGGATCGTTCGGATCGCTCCCGGATGCGATCTCGACGTTGTCGGGAACACCGTCGCCGTCGGAGTCCTTGAGCAGCGGATTAGTGTGGTACTTCTTGACCTCGTCGCCATCGCTGATGCCGTCGCCGTCGGTATCCGGGTTATGGGGATCGGTCCCGAGGCGATATTCCTCCAGATTCGTCAATCCGTCGTGATCGGGGTCGTCGAGTGCGTCGGCTGCGTTGTTCGGGTCGAGACCATGCTGGAGCTCCCAATCATCCGGGATGCCGTCGCCATCGGAGTCTCGAGACAGAGCAACGTTGAGTTGAAGGAGTCCCTGCGAGCCTTCGTTGATGGCCTGAATCACAACCGTGCCGGATTGACGGGCGGTCACCAGCCCTTCTCCTGTTACGCTGGCAATCGCTGAGTTGCTGGTGAGGTATTGGGTCCCCGCAGCACCCGGGGTCAAGTCGAAGATTTTGCCGTTGGCGTACTTCCCTACGACTTGGAGCTGGACCATGGCGCCCGCCTGGGTAAGCGTCGCCATTGGAGCCGTGACGGTGAGCTGTGTGGGGATGGGCGTGACCGAGCCCAGCAGAATCGGGGGGACGTCGATCGAGCCGTTCGCAGGGATGGTAAAGAATGCCGACTGGCCTGAACGCGTGATGCCATTCTCAACGCATGTGGCGCGCGCCCGGACCGGGCCGAAGTTGGCCGGAACGTTGGGAAGAATCCAGGTGCCGTCGGACTTTACCTGTACCGTGCGGTTAAGAACCGAGACGACGCAGTTCTCGTCGAGCTGCGCATGAGCGGCCGGCGCGCCAACCAGCAGGAGCAGCCCTAGCGCCAGCCGGAAGCGCTCGAGCTGCCTCCGATTCCAGACACGCTGACTCCTGGCCACCCTGCTCCCCTCGCGTCAGTTCTTGGGCACGCTCGGTGCGCTGCAGCTCTTGGCATACGAGCTCTTGCTGCCCAAGCGCACCGCCAGCCCGGCCATCGCCTCGGAGCAGCGTTCCCGCTCCGGGAGTGCCGACGCCAGATACGCGTCGAGAACTTTCCTGGCGTCTTCCGCAGCGCCTTGCTGCATCAATTCCCGTATGCAGGAGCTCACCGGGAATTCGCTCCCAGGGTTGAGCTTGATCTGGAGCAGGGCCTGGCGCGCGGCCTCGTGGCTCTTGCGCTGCGCCAGCAACGCAGTGGCCAGCATGCCGTGGACAAACAGATCTCCCGGGTTGATGCGCGCGGCCTCGGCCAGGTGCTTGATCTTGTCCTGGGCGTTCTCCTCCAGGGCCCCGAGCCTGAAATGCGCTTCGAAGCTGTTCGCATCCAGCTCCAGGACCTTGGCATAGAGCTTCATCGCCTCGGCCCGCGAGCGGTTTTCCTGGTAGCGCGCCAGCTCGAGCAGCGTCGCCACATCGGCCGGCCGGGTTTCCAACGTCCGGCGCACCTGTTCGATCGCAGACGAGCACTTGGCATACTCCACGGAGTTGGGATCGTCATACTCGTTCGAACAATACATGCCCTGATCCACCACGCCAGGTCTCGCGCCTTCCGCCGTACCGGCGCCAATGATGACCGCAACGACGGCCGCAACGAGCGCGGACCAAAGCTGTTGCCTGAGTGTTCTCATGGTCTTTGCATATGCAGATGGTCGACGCTGGCACTGTCGCAGGCCAAAGTGGTGGGCCCCTGCTCGGCAAACGCGTTCTGGGCCTGGACCGCCCGATCCCCGGCGAGCTCGGCTATACACCTGGAATTGGCGGCGCTCGCGACACCGGGTACCGGAATCAGCCCGGGGATGTCGAAGTTGGCAATATCGAGCGCACGCCCTTGCACATGAAAGCTGTTCGGATTCTGGGAGCCGACAGCGAGATTGCGTCTCGGGTTGCGGTAGCCGCTCGTCACGACCAGCGAGGCGCGCGTGAAGGTCGGCAGGACCACCGTGTTGGCTTGGGTTTCCGCTCTCCCATTCGGACCGGCCAGAATATTGCCTTGCGTGTCGAACGTGTCGTCTCCGCCGGGCCGCGTATGAAACACGATTACCTGGCGATTGAAGGTGGTGTCGGCCGGTCGAGTTGCAGATGTGCTGGTTCCGGCTCGCACGACTACGGTCTGGGCAGTGAGCTTGCAGCTTGCCGGGTGCTGATCGAAACAGCTCTGGTCGTTGGGAGCGCAGGTGCAAGGCGGCACGACCAGCGTATCCTGCGCTCCCAGAATGGCATTCAAGTTCGCAATGAAGTCATCCAGCATGGCCAGCAATATATCGCCGTTGAAGATCAGGTTGTAGTTTCCTCCGTTGAGGCTGGGCGTAGCGATTGGCGGGCTTTGCAGCGCGGATCTGGCCGGGATGGAGACATCGCCGTTCACCGTTTGAAAATCCGAATACTCTTGTCGCATTACGTCTCGTTCGTCTTGCCGCAGCGAATAGGTGGTGGCTGGGCAACTCGCCGTCTCGGCCCCGATTCTGGCCACGACGTCGAAGGCCAAGGCTGGATTCGCAGTGGTACTCCCGGTCGTGAGGGGGCTGGCAGGCCGGGTAGTAAATGAAAAGGTGGGCCCCGATCGAGTGGCGGGGTCAGCGCTGCCGGAGCGGGGTCCCACGGAAGTGGCTTTCCATTGCATCAGGCTGTCGAACGTGCCGTTCAGGCTCGCAGCGGTGGGGACGAGGGATCGCCCCACGGCCTGGATCGAATCGTCTTCGATGAACGACCGTTCGCCCGGTGGAGTTGCCGACTTGCTGGGCGTGTCGACTCTGGTGATCTCCACCGTGATGGGAGGGTGTTGGCACTCTCCCTGCAGGCAGACGTCGGCGGTGCACACGTTCCCGTCGCTCTTGCACGGCGCGTTGGCCAAGCCCGGGGCCGCTGCACAAGAGGTGCCGATGCACTTCTGGCAGTCGGGGCAGGTCCCGGCACTGCCGGTGGTGTTCGGATTCCCCCCGCAATGCCACCCGGCCTTTAAAACCCCGACCCCAGGATCGGACTTGATCAGGGAGCCGTCCGCACTGACGGTCGCCGATCCGATTGCCACGAACGCCGCGAGATCGTGATCGTAGGAGTACATCTCCGTCTTCGCATTCGGCGGCAACCCATCTACGTTCGGAATGGTCATCCCCGCCGGCGGATTGAAAGTCGTGCCCACCGGCTGAATCGTCACGATGTAGCGCGGCTGCTGGCCAAATCCTGGCGCCATCGGCACCTTGTCCGGATTCACCGGTGTGACCGAAACGCAGCCGGTCTTGGATCCACCGGGGAAGCTCGCTGAGCCCGGTGCAACCGTGAGCGAGAAGCCGGGCGATTTCGAAAGCCTCAGCACGCCGCCGGTCGTCTCGTTGACACAGATCTTGGCTGCGGGATCCAACTCCGGCAGATAGATGGGCATGCCGACGCCGTTGTCCTGGCCGGCGACGGTCACGATGTCGTATTCGAGCGTGGGGTACAGCTTGCCGCCCTGCGTGGCGGTCGTCCCGTCTGCCATCAGCTTGTAGACCCCGACCGGGGCGGGAAGGATCTTGAAGTAGCCGGTCGCATCGGTCTGCACCGGGGTGGCGACCTGCTGCTGCTGATTGTTGCTGCTCCCCTGGTTGGCCTGGAACACGCGCATCGTCGCGTTCGGGATCGGGTTGTTGCTGTTGTCCAGAACGATGCCGCTGATCGACGTTTGCCCTGGAGCACCCGGGACCTTGCCTGAAGCGGCGAAGGCAGCCGCGAAGCTTGTGTTCCCGGCAAACGTCGCCTCGACAACGTTGTTGTCCTGTCCCGGTTGTGGGCCGAGCGTCAGCACCGCCAACGCTCGGCCGTCACCGTCAGTGGTTGTTTGCAGGGAAGTGGCGCCGTTGATCTTGCCTCCGCCCTGTTTCACCGTGAAGGTCACGGGCACGCCGTTGAGCCGGTTGTGGCCCGCATCGGTCACGATCGCGACAAGTGGCAGAGCCAGAGCCTGGCTCACCGCGCCGAATTGATTGTTCCCGGAGTCGACGTTGATCTTCGCGGCTTGGCTTGGCGTGCCGGAGGCGGTGAAGACGACGACGCCCTGAAAACCTGCGGCATACGCCTGAACAATATTGTTCCCGACCCCGGCCCGGTTGCCGAGCGTCCAATACGCCAGGGCCTGGCCCTGCGGGTCGGTCCTGACAGCGATGAGCTGGTGTATACCGACTCCCGGCTGCAACGTCCCATCGTTCTCGGTGACCTTGAGGATCACAGTCTGGTTCGTCACCGGCGTCGAACCATTCAGGAGTTGTACGATAAGCGGCGTATTGAGTTGCGTGCCGACAGGTCCGGTCTGGTTGTTGCCCGAGATCATCTTGATATAGGGCTGGGTGATGGCATCCCGCGTCACCTGCGCATTCACGGTCGCGCCATTGCCAACCTGGTCACGCCCGATCACCTGGATGCTATTGGGCCCGATCGACAGGGGAATGTTGGCGGCGGTGTAGGTCCGATTCGCGACCTGCGCCGTCACACCGTTCACCGTTACCTTCGCCTGCTCGCTGTTGACGGTCCCGACTACGATGTCGTTGACGATCCCGGTAACCGTGATGCTCGACTCGGTCGTATGGAACCCGTCGGGAGGAGATCCGATGGTCACGCGCGGAGGCGTGGTATCGAGGGTCACCTGGACCGATGCCGTGCTCGTGGTCCCGTTCGTATTCGCGGCGACTGCCGTGATCGTGTTGGTGCCTTCCTGCAAAGGGACCGTGGTCTGGAACGTCTGACCGCTGCCAATGGCCTTGATCCCACTCACGGTCACCGTGGCGCCAGGGTCGCCTACGGTTCCCGAGACGATGATCGGGCTGCTGTTCAGGAAAACGAGGTTGGCCGGTTGCGAGATCGTCACTCCCGTCGCAACCGTTCCCGTGACATTGAAGGTAAGTGGACTCGAGAAGACACGCAGCAGCTTGCCCAGGAAAGCCGCGGACACTCGGTAAGTCAGGGGACCCGGCGTTTGTTGATAGACACTGAACTGTAATGTGTAGATCTTGTCGCCGGCGATTGCGTCGCCGGACTGTCCGTCGTCGTGCAGGTTGCCGAGAACGGTCGCGCGGCCGAGCGCGTCGATCTGCTGCAAGTTCACGGACGCGCCGATCAGCGTCGGATCGGCGATCTGTGCAGTAACCGTGACGGTCGCGCCCAAGCCGGCGGCGGTGGCTCTCGGGGAGATTTGGACATCGGTGATGGACTGCGCGGGAGCCACACGCGGCAGCAAGAGCAACAACAACAAGACGCCAGATCGGATCAAGATTGCCGAGATCCGCATGCACCCTCCCCGCATTGCACCTCAACACCGCACTTGCGGTGCCATATGTAAATCGAAGCCGGCGATGTTATCGCTGGCTGATAATCTCCTGCCGCGCGGCACGGTGACCACGCGATCCCCATCCTCATCTACGCCGTGAGGCAGGTACTCCGGGGTGAGGGTCCCTCCTCGTTCCGTCACCCCGGATGGTGCCTGCCCTCCCCGTTTCCCCGAGCGCCGAGCCGTTTTAGCGCAGCTTGATGCGGATCGCGGCGTTGGGGTTGCGCTCGCCGGCGGTCTGCCCCAGCCCGTTGACGAAGTCCGCGAGCCAGCTCGGTTGCGAGGTCTGGCCGGCCGCGAACTGACCGGTCCAGTCGATCACGGGTGCGGTGGCGGGCGCGGCGCTGGAGCGATCCGAAACGCTGGTGTACTTCACCAGCGTGCTCGGTGTGAGCGCGCGGTTGCCCGTCACGTTGACGTTGGTGCCGGCATCGCCGTACAGCGAGTCGCCGCACGCATCGATCGACAGGTCGTTAACCAGCCGCGCGAGTGCGTTGCTTCCCGCAGGCGCGACAGTGGCACCGGCAAGCAATGCGATAGTGGTGTCGCTATCGCCCACCGCCGTGTCGTTGCCGTCGTTGCCATGCGCCGTGTCGCTGCCCGCGTGCTCGTTGAAGTCGTAGATCAGCTGATTGCCAGTGATCTTGACGCCGGTGCCGATCGGATCGGTGAAGGCGCCCAGGTAGGCCGCAACCAGCGCGCGATTGTCGCCCACCAGCAGATCGTCGCCCTTGCCTGCGTTGAGCGTATCGTTGCTCGCGCCGAGGTCGAGGCAATTGATCAGTTGAGACAGGCTGACAGTGGCGCCGACGGTGCTCGAGCCCGGCGTGCCGCTGCGGCCACCCGCGTCGAGCAGCGCGCCGGCGTAGAAGCTCTGATCGCCGATCAACGTGTCGTTGCCATCGGAGCCATCGAGCGCGTCGCAGCCGGCACCGAGATTCAAGCTGTCCACCAGCTCGGAGCCGCTCAAGCTGAGGCTGCCGCTGATGGCACCCTGCACCACCAGGGAGGCGATGGTGGTGGCGTTGTCGCCGATCAACTGGTCGTCGCCCAGGCCGCCCCACAACGAGTCGTTGCCGCCGTCCACCCACAGGTTGCAGATCAGATCGTTGATCGATATTTGCAGCGTTGCCCCGGTGGCTACGCTGCCGGCCATGCCCGCGATCTCCACGCGGTTGTCGCCGGTGATGCGGTCGTTACCATCGCCTGCGGTGAGGGTGTCGCTGCTGGCGCCCAGGTGGAGGCTCCCGACCAGCTGGCTGTCGATCTGGATGCGCAGCGCTCCGGCGTCGAGCTGGCCGCTCGCACCGAGCACCAGCAGGTCGTTGTCGCCGTACAGGTCGTCGTTGCCAGCGCCGCCGTCGATGCTGTCGCAGCCGCCGCCGATGTCGAGCGAGCCCACCAGACCGCTGATGGTGGCGGTAGCCAGGGTTGCACCGGCACTGGTGTGGACCAGGGCCGCACCGGTGAGCGCCACGGCGTTGTCGCCGAAGATCACGTCGCTGCCGTCGCCGCCGGTGAGGGTGTCGTTGCCGCTGTCGACGCACAGGCTGCCGAGCAGGTTGCCGAGCGAGAAGGCGCGGTTGCCCTGGCTTGCGCCCAGCAGGGTCAGGCCGGTGACATCGACCTGGTTGTCGCCAATCAGCTTGTCGTCACCGGTGCCGCCGTCCAACTTGTCGTCGCCGGCGTCCACCGAGACGCTGCCAACCAGGACGTTGATGCTGATGAAGCCCGCGTCCTGCGCCTGGCTGCCGGACATGGCGACGGTGATGCCGAAGGCCTGATCGCCGATCAGGGTGTCGTTGCCGTCGCCTCCGGTGAGGATGTCCTTCTGTGCGCACAGGTTGAGGCTCCCCACCAGGTCGTTGACCTTGGCGTCGAGGTTCAAGGTGGCAGGCAGGAGACTGGCTGTGCCGGTGCCGGCGAAGAGCGCGGTGATGCTGGCCGCGTTGTCACCGATGAGCAGGTCGTTGCCCGCACCGCCGTCCAGCGCGTCCGCCGCACCGGACACGTTGACGCAGTTCACCAGGTTGTCGAAGTCGACCACGTCCGGGGAGTAGGTGCGTTTGCTCGGTACAGTAATAGTGCCGCTGCCGGCTTGCACCAGGCCGCCTTCGACGATGCCGGCCACTGCGAGCTGATCGTCACCGATGAGCGCGTCGTCGCCGTTCTCGCCAAACAGGCTGTCCTTGCCGCCGCTGCTGTTGAGGCTGTTCACCAGGCCGTCGAAGTCGACCAGGGCGCCGGTGAACGGCGCGCTGTAGGCCGCTTGTGCCACGAAGGCGGCCGGGCCGCTCACCACCGGGCCGCGCAGCAGGTCTACGAGCAGCGTGCTGTTGTCGCCGATGAGCAGATCGTTGCCCTCGCCGCCGTGGATGGCGTCATCGCCGCTGCACAGGCTGAGCTCATCGATGAGCCGGGTGAACTCGACCGGGGTCTCGAACGCGCGCTCGGCGGTGTAGCCGGTCGCGCTATCGGTACCGAGCAGGACCGGGCCGGCTACAACGGCGCTCACCAGGACGTGGTTGTCGCCGATCAACTGGTCATTGCCGGCACCGCCGTTCAAGCTGTCGTTGGCCCCTTGTACGGACAGATCGCCCACCAGGCCCTGGAACTGGATCAGCTCGTCGCTGCTGGTGCTCTGCCTGGAGCGCGTGCCGCCTTGGCCGGCGCCGATCTGCAGCACCGGGCCTTTGACTACGGCGGTGA
>JBGPMS010000122.1:0-13712 GCA_041487115.1 Gammaproteobacteria bacterium
CATCTTCGCCGCCTCGGTGGCGACGCGGCCATACTCCTGGGCGGTCTTCGATTCCATCTGCCACGGCCCGTCCATCTCGTTTCCGAGGCACCAGAACTTTACACCGTAGGGCCGCTCCGCCCCATGGATACGGCGCAGCTCCGATAGGGTCGTACCGCTCGCGTGATTGCAGTACTCGACCAGATTCCGGGCGGCATCCGGCCCGCGCGTGCCGAGATTCACCGCCAGCATCGGCTCGATGCAAAGCAGGCGGCACCAATCGATGAACTCGTTGGTGCCGAACTGGTTCGTCTCGGTCGACATCCAGGCCAGGTCCAGCCGGCGCGGACGCATGGCGACCGGCCCGACACCGTCCTCCCAGTTGTAGCCCGAAACGAAGTTGCCCCCCGGGTAGCGCATGATGGTGGGGCGAAGCTCGCGCACGAGCGCGAGCACATCCTGGCGGAAACCGTTTCCATCGGCCGTGGGGTGACCCGGCTCGAAGATACCGCCGTAGACGCACCGGCCGAGATGCTCGATGAACGCGCCGAACAGGCGGGGATCGGTTTCGCCGATCGCGCGGTCGCGATGGAGAAGAGCCTCGACGTTATGCATGTGTGGTTGCCTCCAGCGCAACATTCCTACGCAGGCTCGGGCGACAGCACCGCCGCCTTGAGCAGGATCGAGTACGGGTGCTGCGGGTTGTCCAGAACCGCCCGGGCCTCGCCTGCCTCTACCACTCGCCCCCGGCGCATGATCATGATGCGGTCGCTGATGGAATAGGCGGTCGCCAGGTCGTGTGTGATGTAGAGGATGGAGACACCCATGCCGTCGCACAGGTTCCTGAGCAGGCCGACGATCGACATCCGCAGCGAGGCGTCCACCATCGAGACCGGTTCGTCCGCCACGATGAGGGCCGGGCTCGAGATCAGCGCGCGTGCTATCGCGACCCGTTGCAACTGTCCCCCGGACAGCTCGTGCGGGAAGCGACCGCGTACCTCTGTTAGGGACAGGCCGACTTTGCTCAACGCCTGGTCGGAGGCGGCTTCGATCTCCTGCGCGGTTCGAATGCCGGCGATGCGCCGGGCCGTTGCGAACAGATACCGGTCGACCCGCTTCAGCGGATTGAAGGCTTGGAACGGATTCTGGAAGATCGGCTGGACCAGCCGCATGAAGGCGAGGCGGTCGCGGCCGCTGCGGATGCTGGACAGATCGGTGCCGCGCAACCGGATCGTGCCCCTGGTGGGCGGCACGAGCTTGAGGATCATTCGAGCCAGCGTCGTCTTGCCGCTTCCCGATTCGCCGATCACGGTGAGGATCTCGGGACGGTCCGCAGGCAGCTCGAAGCTGATGCCATCGACCGCATGCACCCGATGGCGGGACAGCAGGCCGCCCATCGAATAGGTCCTGGCAACCTGGCTGACTTCGAGCAGGGGTGGTTCGGTCACGTCGGGCTCTCCGGGGTTACGGCGAAGCACGCAACCCGATGGCCGACAGACAGCTCGCTCAGCGGAGGGTTCTGCCGGCGGCAGATATCCATCGCGAGCGAGCAGCGGGGATGAAACCGGCAGCCGGCCGGCGGAGCGGCGAGGTTCGGTGGCGTACCCTCCAGGCCCTTGCCCGAACCCACGTGCCCGATCCTCGGCAAGCTGGAGATCAAATGCCTGGTATACGGATGCCTGGGCTGGCCGAAGATCTCCGCCGTGCGGCCTTCTTCCACCAGCCGGCCGGCGTACATGATGCCGAGTCGATCGCAGACATGAGCGTGGACCGCGAGATCGTGCGTTACCAGAATGAGCGACGAGCGGAGCGCACGCTGCACCTCTTTGATCATCCCCAGCACGTCCTTCTGGACGATCACATCCAGCGCCGTCGTCGGTTCGTCGGCGATGATGAACTCGGGGCGGCAGACCGTGGCCAGGGCTATGGCCACGCGTTGGCGCATCCCCCCCGAGAGTTGATGCGGGTAGGCGTCCAGGATCTCCGATTCGAGCTGCAGGCGCTGCAGATGCGCTCGCACGGAGTCCAGAAACTCCGGCATCGGCTTGGCGACGTGGCGGAACGCAAAATCCACGAACGAATGGCTGATCCTGCGGACGGGATTCAGAACGTTCATCGAACCCTGCATGATGTAGGACAGATGCTTCCATCGAATGGCAGCGAGCCCCTCCAGGTCGACATCGGTGATGCTCATACGGCGGTCCCGGAACTGGAACGTGATCGTACCGCTGACCACCTGCAGCGGCGGCTGTGTGGCGGCGGCGATGGTCTTGATCAGCGTTGTCTTTCCGCAGCTCGACTCCCCGGCCAGGCCATAGATCTCGTTGGCGCCGACATGAAAGCTGACCCCGTCGACTGCCTTCACCTCCCGCTCGGCACCGAACGCGCTGGTCCGATAGTAAGCGCGGAGATCGGAGACGGTCAGGACCGGCGCCGCAGTGGTTGAGGGGGGCGGACTCATGCTGCCACCCGGCTGAGCCGGCTGCGCGGGTCGATGTATTCGTTCATCGACACCGCGAGCAGAAACAGGCCGATGAAAGTGATGACCACCAGAGCCACGGGAAACGCGATCCACCACCAGATGCCCGCGACCATCGCGGTGTGCTGATTGGCCCAGTAGATCATGACCCCGATGGTCGGCGTGTTGATGTCGGTGAAGCCCAGGACGGACAGCGTCACCTCGAGCCCTATCGACCAGTTGATATTGTTCATGGTGGTCGAGAACACGATCGGGAGGACGTACGGGAGGTGCTCCTGCAACAGGATCTGCCGCGTGCTCATGCCGGAAAAGATGCTCGTCTCGGTGAACTCCCGGGTGCGCAGGCTCATCGCGACCGAACGGATCAACCGTGCATCGTAGGCCCAGCCGAGACAGGCCATCACCAGCGCGAGCAAGACCCAGGACATGCTGTCGCGTAGGACGAAGTAGAACAGCACGAGGACAGGGAAGAGCGGGATGACGATGAACGTATCGTTGATCGACATCAGCGCGCGGTCGATCAGCCCGCCGGCGTAGCCGGAGACCAGCCCGATCGCCAGTGCGAAGATACGGCTCAGAATGGCCACCGTGAACCCGAACAGCAGCGTGTTGCGGATCGCGCAGGTCAGCTGCCAGAAAACGTCCTGGCCGCGCGAGGTGGTGCCGAGGATATGGGGCCACGACGGCGGCAGATCCGGGGGTACGACGAAACTGTCGTTGGGCGGGTAGGGCGAGACGAACGACATTGCCGCGACCACCAGAACCGCTGTGAGCAGCACGACGCCGACGGCGAATTCGCGGTTGTGCCGGAACAGATCGCGGAGGATTCGCAACATCGCCTGCCGAATTCCTGCTAGCGCGTCCTGACTCGGGGGTCCAGCAACGGATACAGCAGATCCACCAGCAGGACCGCCACGGACACGGCGACGATCGATACCGAGGTGATGCCGAGAACCAGGCTGTAGTCGCCCGCGTGAACGGCTGAGACCAGCAGCGTGCCGATGCCTGGATAGCCGAAGACCTGTTCGGTGATGATCGCGCCGGTGAACATGCCGCCGATGGACATGGCGAGCCCGGTCACCTGCGGAGCCAGCGCATTGCGCATCACGTAGGAAACAAGAATCCGGCGCTGATCCACCCCAGCCAGTTCGGCGTAGGTGACGTAGTCCTCGGTCACGATGTTCGATACCAGCGATCGCATGCCCATGAACCAGGTCCCCAGTCCCACCAGGATCAGCGACAGGGCCGGCAGGATGGAGTGCTGGACGAGGCTGGCGATGAACGGCAGCTCGAAGGCGGGCTTCATGTTCATCATGTAGCCCCCGCTGATGGGCAGCACCGGCCAGACGTAGCCGAAGACGATCAGAAGAACGAAAGCGACGATGTAGTACGGGATCGGGTGGAAAGCCATCGCCAGGACACCGGCGAAGCGCAGGAGCTTGCTGTCGCGGTAGTACCCGGCCAGGCCCCCGAGCAGGTTCCCGAGTACCCAGGCGATGAGGGTCGATACCGCGAGCAGGCCGACCGTCCACGGCAGGGCACGCCCGATCAGGGCCGAAACCGGTGTGGGAAACGCCGACAGCGAAGGACCGAAGTCGCCGGCAGCTACGCGCTTCCAGAACACCGAGTACTGTTCCCAGCGGGTGCCACTCAGGCCGTAGAGCTCGCTCAGCGACTGGCGCATCAGCGCTATCGCTTCCGGGCTGGTACTGCCGAACTGGGTGGCGGCGGCGATGCTCTGTTCGACCGGATCGATGGGCGTCGCGTGCGTGACGATGAACGCGATGTTGATGCCGATGAACACCACCAGGACGAACTGGCCCAGACGCCCCAGAAGATAGACCGAGTAGCCTTTCATGTGATCAGACGCGCCGCGGATCTCCGCGAGCTACTGTCGCGCTCTCAGCCTCACCATCATGTACCGGGTATTGGCCCAGTTCGGTACCGGATTGGTGTAGGGCTGCGCTTCGGCGTCCGGGTACCCGGTCCAGTACGTGTCGTCCATCGTGGTGAAGACGTTGTAGGACATGAGCGGGATGGTGGGCATCTCGCGCACCGCAAGCTTGACGTACTCGCGACCCAGCTCGAGGGCCTTGGGATCGTCGAAGCCGGTGCGGCGGATCTGCTCGATGATCTTGTCCAGCTCCGGATGCGACCAGCGTTGCCAGTTGCGTGGCGGCTGTGGCCGGCCCGGCGGCGCGACGAACTGCGAATGCCAGCTGTCGAGGAAGAAGGAAAGGTCGGGATGGCCGCCCCAGGTCTCCACGCTCCAGCCGATGATCGCCTCGAAGTCGCCGGCGTTGCGGCGGTCGGACAAGCTGCCTTGTGCGACCACGGTCGACGCGTCGATCCCGGCCTGGCGCCACTGCTGCGCGATCATGCTTCCGGCGCGCGTCATCACGGGGCGCGACTCGCCCTCGACCAGGATCTTGATGGCGAACGGCTTGCCATCGGGCGTGTACCACTTGTCCGCGCGCTTCGCGAAGCCGGCCTTCTCGAGCAGTTCCTGCGCCGCCTGCGGATCGGGCTTCCACCAACCCCGGCCGAACGCCTTGGCGATCTGGTTCGGGTCGGCCGGGATCTGCTCGCCCATCGATGCGCGCAGCATGTCCGCAATCTGCTTGCCGACGCTCGGATCGTAGGGCTTGACCCTGCGCTTGCCGGTATCGAGCTCGAAGTCCTTCAACCAGCTTTCCAGCGGCGCGTGATAGACGTCGGGGTGGGATCCGGTGGGCGGGATGCCGATTGCCGAGATGGTCGCCGCACCTCGGTACGATGCCATCGAGACCGCCTTGATATCGATCAGCAGGGCCAGGGCCCAGCGCACGTCCCGGCTCTTGAACAGATCCAGCTGATCGTTGAAGATCACCGCGGGCAGCGTCGGATCGGGATGCGCATAGGGGAAGCCCTTGAACCATCCGTGCGACGTTTTCGATTGCTTGGCGAGCGTGAACATCCCCTCCGGGGAAGTGTCGTGAACGATGTCGAGCTGATGGTTGAGCTGGGCGATCACGCGCTTGTCCGGAGGGCCGCCGTCGATGTAGGCGACGTACTTCGGTCCGGGCTTGCCGTAGCGCGCGATGGCCGTCCGCTGCCAGTCGCTGCGCAACTGCCAGATGAACCATTTGCCGTTCGGATCGTAGGCGTGAAGCACGTAGGGGCCGAGTGTAACCGGCGGAGCGAAGTCGAACTTGAGCGGGTCGCCGGCCTTTTCGAACACGTGCCTGGGCATTATCCACATCGCGTTCCAGCGCACCGTGAACAGCGCGTGGAAGCGCGAGTTCGGTTTCTTCAGCTTGAAGACGACGGTGTAACGGTCGGTGGCGGAGACGCTGTCGACGTTGACCTGGATCGGAGCGCTCCACCGCAGTCCGTTCGTCTTGAGGTGCGTCTGGATGGTGTACACCACGTCATCGGCCGAGAATTCGGTCCCATCGCTCCAATAGATGCCCTTGCGCAGCTTCACCGTCATGCGGGTGAAGGCGCTGTTGTAGATCGGCTTGTCGGCGGCGAGCGAGTTGTCCCAGACGCCGTCCAGGCCGCGTTCCGGGTCGATGTACCAGAAGGTATCCATCGCGAGCTGGTGCAGACCGGTGGACTGACCACCGGCATTGATGGCCCAGATGTTGAACCAGCCGGCGTTCTTGATCGTCCCTTCGGGGTTCTCGACGATCAGCGTCTCGTTGCGCGGCAGATCGGAGATCGATCCCTGAGCGAAGGCGCAGGCGGCCGCCAGCACGGTGACGGCAGCGGCCGCAACGCTGCGCAGGACACGCATCGGCTCCTCCTTGTTTTCGGGTCTTCGCGCAGTCGCCCTCTCGGCGCGATTGGGTGCCGAGGCTACCCGGTCCGACATATCGGGTCAACCCGGCGCAACGTTTCCCCCTTGTTGACGATCGCGCCGCGCAGCGTTGCCTAATGTTCCCCCCTTTTTCAAGGGGGAAGCCGCGTGGTTGATCGCACGGCGCGCAGGCCGATGACTCGAGTGCGATTGACACGATCCGGTGCCGCACCGTAACCTGCGCGGCGACAGAGTCCACAGGAGACAGCACCGTGAAGATCAAGCACACCGCAACCGTGGCGCTGTTCGCCACCGCATTTTGCTGGGCTGCCCTGCTCGGGGCGCAGGGCCTCCCGAAAGCCGCGCCCGAAGCGGCGGGCATGTCGGCGCAGAGGCTCGCGCGCATCGGCGAGCTGTTCAAGCGGGAAGTCGACCAGGGAAATCTGCCCGGTGTGGTGCTGCTGGTCGCTCGCAGGGGGCAGCTGGTCTACTCCAACGCGATCGGCTTTCAGGACAAGGACACCGGCAAGCCCATGGCGATGGATACGATCTTTCGCATCTACTCCATGACCAAGCCGATCGTCTCCGTTGCCGCCATGATGCTGGTGGAGGACGGCAAGATCGAGCTCACGGATCCGGTCTCCAAGTTTCTGCCGGCGATGAAGGGGCTGCAGGTGAGCGTACCTCAGCCCGACCCGGTGTTCGCCAAGATGGGCTACGCGATCGTCCCGGCAGAGCGCGAGATGACGGTGCAGGATCTGCTGCGGCACACGGCGGGCCTCGCTTACGGCGAGATCACGCAGAACGCGCCGGTCAAGGACGCCTACGGCAAGGCGGGTTTGTACAAGCCCGGCATCGACTACGAAGCGAGAGACCTGTCTCCCGCGGAAGAGATCGAGCGCATCTCCAAAGCGCCGCTCGCGCACCAGCCGGGCACCGTGTGGGAATACAGCCTCGCCAGCGACATGTTGGGCCGCGTGGTGGAGGCCGCCGCGGGCCAGCGGCTCGCCGACTTCCTGAACGAGCGCCTGTTCCGGCCTTTGGCGATGAACGACTCCGGATTCTGGGTTCCGCAGGACAAGCTCGGGCGGCTGGCTCATCCGCTGCCGGTAGATCGCCTCAGCGGCAAGCCCAACAAGCTGATCGACGTCTCGACCGCCCCGAACAATGATTCGGGCGGCGCCGGTGGCGTTTCCACCGCGAGCGACTACATTCGTTTTGCCCAGATGCTCGCGAACGGCGGCCAGCTCGACGGTACCCGCATTCTCAGCCGGACCACTGTCGCGCTGATGACTTCCGATCATCTCGGTACTCGGATCAATGCGCCAGTCACGCCTGGCGAGTTGCTGCTGGGTACACCGGGATACACCTTCGGTCTCGGCTTTGCCGTCCGGCAAGGTGCTGGTGTCGCTGGCGTACCGGGGTCCGCCGGCGAGTTCATGTGGGCCGGTTACGCCGGGACCTATTTCTGGGTCGACCCGAAGGAGCAACTGGTCGGCGTGTACATGACGCAAGCGCCGAGCCCGGTGCGGGCCTACTACCGGAAGCTGTTCAAGCAGTTGGTGTACGCGGCGATCCTCGACTGATCGGCGGCGAGGACTCCGGCACAGCCCGGACGAAAAAAAACCCACCGCTCTTTCGAGGGGCGGGGTTGGGTGTTGGCTTCAGCCGCTCAGACCGGCACGGGCTGCGGTTGCTCCGGTTGCTTCGCGGGCGGCATGCCTTGCGCGGCACGCCGGCGGGCTTCCTCTTCTTCCTTGCGCTGGCGGGCTTCCTCTTCCAGCTTGGCCCAGTACAGATACTCGAACTCAAAACACATGGCGGACCTCCTCTTTCGATGAGTTGCCACTCGAGGCCACAGTCATCCCGTCACGCCTCAACGGTGCTCTTGTTCTGCCCGATGATGCTACCCCGGTGCCCTGCGGATCGCAATCGGAATTCGGATGTGCTCTGTTGCGGTGCGACACAAACGCGGAGAGCCGCGTAGGGCGAGGGCTGGCCTCCGGCTCAAAGCGAGCGCAGAAAGGCGAGCAGCGCGGCGCGATCGGTCTTCGCCATCGTCCGGAACGCCTCGCGTGCAGGCTCGGCCTCGCCGCCGTGCCACAGGATCGCCTCCGCCACGGTGCGTGCGCGGCCGTCGTGCAAAAAATACGGGTTGCCGTTGACCGCCTGCGACAGGCCCATCCCCCACAGCGCAGCGGTGCGCCATTCGCGCGGGCCGGCCTTGAAGTCGGGACGCCCGTCGGCCAGACCCTCGCCCATGTCGTGCAGCAGCAGGTCGGTGTAGGGATGGATGATCTGGCGCGACAGAGCGGGCAGCGCCGGATAGTCCGCGGTCTCGAGAGTGGTGGTGTGGCAGCCGTCACAGCCGACAAGCGAGAACAGCGCTTCACCGTGCTTGACCTGCGGATCGTCCACGTCGCGGCGCGCGGGTACAGCCAGCGCGGCGGCATAGAACAGCACCGGATCGAGAAAGGCCGCGGGCAACTCCGGATAGCCGCCGGGCTTCTCGGCCAGGCACTGCGTTTGCACCTCCGTGCAGTTCTCCTCCGGAAACCAGCGGGAGGTCACGCCCAGGTCGGCATGATAAGCGGTGACGATCTGCTGCTTCAGGTTCGGCTGGTTGGCTTTGCGTCCGAAGCGCCCCACCGCCTTGTGCCCCGCGATCAGGTCCCATACGAGGTTCGGATGCCCGTGCAATCCCTGGCGTCGCTGCGCTGTCGCCGCCGCGTAAATAGTCTCCTCCGCCACCGCATCCAGCAGGCCCACGCCGACCAGGGCCGGCGCAACCCGCGCCGAAGTCATCACCTCTTCGCCCAGGGGACCGAAACTGAGGTGCCAGAATTCCAGCACCGGCGTCCGCAGGCTGATCGTCTCGCCGTCCACGAAGGCGAGCCTGCGCGTCTCCCAGGTCAGCCGCGGATCTCCTTCCGGTGGCACCCGTCCGAGGATGCCCTGGTTCTGCAACTGATCGCCGTAGGCGCTGTGGGGGTTGGGGGCGCCGTGCGGGCCTTCGCCCGGAATGCTGAGCCGCACCAGCATCGACTGCATGGGCTCGGTCACATACTCCGGCGGGCGGCCCCGCCCACCGCGCTCATGACAGTCGGTGCAGGCTTCGCCGTTGGAGGTCGGGCCGCGTCCCCACAGCCCGAGGATCGAAGGCGCTACCACCCAGCGCTGCTCGAAGCCTTTCTTGCCCTGGTTGAACTGTTCGAGCTGGTGCGCGGTCAAGATGGGTGCAGGCTGCTGGTACGCCTGGTCTGAATCCGCCGCAACGGTAAAGCTGCCGCCCGAGAGAGCGCCAGCGTCGAGCGGCGCGTTGTCGGCCACCGCGAGCAGAGCGGCAGGCGTTGCGCCCGCCAACACGGCAGCAGCTACCAGCCTGAAGACACGCAGGTTCATGTGGATCAACTCAGCCGAAACCCCCGAGATCAATTTCAATGCAAGTCACGCGAGCTAGAATGCCCGCCAACCGGCAGGGAGTCACGTCGATGAATTTCTCCAAGTATCGCATCAAGCCCGGCTCCAGGGTCGATCTCAAGAAGTGGGACCCGGACGATCGCAGCGCATCGCCCGACAGCAAAGAAGAGGACCACAAACGCCTGACGGAACTGGGCGTCCGCTTGAACGAGCTGCAGGACATTCTTTACGCCGAGCGCAAGCACGGGGTGCTGGTGGTGCTGCAGGGCATGGATACCTCGGGCAAGGACGGCACCATCCGCCATGTCTTCAGCGAGGTCGATCCGCTGGGTGTTCAGGCTGTCCGCTTCAAGGCGCCGACCGAGGATGAGCTGGCCCACGATTTCCTATGGCGCGTGCACCCGCATGCGCCGGGCAAGGGCGAAGTCGTGATCTTCAACCGCAGCCACTACGAAGACGTGCTCGTCGTGCGCGTGCATAAGTTGATCACCCCGGCCGAGTGCAAGCGGCGCTATGCGGAGATCAGAAATTTCGAGCGTCTGCTGGCGGAGAGCGCGACGGTCATCCTCAAGTTCTACCTGCACATCTCCAAGGACGAGCAAAAGAGGCGGCTGCAGGAGCGCCTGGACGATCCGAAGAAGCAGTGGAAGTTCAGCCGGGGCGACCTGGCGGAGCGCAAGCTCTGGTCCCAGTACATGAAGGCCTACGCCGATGCGCTGGGAGCGACCTCCACCGACCAGGCACCCTGGTATGTCGTGCCGGCCAACTCCAAGACCAACCGCAACCTGTTCATCTCCTCCGTCCTGCTGGACACCCTGGAAGGGCTGAAGATGCGCTACCCGCCGCCGCAGGAGAATCTCGAAGGGATCGTGGTCCAATAGGGCGCCGAGCATATGCGCCTGGGATCTGTCGTGCCGGCGATCGACGCGGCGCTGGCGCCGGCTTGACGGCCGCGCGGCGCTGCCTCCGACGAGCTGAACCCCCTGGAACGGAGTGACCAGGCGTTACACGCCACCGGACTGCGCTGTCGCGCAAGCTACGTTTCCAGCCAAGGGAAGACCTGACGGGCGGTTCCACCGTGGCAGATTGCCGGTGCCAGCGTTGCCAACCGGGGAACCGGGCCGAAACAGATCCGCTCCGATCACCACGCAGCCGGAGCTCTGGCGCCCGCTGGCCGACTCAGCCTGCGCCGCTTCCCCGCCGTCGGTGATCCAGCCCGTGAGGGGCCTCAACCCCGGCCGCAGGCCGTGCTGCGTGAACAGGACGGGTGCGGACGCCAGCAGCACCGTGAATATCAGCGCTAGTCTCAGGCTCATGGCTTGCTCCTCCGTGTGTTGTGTTGCATACCTGAGTCACAGCTTAAGCTGCGCCGCCGCGCCGGTCCCGTGTTGATTCCCCCTGCAGGTGTGAACTATTCACACGGAGGTCGGACCCGAGTGTGTCGGCGAACAGCACCGTTGCCCGCCGCCGTTCTACTTCCGGGGCAGCGCTACCCTTGGCGGTTTGCCCCGGTCGCGTGCTGTCGTGGCTCGGCGACGCGGCGGCCGCAGGGTGAGCACACGGGGCAAAACACTTCCGACCGCGACCCTGGGTCAAGAACGCCGCCCTGCACGGGCACACGAGAAGACCACCCGGCGCGCGAGCGCCGGATGGTCCATGCCCGATGTGCTCTCTTGCCCGGCGCGCGTTGCGCCCGCGCGGTGCGAACTTACGCCCGGCCAGCCTTGTAGGTTACCGCACCGACCTTGACCTCCTGCTTCGGGCCCACGCTCTGCGTCGCATAGACGCTGTCGCGGCCGAAGCGGGCGACGTAAGCGCCGGCCTGAGGTTTACTCGTCGGGAAGCTTTGCGAGGCGTACACGCTGTCGCGGCCGAACTCTTGTCCGGCGAAGGCGGGGGCGGCGATCAAAGTGGCGGTCAGTACGACGATCAGTTTCGCGTTCATGGTCCTCTCCGTTCGGTTGATGATGAGCACGTCGCTCACAAATGCAGATTAGCCGTCCACGCATTGAAAATCGCGTAAGCATTACCGCCGTGGAAGGGAAGAATTCACGCGGCGACCCGAAGCGGGATCACGTCGCGTGCCGGTACTGAACGGGTGGATGGAATCTACCGGCCGCGTCGCGAAGAGAACTGTCGAGCTCGCGCCGGCGCGTTCAAACTTCGAGCAACGCGACGCGAGCTCGGGCTGTGGTGGATTCGAGAATGCGGAAGACGCGAGAAACAGAAAAACCACCCGGCGCGGTTGCACCGGGTGGTCTCATGGCAGGTCGACCGGGGGTCGGGGTCGGATCCTACGCGCGGCCTGCCTTGTACGTCACCTCGGTCTGCTTGATTGCGGGCGCAGGCCGGGGAGCCGTACGTTGGGTAATGTAGACGCTGTCTCGCCCGAAGCGCGTGACGGCCGGTCCCTTGTCCGCCTTGCTCACGTGGGTGTTGGGCGTGATGTACACGCTGTCACGACCGAAGGGCTGTGCGGCAAAGGCGGCGGGCGCGACGACCAGTGCGGCGACCAGTGCGATGGACAATTTGGCATTCATGGCTAGCTCCTCTCCAGATGATTGAATGAGCACGTCGCTCACAAGGATAGGTTAGCCAGGTGCGCTGTGAATATCGCGTAAGTAATACCGCCGTGGGTGTGACAAATTCACGTTCCCGTACCGGTACGGGGAACGGGGACGGGAACGATCCAACCCCCGGCTATGCCAGGCTTACGCCGGGGATCGTTACTACCACGCCTTGGGCGGCTTCTTGGCGATGATCATCTGGTCGCCTTCCATCTTCACGTAGCCGCCTTGCCGCAAGTCCTTGAGGATGCGACTGATCATCTCGCGCGAGCACCCGACGCGGCTCGCCATGTCCTGCTGCGTCAGGGGTCCCTCGACCACCATCTTGCCGTCCTGCTCGGTCGACAGTTCGATCAGCAGCCGTGCGACCCGTCCATAGACGTCGAGCAAGGCGAGGTTGCCCACGGCCTTGGTCAAGCCGCGCACGCGGTGGATCAGGCTTTTCACCAGCTCGAAGGCGGCGTCCGGATGCAGTGCGAGGAATTCCTTGAACTGGGCTATGGAGATGATCGAGAACTTGCTCGGCTCGGTCGTCATGACCGAAGCCGACCTCGGGCCATCGTCCAGGATGAGCTCGCCGAAGTACTCCCCCGGTCCCATCATGCTCAGCAGGACCTCTTTGCCTTCCTCGTCCGCCAGGTACACTTTGACCTTGCCGGACAGCACCATGTACATCGACTCGCTGCGATCGCCTTCACTGACGATCACGGTGTTCTTGGGATAGGCCTTGACCGTCCCGTGCTCTGCGAGGGCCTTCAGGTGGTGTTCAGGCAAGGACCATATCGGCCCTTCACCCTGCATTCCTGTTGTCATAGCGCCTCCTCTTGACTGCGCCTGCATGAAGTTTGCCGCTGCCCGTCGACTTGGGCAAGAGCGCTTTGCTTCCCCTTCAGTATCGTTCGACCGGTTCCCACCTTAACCCGAGGCGGACCGCCGGTCGCGTGAATTAGTCACCGGTCCAAAGTGTAGTCGGCACACGCCTAGGGAAGCTCTGATCAAGTCTCGCATGCGCGACCGCGGCGATTTGGGCCGAGGGCAAGAGGGCGAGGACGCCGTGTAGCCGGCCTACACAAGGAGGAGCCCACGCAGGCATCGGCCCAAATCGCCCCGGTCCCTCGAAAGAGGTGAAAATTTATCGGGTTGTGTCAGGTGCGGCGCCTGCATCGTTGCGCTCCTCGCCAAGGTACCTACCTGGAGCTTCGTCGCGACGCTTGAATTTAATTTACCCCGTGCATTCATCCGCACCTGACGCAACGCGCGTCGCGAGACTTGATCAAAGCTTGTCGAGTATCGTATCGTTCGTCGAACTCACCTCGTAGCGCTCTGCATCCCCCCATTCACCCATGACAACCGAACCCGGCTCGCTTGCACGACCGTCCTCGACCAGAGATCTCTTCGTCGCATTCACACTCCTGGCTCTGCAGGGTTTCGGCGGGGTGCTGGCGGTGGCGCAGCGCGTGCTGTGCGAGCAGCGGCGCTGGCTGAC
>JBGPMS010000123.1:0-13678 GCA_041487115.1 Gammaproteobacteria bacterium
GGTGGCGTCCGATCCGGTAAAGGCGATCTTGCGCGTGAGTGGATGCTCCACCAGCGGCATGCCGGCTTCCTTGCCGTAGCCTGTCACGACGTTGACTACACCGGCCGGAAAGCCGGCTTCCTCTACCAGCTTCACGAACTCGAGGGTGGACACCGAGGTGAACTCGGAGGGCTTGATCACCACTGTGTTCCCGGCGGCCAGCGCCGGCGCCAGTTTCCAGGCAGTGAGCAGCAGCGGCGAGTTCCAGGGGGTGATGGCAACCACTACGCCGAGCGGCTCGTAGCGGGTAAAGTTGAAGTAGCCTTTTTTGTCCAGCGGGATGACGCTACCCTCGACCTTGTCGGCCAGCCCGCCGAAGTAGTAATACCATTGCGGGACGTAGTTGAGCTGGCCGCGCATCTCGGCCAGCAGCTTGCCGTTGTCCAGCACCTCGAGCTCGGCCAGCCGCTCCGCGTTTTTCGCTACCAGGTCGCCCAGCTTGCGCAGCAGGGCGCCGCGCTGGGTCGGCGTCATCTGCGGCCAGGGGCCGTCGGTAAACGCGGCGTGTGCGATGCGCACAGCTTGGTCCGCGTCCTGGGCGTTGCCGCGGGCGATCAGTGCCCAGGGCTCGCCAGTGAAGGGGTTGTAGCTCTCGAACCACTGGCCGGAGGCGGGTGCCACCCACTCTCCGCCGATGTACAGCTGATGCTTGTTCACCGGGGACTCCTCGCGCGACGGACGCGGGCCGCGACGGCGCGCGCGGAAATGCGGCGCCGGGACACGCTCCGATGCGGATCTTAGCCCAGGTTGGGCAAGTTGAGCTCGACCAGCTCGAGTTGAGTGAACAGCGCCTTGTGGTCGGAGGCTCCGGACAACACTTGCAGGCACAGCGTGACGCGCTTGCCCAGATCGGCCTGGCTCATCCCCACGAAGTCGCCGAGCAGCACGATGACGTCGTCGAGCTGCCGCGCCTTGGCCTCGGCCACGATCTGGCGCAGTTTCTCCTCGACGGCCGCGCGGCCGAGATTGGTAACCAGTTCTACGGTCTTGTCTTGGTCCACGGGCGAACCCTCCCCTGCAGCAGGATACCGTACCCCACTTGCATCGCACAGCTCGTGCCAGCGGCCTGCCCGACAGACGTCGTGAGGGCTTCTGACGCCGGCATTTTATGGTATTTATGCACCCAGCCACGCGAAATCATTGCAAACTGGGGGTAAGGATGAAGGCCTTCGAGCTGACCGGGAAGGTCGCCGTCGTGACAGGGTCGAGCCGCGGGATCGGCCGCTCGATCGCCGAGCATCTGGCGGCCGCCGGAGCCAAGGTGGTGATCTCGAGCCGGAAGGCCTCCGCCTGCGACGAGGTCGCCCAGGCGATCCGCGACGCCGGCGGCGAGGCCCTCGCGGTTGCTGCCAACATCGGCGACAAGAGCCAGCTCCAGCACCTGGTCAGCGAGGCGCGCAGGGCCTGGGGCCGCATCGATATTCTGGTCTGCAACGCCGCCTCCAACCCCTATTATGGCCCGATGGCCGAGCTGCCGGACGAGGCGTTCAACAAGATCCTCCAGAACAACGTCATCGCCAACCATTGGCTGTGCAACCTGGTGCTGCCGGAGATGGCGCAGCGCAAGGACGGCGTGGTGATCATCGTATCCTCCATCGGCGGCCTCAAGGGCAGCAGCGCGCTGGGCGCCTACTGCATCTCGAAAGCGGCCGACATGCAGCTCGCGCGCAACCTCGCCATGGAATGGGGCAAGCGCAACGTCCGCGTCAACTGCATTGCGCCCGGCCTGGTGAAGACCGACTTCGCGCGCGCCCTGTGGGACAATCCGAAGCTGCTGGCCCAGACCGAAGCCATGACCCCGCTGGGGCGCATCGGCGAGCCCGACGACATCGGCGGCATCGCGGTGTTCCTCGCCGCCCGCGCGGGGGCGTTCGTAACCGGCCAGACCATCGTCGCCGACGGCGGCATCACCATCGCAGGATGACCAAAGTGGCCGAAGAGCTCACTCTCGATCAGCAGAACGCACGGATACTCAACCAACCCTACCACCGCTTCGCCGGGCTGGAGCTGGTACACCAGGAACCAGGCAAGGCCTGGTGTCGCTTCGAGGTCAATGCCAACTCCATCGCCCTGTCCGCGACCTTGTACTCCGGCGTGCTGTACGGGCTGCTGGATGCCGCGTGCCATCTCGCATTGCTGCCTATGCTCGAGCCGGGCGAACAGGCGGTCACCATCGACATCCATGTGTCCATAATCCGCTCCGTCCCGCCCGGCGCGCGCGTGGTACTGCGTGCCGAAGTCCTGCGCAAACGCACCAGCTTCGCCTTCTTGCGCTGCGAAGCGCAGACGGTCGAAGACGCCGCCGGCACCGTAGCGCTGGCAATCATCACCAAGGCACTCAGCCGGCCGGCCTGATCGCAGGTGCGAGGAGCCTGCGCCGCTGGCACAGGCCAGGGGGCGTTCTACGCTCAGCTCGGGCTTGTGTCTCGCAGATGTTGGCATACCCCTTGCTGCGGGCTCCCGGTCCCGCGCCTTCACCGCGGCCTTCCGATTGCAAATCCCCTCAAGCAACGGGCCGCTTCGCCCGAAAACAAGTCCATTGCGGCACCGAGGAGAGAGGCCCCATGAAGCACCCCGTTTTCCTGGTAACCGGCGCGAAGCGCTTGTCCCTGCTGCTAAGCCGCATCACCCCGTCGGGGATCGGACGCCGTTTCGTCTTGATCGGGGCGCTTCTGGTCCTGGCGGTCGGGATCGCCACGACCAGGCACGGCGCCGGCTGGGCCGCTGTCGCCTGGGTCCTGTGCGCTGTAACGGCCGTCCTCCTGATCGCGCTGCACCAGGCGATCGGAGCGAGATTCGACAAGGTGTCCGAAAGCATGGAGAGCATCGGGTTGGGCGAATTGTCGGGCCGCGTGGAGACCATCCTCGAGGGCGAGTCGGGCCGCGTAATCGAGAGCGTGCGGCAGATGAACCAGGGCCTGGTCGACATCGTCGAGCAGGTTCGCGGCAGCTCGGACCGGATCGGCGTCGGCGCCCGGGAAATCGCCGTGGCCAGCGGGGACCTCTCGCAGCGCACCGAGGAGCAGGCCTCCACGCTCGAGGAGATCGCCTCGGCCATGGAGGAGCTGGCTGCCACCGTCAAGCAGAACTCGGACCACTGCCACCAGGCGAGTGAGCTCACCGGGGAGTCTGCGGGCCTGGCAGCCAAGGGTGCGGGCTGCGTGCGCCGAGCGGTCGACAGCATGCGCCTGGTGGACGACAGCTCGCGCAAGATCGGCGAGGTCAACAAGCTGATCGAAGGGATCGCGCTGCAGACCAACATCCTGGCGCTCAACGCTGCGGTCGAAGCGGCCCGCGCCGGGGAGCAGGGGCGCGGGTTCGCGGTCGTGGCCAGCGAGGTACGCGCGCTGGCGCAGCGCTGCTCGGACGCCGCGCAGGACATCAAAAAGCTGATCGAGGCATCGGTCTCCAGCATGAACAGCAGTGTCAGCATCGTCAACGATGCCGGCAAGGTCATCGACCGCGTATCCGCGACCGCGCAGCAGGCCGCCGAGCTGATCGGTGAAATCGCCTCGGCATCGCGCGAGCAGAGCTCGGGGGTCGAGCAGGTCAGCCATTCCATCATCCAGTTGGAGCAGGCCAACCTGCAGAATGCCGCGCTGGTGGAACAGACCCACGCCGCTTCCCGATTGTTCGACGAGGAGGTGGGGAAACTCGAGGTGGTGGTGGGCCACTTCAAGCTGGACCGCGCCGAAGGCCGCCACACTGCGGTCGCGCTGGTGCGCCAGGGCGTAGCCCATCTCGAGGCCGTGGGCAAGCGTCGCGCCTGCAACGATTTCGACGACCCCACCGCGGAGTTCATTTTCGGCGAGTACTACATCTCGGCGTTCGACATCCACGGCATCCGCCTGGCCAACGGCCTGGACCCGGCCAGCCGCGGCGAGAACATCTTCGACATCCGCGACGCGGACGGAAAGCAGCACGTGCGCGCCATCATCGAGAAGGCGAGATCCCGGGGGAAGGGATGGGAAGACTACAAGTGGACCAACCCGGTGACCAAGCGGATCGAGCCGAAGTCGGTGTACTTCGAGCTGGTCGATGACGTGATCGTGAGCTGCGGGATCTACAAGACCGATGAGGCGGTGCGTGCAGAGCAGGCACCGCTGCATGCGCAGGTGGGATCCTTGCTGCCGGCGCGGCCGAGGCGTCGCGTCACGCCGCCGGAGCCGCGGCTTGCGGCGAGGGGCTAGCGTCAGGGCCTGGGCGCGAACCAC
Organism: Gammaproteobacteria bacterium; assembly: GCA_041487115.1. GTDB lineage: Bacteria > Pseudomonadota > Gammaproteobacteria > Burkholderiales > SHXO01 > SHXO01. The sequence continues at coordinate 4,254 of JBGPMS010000123.1, forward strand.
CCCTGTCGCATTCGCGCCACCCCGCCTTGAAAAGGCGGGGAGAAAAAGATCTTTCCCCTCCTGCCCGAGGAGGGGTGCCCGTGCAGCGGGCGGGGTGGTGGGAGCCTGCCTGCGAACCACCCCGTCGCTTCGCGCCACCCCTCCTTTGGAAGGAGGGGAGGATCGGGTGCCCGCGCAAGCGATCCGCCGTCAGCGCACAGCCACCGGCGCCACCGTCGAGCCCGTGCCGCCCTTGATCTTGAGCGGCTGCACGATCAACGCGAACTCGTAGACCTGCTTCGCTGCCAGCTCGTCCAGCTTCATGTTCTCGAGCAGGAAAATACCGTTGACGGCCAAAGCGATCTGATGCACCGGCAGGCTCAGGTTCTTGTCCGGATTCGGCGCGACTTCGACCGGGAAGTTGTCGGCACCCAGCAGCATCACGTCCTGCTTCGCCAGCCACTGCGCCGCAGCGACGCCGATGCCGGGGCAGCCGGCGTTGTACCTCGCGTTGTCCTTGCCCCATAACTTGCCGAACCCGGTGTGGATCAGCACCGCATCGCCGGGCTGAATCGCCAGACCTTCCTTCGCCAAGGCTGCTTGCAGATCGCCCACCGTGATCTCGTAGCTCTGCGGCAGCATATCCACGCCCTTGAACCCGGCCACGTCGACCAGGACACCACGCGTAAACAGCGTACCGATCTTTTCCACGCCGATCTTGGTGAAGCCGTTGCGCGTCGCGATGTCGTCGGTCTTGATGCAGTTGTAGTGCAGCCCGTCGATGGACTGATGGGAGAACATGTCGAACTGGGTTCCCACCTGCCCGAGCTCCGTGATCACGAGCTCTTCGTTGGTGTAGCGCCGGTTCGTGCCCATCGGCCCACCGGTGCGCTTGGTGTGGAGGTCGAAGCGGCGCGTGCCGAACAGCGGCATGTCCATGGTCAGCGCCCATCCCAGCTCGATGACTTCGCCGGTCTTGATGAGCTGCGTCGCACGCAGCACCGTCTCGGGCCGCATGTGGTTGGCCGCGCCGCGCTCGTCGGCCGCGCCCCATTTGGACGGGCAGCGCTCCGCCGGGGCAGGGGGTTGCCAGGACTGCGCGAGCGTCGTTGCAGGCCACGCCAGAGCGCCCGCACACAGGGCGGCGAACAGTTTGTTCATACGCTTTCCTCCTCTTGTGAATTCGATTTGCATCGGCGCCGCGTGCCGCAGCGACATCCGCGGCAGCTTACACTCTCTCCGCCGGCGCCGGGTCTGACGACGGCGCTACGCGTCGCATCGCGACCACTGTCCACGCCCACGCTCCAGCCTGCACCGCCAGGAACACGCCGAAGCCGGCGCGATAGCCGTCCGGGTCGTATCCCGTCGCCGTGGCCGGCCACAAGCTGATCACCGCTCCCACACCCCATTGCACGACGAACGCCCAGGCGAACACCATGGAATTGAGCGCGGTGTTGACCCGGCCGGCGAGCGCCGGCGGATAGCGATGCGGCAGGATGGCGTAGGACAGGCTGCCTGCCGTCCCGAAGAATCCATAGCCGACCCACCACAGCAGGGCACCCTGGGCAAGCCCGGCGGTGACGAGAAGTTGAAACACCAGGAACACGCCCATGCCCAACACATATACGCTGAAGATCGAGACACCGTGTCGAGCCAGCCGGGCGGCAAAGTGGCCCCAGAACAGGAAGCCGATCGTCGTCGCGCAAGCCATGACGAACAGATGGAAAGCCACTGCGTCTCGTGCGAGCCCCGCTACGTCGCGCAACCACGGGCCTGCCCACAGCCCCTGCACCGCCATGTTGGTGGACTGCAGCGTGGTGGCCACGAGAGCAATCTGCCAGAAGCGGCGGTCCGAAAAAACTCGGCGCAGACCGTCCAGCTGAGCCCGCAGCGACTCGTGCACGGCCGTGCCCTCGCGCTCGGGCACGACGAAGAAGACCAGCCCAGCGGCGGCCACCGTCAGCAGCGCCAGGACCAGGAACAGAACGCGCCAGTCAGCGAGCTTGATCGCCGCCTCGACCGGTACGGTCGCCGCAATCAGCCCCAGGCCGCCGGCGAAAAACATCCAGCCGTTCATGCTCCCCAGCCGCGACAACGGGAACCACATCACGTTGGCCTTGATCCCGGACATCAGGCATCCGGACACGCCCAGCCCGACCAGCGCACGACCGACGATGAGCAGCGGCAGGGCTGGCGCGACGGCAAACAGCAGTGCACCGAGCGCGGCCACCAGCAGCAGAGCGGCGTCGGTCCGGCGCGGGCCGAACCGGTCGAGCAACAGACCGAGCGGCAGTTGGAACGCGGCGAAGGTGAGAAAGTAGGCGCTGGTCAGCAGCCCCAGGCTCGCTGCCGAGAGCGCAAAGTCGCGCGCCAGGTCGGGAGCGATGACGGCGTTGACGCTACGATAGAGGTAGGAGAGAAAATACGCGGCCGCGAATGGCAGCAGGACGTGAGCGACAGGATTGCCACCGAACGGCTGCCGTTCCCGGCCGGCGGAGAGCCCCATGACACGCGTTACTGCGGGCGGGAGAGGGAGAGGCCGAACAGCATGTTGACGAGGAAGCTCAACAGCGATACGAACAACGCGACCAGCACCGCGAGCCAGAACCCTCCGGTCAGGTGGAATCCCGGGACCAGCCAGGCGGTCAGCATCAGCATCAGCGCGTTGATCACCAGCAGGAACAGGCCGACAGTGAGCACCGTGATCGGTGCGGTGAGAATGACGAGGACCGGCTTGAGCGTGGCGTTCACCAGCCCGAACAACAAGCCGGCCACCAACAGCGCCTGCAAGCCCTCGAAGCGTACGGAGGAGAAGACCTGGCTCGCCACCCACAGCGTGAGCGTGTTGACGGCCCAGAACAACAAGAACCGCACCAGCGGATTTGCGCGTTGCATGCCTCAGTTTAGCATCGGCTCGCCGTGCCCCGGAACTTCCAGCCCACCCTGAACCATCGCGCGCCGGTGCCGGCGATCCGCCGCGTATACTACGCGCCGCCGGATGACCCGCACCGGCACGACCCGTACTCCCCCATGAGCGCTGAACACCACACTCTGCCGCGTTCCACCTGGGTGCTGATGATCATGCTCACGCTGGGCTGGGGCTTCAACTGGCCGATGATGAAGCTGGCGCTGGCCGCGATCCCGGTATGGACTTTCCGCGGTCTGTGCGTGGCAGCCGGCGCGACAGGGATACTTCTCATCGCCGGCGCGAACGGCCACCGTCTGCTGCCGCCGCGTGAGCATTGGCCGCGCCTGTTCGTCACATCGCTGTTCAACGTCACCGGGTGGAACATCCTCATCAGCTACGGCCTGACCATGCTGCCGGCGGGGCGCTCGGCGATCCTGGCCTATACCATGCCGCTATGGGTCGCGCTGCTTTCGGTGCCGGTGTTGAAGGAGCCTCTCACATCGCGCCGTCTCCTGGGTCTGGCGCTCGGCATGGGAGGAATGCTGCTGCTCATGAGCAACGAGCTGGCCGTGCTGCGCGCGGCGCCGGTCGGAGCGCTGCTGGTGGTCGCCGCGGCCATGTCCTGGGCCTTGGGAACCGTGCTCATCAAACGCTTCCCGACCGCGTTGCCCACCACCTCCTTCACCGGCTGGCAACTCCTGCTTGGCGGGCTACCCATCGTGCTAGGCGCGCTGCTGTTCGACGGCGGGAAACTCCAGCCGCTGAGCTGGCAGGCCACGGTCGCACTGGCCTATAACATGATCGTCGCTTTCATCCTGTGCCACTGGATCTGGTTCGAGGTCGTCCGCCGCGCCTCGGCCACGGTGTCATCGCTCGGGACGCTCTCGATCCCGGTCGTGGGGGTTTTCAGCAGCATCCTGGTTCTGGGCGAGCGCCCGGACTGGCGCGAGTATGCGGCGCTGGCTCTGGTATTGGCCGCGATCGCCACCGTGCTGGTCCCCGCGGGGAGGCGCAGGACCTGATTCGTCGAGCGAAGTGTTACAGCTTTGTCCCGCACACACGTAGCACGATCATCGCGCCGCTCGAGAGCCCACCACTCGCACGCTCTTTCCCCTCACCGCCCGCGCCAGGAGCGTTGCTCTGCCGGCACGCCCTTTGCTTTTCACGGCGTTGCAGAGTATTCAACCGGCGGGCGCCTCAAGCTCTCTGGCCGGAAGCCGTTATCACCCCGGTATTGCTCAAAGGGAGCGTGAGTTGACTCTGGTGTCGAGATTCCTGGCTTATGCGCTGGCGGCTGGAGCCGTCATTCCGGCCGGCGCGCACGCCGACATCTACCGCTACGTGGACGAGAACGGGAGCGTTCATTTCACCAACATCCCGAACGACCCCCGCTTCACGCTCTACATGACCACCCGGAAGGATCCGGATGCGGTCACCAATGTGCTGACCGCGCGGGGCGTGCGCAGCTACCCGACCGAGGCACGCAAGAAGTACCACTCCCAGATTCTGGCCGCGGCCCGCGTCTACCAACTCGAGCCGGCGCTGCTTCACGCCGTGATCTCGGCGGAGTCGGGCTACAACGCGCTGGCCCGTTCCCCGAAAGGAGCGCGGGGCCTGATGCAGCTCATGCCCGATACGGCGCGTCGCTACGGCGTGGACAACCCGCTCGACCCCGAGCAGAACATCTATGGCGGCGCGGCCTACTTGCGCGACCTGCTCACCCTGTTCGGCAACGACGTGAACCTGGCGTTGGCCGCGTACAACGCAGGCGAGGGCAGCGTGATGGGATACGGCAATCGCATCCCGCCCTACCGCGAAACTACCCAGTACGTGCCCAAGGTCCTGACCTACTACAAGCGTTACAAGACGATGATGTAACGCGCGGGAGCATGGCCGTCGGGCCGGCTTTGATGCGCGGCCGCTATTCGGCGGCCATAGACATCTGCACAACGGACTGCGCCTGCGTGTCGCTTACCAGGACGGTCATCAGGTTCGTGACCAGAGCGACTTTCTGGGCGGAGGTGAAGCTCGCCAGGCCCTTCTCGCTGATGTCGATCAAGGCCATCTCCACCATGCTCACTGCGCCTTCCACCAGCTTGCGGCGCGCGGCGATGACGGCCTCGGCCTGCTGACGCCGCAGCATGGCCTGCACGATCTCCGGGGCGTAGGCGAGGTGCGCGATCTTGGCTTCGTCCACCTCGATGCCGGCCACGTCGATGTGCTTTTGGATGGTCTGGCGCAGCACCTCGGCGATGTTGTCGATGTCGCCGCGCAGGGTCTTGTAGCGCGCCGGCACCAGCATCTCCTCGTTGTTGTCGTAGGCGTGGCGGCTGGCGACCTCGCGCAGAGCGGATTCGCACTGGATGCGGATGTATTGCGCGTAGTCCTCGACCTGGAACGCCGCGCGCGCCGTGTCGCGCACGCGCCACACGACGACGGCGCCGATCTCGATCGGATTGCCGCGCTCGTCGTTCACCTTGAGAATCGGAGTGGCGAGATTGTGCGCACGCAGGGACAGCTGCCGCTTGAGATAGCACGGGTTTACCCAGTGGAAGCCGCTGTTGCGCGCGGTGCCGGCGTAGCTGCCGAAGAACACCATCACCATGGCCTGATTCGGCTGCAAGGTGAAGAACCCCCGGACGCAGAACAGACCCAGGGCGACGAGCCCGATCCCGCCGGCGAGCGGCGGCCAGTCGAGACGCGGCAGCACCCCGTAGACGAACGAGCCGCCGAAGGCGAGCAGCGTGCTCACGATGAGCAGCGCAATCGCGCCGTTGACTGTCTTGGCTTCGGTCTCTTGCCGGAAAGTAGTTTCACGCATTGTCAATTGATTGCCTTGCAGCCGCACCGGTCTCCACCGCGCGGGCGCGTGCTGATGAATTTTTGTTGGAGCCACTCAAAGCAAGAGCGGAGCCATCGCGCAAATTTCACACGCTGGCGCGAGCCTGGCGATCGGCGGCGGTCCTGGCAGTGGGCACACCGGCGGGCCGCCCGAGCGAATGCCAGCACACGGGAAATTGACCGCGAATCGCGATAACCGCTAGTATCACGAATCGTTATCGTTAGCGTTCGTGACGCTGGAAGGACTAGAATCGAACCGGTGTCTTTGTCAGCGCCAGGTAAGGAAGAAAGCGTGCGCCGCTCTATCCGAAGCACCGTCCTTCAGTCCTCGAGCCCATGGACGTACTGAGCAAATGGCTGTTGGTGCCGGCGGCGATGATCGCCGCGCCCGCCTGCGCCTACGCGATCCAGTACCTGACCGTCGAGCAGGCGCAACAGGCCATCTTCCCCGGCGCGGTATTCACCCCGACATGGGTCAAGATCAGCGCTGCGCAGAAGGACGAGATCGAACGGCGGACCGGCGTCAACGTGCGTCTGCGCGACCAGCGGGTGTGGCAGGTATCGACCGGGGGGGTTTTCATCGTCGACGAAGTCGTCGGCAAGCACGAGCTCATCACCTATGCCGCGGGGCTGAACGCCGACGGCAGCGTGCGCCAGATCGAGGTCATGGACTACCGCGAGAGCTACGGCTACGAGATCCGCAATGTCGATTGGCGCCGGCAGTTCGTGGGCAAACGCGACGGCGACCCGCTCAAGATCGACGTCGATATCAAGAACATCGGCGGCGCCACGCTTTCGTGCCGGCACATCACCGATGGCGTCAAGCGCCTGCTCGCCTTCTACGACGTGGCTCTGAAGTGAGCACACGGCCCGCCATCGAGTTGCGCCGGGCGCGGCCCCTGCTCGGCACGCTGGTTGAGATCACCGTTCGCGGCGAGGACCAGGCAGCGCTGATGCAGGCGATCGACCAGGGCTTCGCCGCCGTGGCGCGCGTCGAGCGGTTGATGAGCTTTCACGACCGGCACAGCGACGTGGGCCGCGTCAATCGACTCGCCCATCGCGTCCCGGTGCGCGTGCATCCGTGGACCTGGGAGGTGCTGCGGTCCGCGCAGGAGATCTCGTTTGCCACCCGAGGACTGTTCGACATCACCATCGCGGGCGAGCTGGTGCGGATGGGTTATCTGCCCCGCATCGCCGGCAGGCGCGCGGATCCGCGTGCCCGCTGGGCTGACATCGAGCTGTTGCCCGGACACCGCGTGCGCTTCCGGCGGCCGCTGCACATCGATCTGGGCGGAATCGCGAAGGGCTTCGCGGTCGATCGGGCTATCGCCCGGTTGTGCACCGGTGCCGTCGACGCGGGCCTGGTCAACGCCGGAGGCGATCTGCGCGTGTTCGGCGCCGTGCCATGGCGTATCCACCTGCGCGACCCGGCAAGCCCCGGCGCGTTGATTCCCTTCGCTGACATCGTCAGCGGCGCGCTGGCGACCTCCGCCGGTTACTTCGCCCGGAGCGTGCGGCGCGGACGAACCGTCAGCCCGGTCGTCGACGGGCTGCGTCGCGAGCCGACAACCACGTCCTCCAGCGCCTCGGTCGCGGCGCCGACTTGCATGCTGGCGGACGCCTTGACCAAGCTGGTCCTGCTAGAGGGCCCACGCGCGCAGGGCCTGGTCCGGCGGCTCGGAGGGCGCGGGTTTGTCCTGCGCGCTTCGGCTCCCGCGGCCGCGCTGAAATGCGCCGCTCGAGGGACGCGATGAGGCTCTCCACCAGGCATCGGAAATGGATTTACTGGAGCGGTGCGGCGCTGTTCGCCACCGGCGCGCTCTGGCTGCTGTTCCACTATTTCCTGCGCCTGCATGGCCAGTTCGGCGAGGTTGGACATCCGCTGGAAGTGTGGTGGCTCCGCCTGCACGGGGCTTGCGCGATGCTGTTCCTGCTGGTGCTCGGCTCGCTGCTGCCGATCCACGTGCGGCGCGGCTGGCACCAGCGGAGGAATCTTCTTGCCGGCTGTGTGATCAGCACGGTCGCGCTGTTGCTGATCGCGTCCGGCTATGCGCTCTACTACTACGGGGGAGAGGACGCGCGGCCGTGGATCAGCGCTTTCCATTGGCTGCTGGGGCTGGGAACGCCTCTGCTGCTGGTGTGGCACATTTGGCTGGGCCGTCAGTTCCACTCCGCGGAGCGGCTGCACCCGCCAGCGCAGCCCGATGCGGCTCAGCACGGAACCGACCCGTCGCGGACCGGACGGTCTGAAACGCAGCCCCCGCGTCAGGCCAGCCGGCCCAGCATCTCGGCATAGCGGGCGGCGCAACTCACGCCGAAATCGGTCGGCTGCAGCCCCGGCGCGCGATCGTGCACCTCGGGCAGGCCCAAGCGCAGCGCCGCCACCCGTTTGCCGTAGCAGATCAGAGTGTCCAGGGACTGCAGCGTGAACACGATCGCCGGCAGGATCTTCTGGTAGATTTCCTCCGCCGCGCGCTCGTCCTGCTCCGCGCCGCGCTTCATCCGTTCGAAGATCTTCACCTGATAGTCGAAGGTGTCGGTGGCCGGAATCATGCCCGCGCAGCCGGCGCGCAGGTTGTCCGGCAGCTCGAGCCCGCCACGGCCGTTGAATACGGCCAGGCTGTCCCCCACCGCTTCTATCACGCGCCGGATGGCGAGCACCGGACCCTCGCCCTTCAGCAGCGTGAAGTTGCCGCAGCGGGACCTGAGCAGCTTGATCGACTCGGGCGCGAGCCCCACGCCGATGTACTCGGGTGCGTTCTGTATGGCGCACGGCAATTGCACGCGCTCCATCACGCGAGCGAAGAAATCCGCATACCAATCTTCAGGCATTCCACGCTCCGGCGGCGGCTGCAGGATCACCCAGCTCGCGCCCCCGCCCTTGGCCCAATTGGCGAACTCGGATTGCGCCTCGATGGTGGGCTCCGCGGCGGTCACCGCCACGGGTACCGCGCCGGCGACGTCCTCGATCACCCACTCCACCAGCTGGCGCCTCTCGCGCGAGGCAAGCTTGTGGACCTCGGTAGCGAGGCCCAGCACGGCTATGCCATGCGCGCCGCCGTGCAGGCAGGCCCGCACCTGTCGCCGCATCGCTTCACGGTCGAGCGAACCGGTACGCGAGAAAAATGCGTACATCATCGGGTAGATGCCTGAGTAGACGGCGGGAGCGGTCATGTTCGTGTGGAAAGACCAGCGCGCGGCAGACTACCGCATCATACGGGCAATCCGCCACGATCATAACGCACGAACCGCGCGTGATCAGGTTCGCTCTTGCGCCGCGCCGGTGGAGGCACGGGAAAGCCCTGGGTGCCAATCGCGCGGACCCGGAAAGGAGCGCAGCTCGGGGGGTTGTCACCCCAGGACTGGTTTGCAGTATCATACCCGCAACGGGGTGTCCCTCTACCCCGAATTCCGCCGGAGGTTGCTCATGGAGACAGACCTGACCGAGGATGAGGTCGTGGCGATCAGGGAACGGGTCGCGGTGCTGAGGATCGAGCACCGGGATCTCGATGAAGTGATCGCCCGCCTCTCAGAGGATCCCGTCCAGGACGAGCTTCAACTCACGCGCCTGAAACGGCGCAAGCTCCTGCTGAAAGACCACATCGCGGTACTCGAACGGCAACTGGTTCCCGACGTCCGGGCATGATCCGGCGGGGATAGCGCGTTCGAGGCCGATCGATCGGGGTCTGCCTCGGCA
>JBGPMS010000124.1:0-13526 GCA_041487115.1 Gammaproteobacteria bacterium
AGTCCCCGGTGGTCTCGCGAAACACCACACCAGTGGCTTTGGTCAGTTCGGACACGAAGCCGACTTTCCCGCCGTCTTTCAGCGGAATCTGCAAGTCCTCGAAATGGGATTTGTTGTCGGCTCCGGTATACAAGCGCACAACCTTCATCGTTTGCCCGCCTTGATCACTGGGTTACAAGACCTGAATCAAATCTCCATTACTTCACGTCCTCACCGCCAACACCCCATCACCATTCAGCTGCGCGGCAAACCCGGCGTGCCGCAATCGATTAGCCACTTCGTTAGGCACGTCGCGTTGGCTGGTCAGTTTGTTCGGCGTGCCCGTGTAATGAAACAACTTGCCCTTGCGCTTGAGCACGCGGGCCAGTTGCTCATAAAAGACCCGCGAGTAAAGTTCTCCGGCGATCCCGAAACGAGGCGGATCGTGCAATATCGCATCGACCGACTGGCTGGGCAGCGTGGCGATCTGCTCGGCAATGTCTCCCTGGGTCAATGTCAATCCGCTGCCAATCTTGGGTGACCACGGATTTAGGCTGCGCAGCCAAATGACCCCGGGATTCTTTTCGTAGGAAAGTACCTGCCTGGCCTGCCCCTGCAAACACCACGCAGCGAAGTAGCCTAGGCCGCCGCAGGTATCCAATATCACCTTGCCAAGGGGTCGAATCAAGCTCACTTTGCGCTCGGCATCGGCGTAGGGCGAGATCCGCGCGGTGGGCAACATCTTGATACCATCGATTTCGAACGTCGGCGGGCCCCAATCGGTCGGCACCAGCTTGATCAGTGACGTTGTGTAACGCGCCGCGGGCTGAAAGGTTTCGCCATCCCAATGGTAAATGGTTCTGTCCTTACAAGAGTCCGGATAGGGGAATCGCTGGCCTTTCCAGATCCACCCTGCAACACCCACGTCAACCATCGTTGTCGAACGTTGCAGATCCAGCGAGCATTCAGCCGTGGCCGCACCGGCGCACGCAGCAGCGCGCAATTGTTCAAGTACTTTTAAAGTCAGTAGTGGCCCCATCACTCCCTCGTCCGCCCAATTGATGGTTGGTAAGCGATTGCTCGTTCTATATCCGCTCTCACCGCGGACGAGTCGTACCACGCATCATCTATTCCGTTGCGTCGGCGCACTTTTGGATCGATAAACGGACGAACCGAAGAACGACTGAGGCAGTCAGTTGCAAGGCACTATGTGGAAAATTGGAACCACGCTTCAATGGCCCTCTATGGCTGATTGTGCTTGTCGCAGATCGACCCAAAGCGGCACTCTCGGACGTCTGCTATCGGGCATCTCAACATTCCCTCGACCTTACATGCTCCCGTGCGGCGCCAAAGCGTCGGCGCTGATCGACATGAAAGCCGCTGCAGATACTGATGCCCAGTAAAGCGCGAATTTCCACGTCGACCAGCACCTGAGTTGGTAGCCTGCCCCTTTTCACCTCGGTCATCCCGAGCCGCTTTGCAATGGCTCGGGGACACCGTGGCGGCCTCCAAGCATGCTCGCCAGCGCTTCCCAGGCTCCCGCGCGCCCATCTCATACCCCACGTTGAGGCCTCCCGCGACATGTGTATGGTTGCATTTTTTTTCGTATCCGTTTCCAGCCCGTAGCGGCCCTGGTCCACCACAAAGGCCTTGTAGCGGCCCTCGGAGAGGTGGCCCACCCGCTTGCGGGCGGTGTTGACGTGGCGGGCATACCGGAGGGCGAGGTTCTGCATACCCCGCGATAGGGATTCCTCGCCGGCTGCCGCTATGGAGGAAATACTTGACCGTCTCCTTTTGGCCGATCTCCGCCGATCATGCGCAATCACGCGCCGGCTTCGTCGTGGATTGGTCCGTTTCTCGCTGGTAGACACATTCCCATGACCACGCCTTCGATCAGCCGCCATCCCGTGCCGAAACTCGAAGACTTGCCCGAGGATATCCGGGCGCGAATTCTCGAAGTGCAGGAGAAAGCGGGATTTATCCCCAACGCCTTCCTGACGCAAGCGCATTGTCCGGAGGAGTTCAGGGCCTTCTTAACCTCTTACTGAGACCAGGTCGTAGGGTTGCGGTCCCAGCGGTGCGCGCGAAGCTTTTTGTGGAGATCGGCAGGGACCGGCCCGGCAGCGCTCGCGGCGCAGTTCGCTTCGACGTTCTTGATTTTTCGCATGCCGGGAATGATGCTGCTCACGTCGGGGTTCGCGAGAATGAAGCGAAGAGCGATCTCCGCCATAGCTGAGCTTGCCGGGATAAGCGGCCGAAGCGCTTCGGCGTGGGCGACGCTGGATTTCAGATTCTCCGGGACGAAGTAGGTGTTGCGCCAGTCGCCCGCCGGCCATTTGGAGTCGAGGGTGAGTGTGCCGGTCAGCGTGCCTTCATCGAATGGTACACGGGCAATCACCGCGGCGCCTTTCATCCGGCAGATGGGGAAGAGCGCGTCTTCGGGATTCTGATCAAAGATGTTGTAGATCACCTCGACGGCTTCGGCATGGCCCTCGAGAATGGCGCGAATGCCATTATAGGGTTCCCAGCGATTCACGCTGGGGCCAAAAAAACGGACTTTGCCGCTTTTCTTCATGTTTTCGATGGAGCGGGGCAGGCGTTCGTCGTTCAGCCAGCGATCTTCCCAGGTGTGGAATAGCATGACGTCGATGGCGTCAACGCCGAGATTCTCGAGGCTTTTTTCGATGTACTCCTCGACATAATCCGGGGGATAGCAATCATCGAGCATGAAATCGCGCCGACTGGGCCATTTGCGATTTTTCGGGGGAATTTTTGTGGCGACGTAGAGATGTTTGTCGGGCCCGCCAGCTGACGAACTATTCTTGTACTGCGCGAGAACCTTGGCGAGAATCTGCTCGCTCTTTCCGTCACCATAAGCCCAGGCGGTGTCGAAAAAGTTGCAACCGAGTTCTACCGCGCGACGAAGAGACGCGAGCGTTTCCTTGTCGTCAGAGCCGGTCCAGCCGGCGAGACCCCACATGCCGTATCCGATCTCGCTGACGTTCCAACCGGTCCGTCCGAAGCAGCGATAATTCATGAAATGGTCTCCTGAGTATGCGCAGGCACCATAGCCAAGGGCGATCTGAATCGCTATCTTGTCCGAAGACTGGCTCTTGCCCGCAGTCGGTTGTTCATTGGGTGCGGGGCTGTAAATTCCTTATAAAACCTGCGCGCGGGCAATGTCGCGGTCGGAGTCGCCCTGGCGCATGCGCACCAGGACCTGTCGGTCCAATGTGTCGGTCGCTGACACACGTCAAGGTGGCGGTCAGCCAACCCAGCGGATCTCTGGTTCCTTGCGGGGGACGGGCGCCGGCGCGGCCTTCGGATGGCCAACGATGATTGGCGCAACTGGCACCCACGCGGCAGGGAGGCCGAGCGCGTTCTTCGTCTACTCGATAGCCGCTTACCCTCCGAGTGCGCACGTAGAGGCACGGTATGCGTCTGTGGATCACCATGTTCCTGAGCGCATCAAACCGCTTTGATGTAGCGCAAACCGAATCGTTGCGATGAACTCAATTCTCCTTGAGGGGCCGCTTGTGGCCGAGGGCAACCCTCGACCCCCACCGGTCGTTCGATGTTCCGTATAGCGGCCGGACGCCGTTCCATTGCACAGACTGTTCTAAGCGCTTCGTCAACATTCAACCGGCAGCCCCCCCCTGTAGCCATGCAGCCTTCTACATATTGCACTCGCCTCCCCAGACGCCAATATAGATCGTACCTTCTGGCCCGACCTCCATCCGTATCGTCTTGCTCCAACCAGAGGACTTCGCGTTCGCATACTTGCCGGTGCCGCCGACGGTCTTCCACGTGCCTGCAACGGAGACGTCATCGGTCCAAGTATCCCCGTCTTTGTCTTTGTAGGTGCAGCGGAGAGTTGTTGCGTCACAAACGCCCACAGCCATGTGGTCGGGCGCACTGTGGTCGTCGTTCAAGCTCACGATCGCGTTTCCAATGTGCATTCCGACCTGCACCGATACCCCCGAACAGTTGTCGGCGGCCCTACCGACGTTTGGCAGGCCAAGGCAGGCGGCCAAAGCTCCCAGGCAAGCGAGCATCTTCGTGGTTTGCATAGATTCTCTCAATCGTCAATGACAAGTTTAGACCTCGTGCCGTTCCCGCAAACGCCGGGCACTCACGCCCCTGCCGCCCCAGACTTTCGATCTCTTACGCGGAGGCGGTCGACACTTATGCTATTCGTGAGTCCGTCGACGCGGTTTGATTTAGCGCAAAGCAGGCCATCGCGATGAACTTCGATTCACTAAAGGGCGATTCGCGGTTAGCTCAGAACCTTCAAGGGCCGCAAGGAGGCCATGCTCAGCAAGATTTGCTGCTTTTGGCCGAGGTTGTGTAAAAACACCCGCAAACATTCTGAGTCGAACGACGATAGAGGAGCGGGACTCTGAGGGCTCACGCGGACCTGCTGCGCCGTCCAGTGGCCCGTAGGCGCGGTTGATCAGTTTCGGTCGCGCATGAGGCCGAGAACTCTAGCTTATCGAGCGAAAGACGAGCCTGCGCGGCTCAAGCTGTCATCGCTCGGATCATCTCGCCTATACCCAGGATGCTCATCACGCGCTTAAGGTTATAGGCAAGGACGTGAAGACTCATCTCGGTGCGCACGCGCGCGAGCGTCTTGGTTAAGAAGTGGGTCCAACCCACGCGGTTGAAGCGGCTCCGTACAGCCTGTCGTTCACGACATCGACAGCCAGTCGGGAAACGACCGAAGGTAGTATTAATGTCCTGTCAGGCACCAGCGGTCCAATTTGGTACTCGCGTTCTCCAGTATGAAAACATTACTGTCCGAATCCGCAAAATACAACCGGTCATGTGCGGCATCGAGAAACAATCCCATGGTGCCAAAGGTGCTCGGCGTGACAGAGATGGTCCGATTTGGCGGCAGGATGCTTGCAGTGCTCGCACTTTCGAAAACAAATATCGACATGGACGACAGGGTTGTCACCGCCACATAAAGGATATCCTTTATCGGGTCGACCGCGATATCACGGATGGAAAAGCTCTCTCCGAAATTTCCGGAGATCGTCCGGCTGGGTGGCACACCACCAGGCTGGTTTGCCGTAGTGGCGTTGTCATAGACCCTGACACCTTTCGGCGCGTCGCCGACATAGAGAATGTCGCGTGTCGAATCCAGAGACGGGGAATTGAAATTGCCGCCCAGCGTCGGCAACATCGCTATTAGGCGATTGAAGTTGACTGGCCCCGTTTGCCATGCTGGCGTTGTTGACTACGAAGATCGAATTCTCGTTGGAGACGTACAGCTGGTCTCTTGCCGCATCGAGAAAGAGGGCTGGGATGGTGCCGGTAATGCCATTCGATGCGGTGCCGGTGATTACCCTGTTGATGACGAACCGTATCACGCGTCGCGGGAGGACTCAAGGCAGCTGCGGGGTTGGCCTGCGGGAGCCGAGGAAGCGGTCGCGAAGGCGCCTCGGGGCAGCCTGCGGGGCTTGGAGCGCGATGACAGGTGGGTCAAGCGGCCGCGGATTGCGCGAGCGCGGCAAAGCGGATTCGGCGAGCCTGGTAGAGGGGCTCGGCAGTGAGACGCAGGAGGGTGCGCTGGGCTACCAGCCGAGGCGCTGATCGAACTAGCGATCGGACTTCAGCATCTCCAAGTATCCGACCATGGTGAGCGACGAGGTGCGGATCACGATCTCCGTCGAAGCGATACGCGAAGATCGTTGAGTCGGTAGAGAAGCCCCGCGAGGCGCGCCGCTGCGTTGGCCCCGCGAGGGGACAACGCGATACTCAATCGGATTGCGCTGCTGCGTCGAGAAACTGCCGCACGTGCGCGTTGAACACTTCAGGCGCCTCGAGATTGCTGAGATGTCCAACGCCCGGCAGCACCACGCTGCGTGCACCGGGGATCGTGCCGGCCATGAACTCGTGCACCTTCACGCACGGCGCGTCGTGCTCTCCCACAATCAGCAGCGTCGGGATGCGCAGCGCTCGCAGCTGTCGCTCCAGCGAATAGACGGTCGGACGCTTGGACAGCACCTCACGCGCGGTATGGGCGATGCCGCGCGCGCGATGCGTCATCAGACACGAGCGGATGAAGCGCTCGCGGTCCGGACCCTGCTCGATGTAGCGTGCGAAGAGCGGATTGGCGCATGCCAGATCGGCGAACGCTTCCACGCCGCCGCGATCGCATGCCTCCGCGTAACGGTGTGCGCCCGCGATCCACTCTTCGGTGTTGTCCGATCCGGCGCCGGTGTCGGCGATGATCAGCGCAGACACGCGCTGCGGCTGCGCAATCGCGAAGTTCAGCGCGATATTGCCGCCCATCGACAGGCCGCCGACCACCGCGCGCTCGATTCCCAGATGCTCGATCAGCGCCGCGAGATCGGCCACGGAGATGGCCTGCGAGTACGCGGCCGCACTCTCGGGCGCTTCCGACAGGCCGAAGCCGCGCACATCATACGTGATCACCCGGCACGAGCTGGACAGCCGCTGAACTTGCGGATCCCAGCTGCGGATGCCGCAGCTGAAGCCATGGACCCAAATGAGCGGCGAGCCGGTGCCCGCCTCTTCGTAATACAGCTTGATGCCGTTGACACGGGCGATGGGCATGGCAGGCGATCTCGCAATCTTTAGTCTTACGGCGCCGCGGCGCCTTCGGGAAACCCCAGAGCACGCTTGACGGCCTCGTTCGGTTCCGGTGCGATGCCATCGACGTCGAGGCGCCACTTGTCCATGTACTGTCCTGGCTTTACGAGCTGGATGTGCGACTCGGCTAGGAACGCCTCCAGTTCCGGGTCCGAGTAGGGCGCGGTGACGCCGCGCTCGAACGGAGCGAAGAAATCGTCCCAATGCACCGGCAAGTAGGCCTTGGGTTTGAGCGCCGGGGCGACCAACCTTGCCACCGCGACTCCGCCGGTGCCGATCCACAGATCCACACGGTCTAGACCGGCTTCGCGCATGGCGGCCTTGAGATTGTCGATCGGTGCGCCGTAGTCACGGCCGTCGAGAATGATCGAAACGCCCAGGTCGATGGCGCTGGCCGAGTTCTGGTAGAACCAACTGTAGCGGCCGCGCGGCCCGTCGATAACGAACAGGAACGCCCGGTTGCCTCCGCCGTTGGGGAAATCTTCCGCCACCCCGGCGCGCAAGCCCCCAGTTTGCGCATCCAGGCGGGGAACGTCGCACAACTCCACCGGGTTGTGCTGCTCGGGGTTCTTGGCCGAATCGCCGCTGTGGTTCCAGCGCACCACGCGCAGGCTGATCCCTTCCGCCGTTTCGATACGCTCTCCTCCGTACACCGGCTGGCAGCGGTCCGCTGGAAGATTCTGCGCAGCGGCCTCGAGGCAAGTCGTTCTGGAGCCGAGCACGGGCGCACCGGTGAGCTTCGACCAGGTGGCGGTGTCAAAGGAGTGATCCCAATGGCTGTGGCCGGTCAACAGGAGGTTGATCGACTTCGGTCCGCCCAAGGCTTCCAGCACGCGTGTGACCGCCGCCACGTCCGGGGCGTGCGAATGATGGGTGAAAGCGTACCCGCCTCCGCCGCCGTAGAACTCCTCCTTCGGGATACGCGTGATGTAGCCGTCCGTGAGGATGTGGAGCGGGCCCAGCTCGTAGTAGATGTTCGTCACCGACATCCAGGTGATCGAGACGTGGTCCGGCCCCGCTGCGCCGGCCGCGAGGGCACCTGCCGCGCCCGAAGCCCACAGCGCAGCCGCGATGATCAGTCGACCCAGGCTCGATCGACTCGACCGCGCTGCTGCCAACGACTGTTCGCCACGCACTTCTCCGCGCCGCATCGGCGCTATGCCTCGATCCGCCGCACTTGCACCAGCGTGTCGGAGAACGTCGGCGCGCGGCCCATGTCGGCGTATCTCGATGTGTTCACCACGTTGACCGATCGCCCCCCAGGGCTGACCGACGCCCAATAGCCGAGCGGGGACACGATCACGCCCGGCCGCACCTCGTCGCTCACCTGCGCATCGGCCTGGAAGCGGCCACGATCGTTGAACACTTCCACCCGCTCGCCTTCCGCGATGCCGCGGGCCCGGGCGTCGGTCGGATGGATCATCACGTACTGCTCGCCGGCATGGCCCAGCTGGCGCGCGATGTTGGCGTAGCCTGAGTTGAGGAAGGCGTGGTTCTTGGGCGTCAGAATATTCAGCGGATACTTCGCGGCCAGCGCCGCGTTGGCGTCGGCCGACTCCTGAGGGGGAATGAACGCCGGCAACGGATCCACCGGGCTACCATCCTGGAATTCGTTCGAGCCCTGGCGGAACAGCGGCAACACGAAGTTGCCGCCGGCCGCCATCGAGGCCTTCAGCTCGACCTTGCCCGAAGGCGTCGGGAAGTTGCCTTGAGCGTGCGGCGCATAAGTGTCGGGCGTGCCGACCTTCAGCCGTGCGTAGCCCTTGCGCTGGAGCTCCTCCATGGTGATGCCGGCCAGCGCGGGGCTCGACCAGTCGAGCGACTCCACCGCCATCTGCTCGTCGCTGCGCTTGAAGTGCGGATCGTCGAAGCCCATCGCCGCGGCCAGCCGCCGGAACAGCTCGGTGTTGGGCACCGCCTCCCCGCGCGGCGAGATCGCCTGCTGGTTGAGCGAGAGATAGAAGTGCCCCCAGGAGAACATGATCTCGTGCTGTTCCATCTGCGTGGTGGCGGGCAGCACGATGTCGGCATAGCTGGCGGTGTCGGTGATGAAATGCTCGCTCACCACCGTGAACAGGTCTTCGCGCGCCAGCCCCTTGACGATCTTCTCCTGCTCGGGGGCCACCACCATCGGGTTGGCGTTGTAGACGAACAGCGATTTGATCGGGGGATCGAGCTGCAATTCGCCGGCGAGCGCAGCGCCCAGCTTCCACTGGTTGAGCACGCGGGTGCCGGGCTTGATCCAGTCCGGCCGCATCAGCGCATCCCACTTCACCGGGAAGGCCCAGATGGGAAGCTGCAGGATGCCCCCGCCCACGTCGCGCCAGGCTCCCACCAGTGCGGGAAGGCAGGTGAGCGCCCGGACTGTCTGGCCACCTCCCGAGTGGCGCTCCACCGCCACGCCGATGCGGATCACTGAAGGCCGGGTGGTCGCATACTCCCGCGCCAGCTTGCGGATGTCGTCGGCTGCGATGCCCGTGATGGCCGCCATCTTCTCCGGGGTATACGCCTGCGCGCGCTCGGCCAGCTCGTCGTAGCCGACCGTGTACTTCGCCACGTAGTCCTGGTCGACCAGGCCTTCGGCGATGACGACGTTGATCATCGCCAGCGCCAGCGCCCCGTCGGTGCCGGGCTTGATCGGAATGTGCCAGTCGGCCTGCCGCGCGGTGCGCGTTTTGACCGGGTCGATGACCACGATCTTGGCACCGCGCTTCTGCGCCTCGGCGATGAAAGGCCAGTGGTGCAGATTGGTGCTGATGGTGTTGCACGCCCACAGGACGATGTAGCGGGAGTGGACGAAGCTCTCAGGGTCGGTGCCGGGCGTGGGGCCGACGGTCATCATGTAACCGGTACAGGCGCCGGAGTCGCAGAACGTGCGCTCGGTAATGGTCGCCCCGAGCTTGTTGAAGAACGGGTCGCCCACGTTCATGCCGTTGAGGATGCCCTCGGTCCCCAGATAGCTGTAGGGCAGGATGGCGGTGGGGCCGCTCTGCTCGATGATCTGCTTCCAGCGCGAGGCAATCTCTTGCATCGCCGCGCCCCAGGTGATGCGCGTGAACTGGCCCGATCCCTTCGGCCCGCTGCGCTTGAGGGGATAGAGGATACGCTCCGCGTGATGGATGCGCTCCTCGTAGTGGTTGACCTTCACGCACAGGCGCCCGTCGGTGAACGGATGATCCGGATTCCCGCGCACCTTCACCACGCGGTCGTTCTCGACCGTGACGAGCATGGAGCAGGTGTCGGGGCAATCGTGGGGACAGGCGCCGAGAACGGTTTTCTGGCCCGAGGTGGCGGAGTTCGGAATGGACGACATGCGGGTTCTCCCTTCGAGGAGGTGGTTGTCGAGCCCTCTTGTCGGACGGCGCCCGTACCGGCACGCTATCAGCAGAGGCTCAACGACCATTCTAATCCGCATCGGGCCCTTCGACTCCGTGGCTGATGCCACTACGCTCAGGACGAACGGGGTTTCTTTCTCAGGACGAACGGGGGTTCTTGATGCGCCTTGTCGGCGCGGATTCCCTTCGACTCCGTGGCTCACGCCACTACGCTCAGGGCGAACGGGCGGTGTTGCCCGGACGAACGGGTGGTCGGACCGCTAGCCCGCGAGGGCGCGGCGCAGTTCGATCACGTTGGAAGGAGTGAGAAAGCGCGCGGCTTCACTGGCCGGCACCGCGGGCGAGAAACAGAAGCCTTGATACGCGCGGCAGCCCATCGCCCGGAGGAACTCGACCTGGCGGGTGCTCTCCACGCCTTCGGCTACGGTTTCGAATCCGAGGTCGGTGGCGAGATCTACGATGGCCCGAGTGATGGCAGCGTAGCGGGCCGAATCCGTCACGCCGTGCACGAAGCCGCGGTCGATCTTGAGCGTCGTGATGGGCAGGTCCTTGAGATGGCCCAGGTTCGAATAGCCGGTGCCGAAGTTCGCCAGCGCGATGCCGGCGCCGAGCTTGTGCAGCTCTTCGATCGTCTCTGTGTGCCGCGGCTCCGACATCAACTGGTTCTCGGTGATCTCCAGCTCGATCATCTTGCCCGGAACGTCATAGCGCAACAGCAGCTCGCCCAACCGGTGCGCAACCTGGGTGTCGCGCAATTGCGCGGCCGAGAAGTTGACGGAGATGCGCACCGGATCCAGGCCGGCGCTGCGCCACGCGGCGATTTGCGCGCAAGCGGCGCCGAGCGTCCAGTCGGCGACGGCGCCGATCAATGCGCTGTTCTCCTCGGCCAGGGGGATGAACTCGCCGGGCATCAGCAGGCCATGCTTCGGATGCTGCCAGCGCAGCAGCGCCTCCAGCCCGCACACGCGGCCGTCGTCCAGGCGGACCTGGGGTTGGAAGTGCAGCACGAGCTCGCCTTGCTCCACCGCCCGGTGCAGCTCGTCGACGACGTTGAGCTCTTGCTGCACCTGGTCCAGCATTTCCGGCGCGAAGAAGGTGTAGCGGTTGTCCCCGTCCTCCTTGGCTCGTTGCATGGCGATCCCGGCGTGCCGCAGCAGGACCTGGGGCTCCTTGCCGTCCACCGGAAACACGGCGATGCCGATCGAGGCGCCCACCCGCACTTCACGCTCACCCAGCGCGATGGGCTGCAGCACGACGGACAGGACCTTCTCCGCCACCGCTGCAATCTGGCTCTCGCCGCTGGTCTGCTCCAGGACCAGCGCGAACTCGTCGCCACCGAGCCGGCACAGCAGGTCGCCCCCGCGCAGACTCGCCGTAAGCCGATTGGCGAGCTGCAGCAACAGGCTGTCCCCGGCGTCGTGGCCGAGGGTATCGTTCACCCGCTTGAAATTCGACAGGTCCATCATGATCAACGCGCCGGCGCTGCCCGTCTGGGCCGCGCCCAGCAGCACGCGCTCGATCTGGCGCGCGAAGAACTGGCGGTTGGGCAGCTTGGTGACCGGGTCGTAGTGGGCCAGCTCGTCGAACCGGCGCTGCGCCTGCGTGCGGTCGGCCAGTTCCCGGTTCAGGGTGGCCTCGCGTTCGGAGATTCGCTCCAGCACGTTGTTGATGCCCGCGGCCAGCGCGCCGATCTCGTCTCGCTGCGCTACCGTCGCCCGGAGGTCGTAGCGCTTTTCCAGCAGCACGCGGCTCATGAGGCTGGACAGAGTGCCGATCGGCGCGACGATGATGCGTTGCATGCGGGCGGTCACCACGTAGGCGACCAGCAATGCGAGGGCCCCGATCAGCAGCGCTTTGATCCCGAAGCCGGCGAGCTCGTATCGAAACGGGGTGAGGTCGGTGGCGACGGCCAGTACACCGATGATCTTGCCCTCGGCGAGCACCGGCCGGTAAGTTTCCAGGAAATCGGGATTCCAACGCTGGCCGCCGTCGAGCGCGGGCTGCGGCGACGGAACCACCCCATGCGCGCGGGGGCTCATGTAATAGGCGAACAGGGATCCGTGATTGTCGAGCAATCGGGCTGACAGCACCGATTCGGTGAGCTTCAACGAAGCCAGCACACGATTGGCTGCGAAACGATCGCCGGTGGCCAATGCGGGCGCGGCGTTGTAGGCCGTCAACTCGACGCGCCCGGCAGTCTCGGTCAGCAGGCGAACCTTGGATTCCTGCTGGTGATCGCTGACCACCAGGACCGAGGTCAGCATGATCACGCCGGCCAAGGTCAGGAAGCTGGCAAGCAGCAGTTTGGTGGTGAGGGGCAGATCGCCAAGCAGGCGCTTCATAGTCACGAGGGGAGCAGGCGAGGGCCAGCGAAGCGGGCGCAAGCGCCGTGCCGTTCGCCGTTCTCGGCGCGGGTTGAGGGCACTTGGCGGAAGGCAGCCTCCGGGAGTGACGAAAAAGCGCCAACACCGCCCCGCGCGAGCGTTCCGCGCATGCATCGGTGGCTACGAATTTTGTGTCGACACATCAAAGACTTCTCCCCAGGGATCGGCCAAGCTCTGACATTTTTTTGACCAAATGAAATGGTCTCACGCCCTATCTTCGCAATGCACGTGCCACTCGCGGGGGTGTCGATTGGCATGTCTCACCCCTCTCCCCGCCTCTCCGACTGCCGGCTGGCTCACCCAGGCACAGCCGGTGGGAAAGGCGGGCTAGAATCACGCTCCCTGACGTCGAACCGCTAGCTCGAACCATGAGCCCTTCCGCCCTGCCCACGCTGTCGCCATTGGAAGCTCGCGTGCTCGGCGTGCTGGTGGAGAAGCAGCTCACCACGCCCGACTACTACCCGCTTACGCTCAATGCAATGGTGGCCGGCTGCAACCAGAAGACGAACCGGCATCCGGTGATGAACGTCAGCGAGGGCGAGGTGCAGATGGCGCTCGATGCGCTCAAGCGCCAGACGCTGGTGATCGACACCTCGGGCGCCTCCGGGCGGGTGATGCGCTACGCCCACAACCTGCCCAAGGTACTGAGCCTGGGCCAGCAGATGACCGCGCTGATGGCGGCGCTGATGCTGCGCGGACCGCAGACCCCGGGCGAGCTGCGCACCGGCAGCGACCGGATGTACAAGTTCGCCGACATCTCCTCCGTCGAAGCCTTTCTGGAAGACATGGCTACGCGCCCCGCCGGCGCGCTGGTGGTGAAGCTTTCGAAGCAGCCCGGGTCGCGGGAGCACCGTTGGGCACATCTGCTGAGCGGTCCGGTCGAGGCCGACGCAGAAGGCGGCGTGTCGATGGAGTACCAGGATGGAGTCACGACGGGGGAGGTGGCCGCGCTCAAATCCAACCTCGCGCAGTTACGCGACGAGGTGGCCGAGTTGCGCTCGCTGGTCGAGCGGCTGTATCAAGAGCTGGGGGTCAAGCGCTAGCCTCCCACCACCCCGCCTGCTGCGCAGGCACCCCTCCTCGTATGCTTTGAAAGGTGCCTGTTAGGAGAGACACTAAGAGGCGCCGGGGTGGAGGGGCTACCCCTCCTTTCTGCCATCGTCGTGATGGACAGACTGCCTGAGATTTCCCCCACCCACACACCCTCAGC
>JBGPMS010000125.1:0-13434 GCA_041487115.1 Gammaproteobacteria bacterium
GGTGGATCCCTAATCCTTCCTCGCCACCGGCGGGACGCCGGCCTGATTGGCCAGCAGCATAGTCAGCAGCGCGCCCATCACGTTCCCTTCCAGCATGTTGCTGCCCTTGCCCTCGCCGCCGGACCCGCCCTGCACCAGTACTTGTGGCACGATGGCGAGGTGGCCTTTCTCCACGGCCTCGGCGAAGCGCGCCAGCACCTGCTCCGTAAGCCTGCACTGGGCGCCGCCGTACGCTTTCACCTGCTCTTCCGTGGCACGGGCGTTGGCAAGCCCGCCCTGCTCGACGCGACTCGCCTCGCCCTCGCCCTCCAACCGCAACTGCTCGGCACGCGCGCCCGCCGTCACCTTGGTGGTCTCGGCGCGCTGCTGGGCGATGGCCAGCTCGGCGCGGCCTTCGTTGTTTCGGATCTCGATCGACAACTGGCTCGCGGTGATCTGCTTCTGCTGCTCCGCCTTCGCCTCTGCTTCGCGCAGCGTGCGCTCCTGGGTGGCCGCCTTTTCCTTCAACTGATAGGTGCTGACCTGCTCGGTTGCCACCTGCCGCTCGCGCAACTGTGTCAGGATCTGCTCGATCTGGCTGTCCCTGGTGTCCCCCGCCCGCGGCGTGCCGATGAGCACCTCTTGCAGCTCCAGGTTGTAGAACGAAAACTTGGTTTTCATATCCTCGGAGGAGTGCTGCTGGATCTCGCTTCGCTGCTGCAACAGTTCGATCAGCGTCTTGGTCTGTCCGATGTTCTTGAAGTAGGCCGACACCATCGGGTCGAGGGTCTGCTCGACCAGCCGCTTGATGTCGCCAAAGCGCTGGATCACGAGCGGCGCCTTCTGGTAATCGATATGGACCACCACGGACAGTGGGAGCGTCGGCTCGAAAGCGTCCTTGGTAATGAGCGAAACCTCGGTCAGGTTCTCGTCGAACTTGTGCTCGCGCGTAATCTCCTTGGACCACTTGAGGATGAAGTTGGTGGTCGGCACCAGCAGCACCTGTCCGGCGTAGGTATTGAAGGCGTACTTGCCCGGCAGCAGCGGCTCGCTCCACACCCCACGGTATCCGCGATCGACCAATTCACCGTGGCGGTATCCTTCTCCCGAGAGGTCCTTGCCGGCCTTGCCGGTGTACGACACCACGACCCCCACGGAGCCCACCGGCACGATGGTCTTGTCTATGAGCTCGATGGTGGCGAACAACCGGTTGATGAAGTAGGTGCCATCGACCAGCACCTGGTGTTGCCGGCCACGAAAGCCGCCCGCAACCAGGAACTTCTCGGAATCCTGATAGTTGTTGTGGAAGGTCTCCAGGTTGGCAGGATCGAGTCCCACGCTCGGCGCAATGATCTCGCCTGACGTGAGGGCTGGACCGTCGTGCACCGTTACCACGCCAACCTTGTCGTCCGCGTCTTTGATGACGACCGGCTCGAACCCCCTTCGCTCGGAGATCAGAGCGACCATCCGCTGAAACAGCTGGACCTCGCTCCGGTCCAGGTTGATGGTGAACGTGCCCTCGTCGGTGAGAATGGCGAACTGGGCGAGGTTCAGGACATGAGTCCCCTCGCGCAGCAGCTTGCGCTGCGGGCCCTTCTGTCCGCCGCGACCGAGGAACGTTCGTACGTCCTCGAAGCTGTCCGCCTGAGCATTCGCAGCCAGCGTCTGGGCAGGCGGAAGCGATATTCCGTCACGCGCGAACACGTACGCGATCTTGCCCTGTGGCACGGTGACGAGCGGGACGGGATGGACGCGGTACTGAAACGGGAGGAAGAAGTGGAAGCCGCCCCGCAACACTTCAGGCTGATATCCCGTCTGCGTTGAGTGCGATGAACCCGCTCCGGACCGAGCCGCCCAGGCTCCACAGCTTCTCCACTACGCCGACGCGGGTGTTGGGGATGTATCGGACAATTCCAGAAAAGTACAATAGAAGCAGGGTGGCGACACCCACAACGAGCCACACTCCAGAATAGAAGAAGTTTGCGTCCATGGAAACGATCCTCCGTTGACGCGCTCGCGAAATCGTCGACGAGCGCTGGGTTGAAGGGATCCAGGCCGCCCAGCATACCGATAATGCACCATCATAGCCGGCTAGCCGGCCTCTCCCTGGATGCCTCTCGCGGGGCTAGTTCTTGGCGGCGCTGGACGCCGCGGTCAATTGGAAGGATTCCACGACCTTCTGAAAGTCCAGGCAGTGGTTGTCGAAGTAGTAACGGAAGCGGAAATCCAACCGTATCAGGTCTCGCGGGAGGGCTCAAGGCGGGGTGTGGGATTGGCCTGCGGGAGTTGAGGAAGCGCTAGAATGCGGGTGGTTTGGCGAGGCGCAGCGCGCTGGCGTCGCCAGGGATTTCCGCAATGCAGAACACTTTAGGAGAGGAGACTCGGGTATCCATGCTGTTCGCTGCACCCAAGATCATCGAGACGAGCGTCTTCGCGCGTCTGCCCGACTAGCTGAAGAACGCCGACCACACCAACGAGTGGGTGGCCGGACAGCCGCTCGGAACGCCGGCCGGCTCCCTCCTGGAAGGCCCGTCCTTCGACCGCGAGGGCACACTCTGGTGCGTGGACATCCAGAACGGACGCATCTTCAAGGTGACGCGCGACGGGGCGTTTCGTCTGATCGCCGAATACGACGGCTGGCCCAACGGGCTCAAGTTTCATCGCGACGGGCGCATCTTCATCGCCGACTACAAGAACGGGATCATGCTGCTGGATCCGGTGAACGGGAAAGTCACGCCGTACCTCGTGCGCGTCAACGTCGAGCGCTTCAAGGGCGTGAACGATCTGTTCTTCGGGGCCAACGGCGACCTCTATTTCACCGATCAGGGACTGACCGGCCTGCACGATCCTACCGGGCGCGTATTCCGCGTTCGTCCCAACGGCGAGGTGACTTGCCTCCTCGACAACGTCCCCAGCCCGAACGGCCTGGTGATGAATCGGGACGAGACCGCGCTCTACGTCGCCGCCACGCGCGGCAACTGCATCTGGCAGGTGCCTTTCCTCGGCAATGGCAGCATCGGCAAGGTCGGCCTGTTCATCCAACTCTCGGGAGCCGGGGGTCCCGACGGGCTTGCCTTGGACGAACAGGGGCGCCTCGCGATAGCGCACGTGCGTCTGGGCACGGTGTGGGTGTTCGATCGCCTGGGCGAACCGGTGTATCGGATCAGGTCGTGCATGGGCACGCACACCACGAACGTCGCATTCGGCTGGCCCGACCGCACGACGCTCTATATCACCGAGTCCGAGAGCGGCACGATCCTCAAGGCCGAGTTGGACGTGCCGGGGAAGCTGATGTACTCGCATGCGTGAATCTGGATGAGGGCGGCACGCAGGAGCCTGCTGTTGAGCGCCGGAGCAGTCGTTTCGGCGCTGGCCCTGGGAGCGATCCGCTCGCTGGCCCGGGCGCAGGACAAAAATCCGATCCGCGTCGGCTTGTCGATCGCGCAGACCGGCCCGCTGAGCGGTGCAGGCAAGTCGGGGTTGCTCGCGCTGCAGATCTGGCGCGACGATGTCAACGCGCGCGGCGGCCTGCTTGGCCGCCAGGTGGAACTGGTCGTGTACGACGACCAGGGCAACCCGGCGATGACGCCGGGCATATACACCAAGCTGCTCGACGTGGACAAGGTCGATCTCCTGGTCGCGCCCTACGCGACCAATCCCACGGCACCGATCATGCCGCTGGTGAAGCGCCGCGACCTGCTGCTGATGGGCAACTTCGCACTCGATGCGAATGCCCGGATCCGGCACGACAAGTACTTCAACAATCAGCCCTGGTCCTCGGCGCGGGACGCGGCCGCTCCCTTTCTCGGCCTGTGCCGGCAGCTCGGTGCGAAGACCATGGCGATCCTCGCTGCCGATGCGGAGTTCGCGCAGAACCTGGCCAATGGCGTTCGCCAGGATCTGAAGGACTACGGGGTGGAGGCGGTATACGACCAGAACTATCCGCCCAGCACGGTCGATTTCTCCTCCATGATCCGCGCCATCCGGGCCAAGCGGCCCGACGTGGTGTTCGTCGCGTCTTATCCGTCGGACTCGACAGCGATCATCCGTGCCGTGAACGAGATCGGTGTCGGCGACAGCGTAAGGCTGTTCGGCGGCGGCATGGTGGGGCTGCAGTACGCGTCCATCATGGAAGCACTGGGGTCGCAGTTGAACGGGGTGGTGAACTACAACGTCTGGGCGCCCGAGAAGACCATGGAGTTCCCCGGCATGCGCGAGTTTCTGGTGCGCTATCAGGCCAGAGCCAAACAGGCGAATGTGGACCCGCTCGGCTTCTACCTGCCGCCCTACGATTACGCGATCGGCGAGATGCTGGTGCAGGCGGTCACCGCGACCAGGGGCCTGGACCACAAGGTCCTCGCGAAATATTTCAGGGAACACGAGATGCAGACCATCGTCGGCTCCATCCGCTATGGGCCGACCGGTGAATGGGCCAATCCACGCATTGTCTATGTGCAGTTTCGCGGCATCGTAGACAAGAACCTGGAGCAGTTCCGCAGCGCCGGCAAACAGGTGATCGTCGCGCCGGAGGCGTTCAAGACGGGCGAAGTCGTTCCGTTCAACCAGGTGCGGAAGTAGAGCGTGTCGTTCGAACTGCTGATCGAGGCCTGCGTCGCCGGCGTACTGCTGGGCTGCTTCTATGCCGCGGTGAGTATCGGCCTGTCGGTTGCGTTCGGTCTCCTCGACGTGCCGCACATCGCGCACCCGGCCTTCGTGGTCCTCGGTGCCTACGCCGTGTATGTTCTCGGCCAGCACGGTCTGGACCCGTTGCTGGCGGGCGCCATCCTGACCCCGGTATTCTTTTTTGTGGGCGTCGCGGTATACCGTTTCTATCACGCCGCGTTCGAGAAGCGTGGCACCGATGCCGGCCTGCGTGGACTGGCCTTCTTCTTCGGCGTTGCATTCATCGTCGAAGTGGGGCTGATCCTCATCTTCGGCGTGGACCAGCGGATGGTGGATGCCGCCTATATCGGCAAGAGCCTCTCGTTCGGCGAGATGCGCTTGCCGATGCGGATGGTTGTGGCCTTCGGCGTGGCGATGCTGCTGACCGTCGGACTGTCGCTGTATCTTTCCACCACGTTCACCGGCCGCGCGATCAAGGCCGTGGCCCAGGATCAGACTGCGCTGGCGCTGATGGGCGCCGACCCGGTGCGCATCAAGCAGTGGGCCTTCGGCATCGCCACGGCCACCTGTGCGCTTGCCGGCGCCTTGTTGATCATCATCGGCCCGGTCGAGCCCGGGCTGGGGCGCCTGTACATCGGCCGCACGTTCTGCGTGGCGGTGCTGGCCGGACTGGGAAGCATGCCCGGAACGCTCGCCGCCGGGGTCATCCTCGGCGTTGCGGAGAGCGTCGTGCTCAGCTCTCTGGGCGCATCCTGGGCGCCCGCGGTCGCGTTCGGGATTCTGCTGCTGGTGCTGGCGGTCCGCCCGGCCGGCCTGTTTGGCCGCTGAGCCCAGCGTGCGCGACTGGACCAAGTTCATCGCCGGGGCGGTCGCGATCATCGCGGCGGCGGTGGTCCTCACCCGGATGGTCCAGAACGAATATGTCTTCTTCGCGAGCTATGTGGTTCTGCAGTTCGTCGTGCTGGCGACCGCCTGGAACATCCTCGGCGGCGCTGCGGGCTACGTGAACTTCGGCTCGGGCGCTTTCTTCGCCACCGGCGCCTACACCGCCGTCGCTCTGATCAAAGCCTTCGACGCGCCTCTGGTTGTGCAACTCCTGGTGGCGGCGATCGTGACCGGTGCTCTGGGGTTTCTGGTTGGTGCGCTGACCCTGCGCCTGCGCGGGATCTTCTTCTCCATCGCGACCGTGGCCGTCGCGGTCATTTGCGAGACCGTCGTGGTCAACTGGAGCTTCGTCGGTGGCTCCAGAGGGATCGCGGTGCTGCAACCACCCGCGCCGGCACTGTTCGGGTCCTACACACGGCTGCTGTTCGTGGCGATGGCTCTCCTTGCCGTTTTGGCCGTGGCTCTCGCGCGCTACGTCCAGATCTCGTGGATCGGGCGGGGGCTGCGGGCGATCCGCGACAACGAAGAGGCAGCCGAGTCGGTCGGTGTGCCCACGATGAAACTCAAGTTATTCGCCGCTACGGCCTCGGGCGCATTGATGGGCATTGCGGGAGCGCCGTTCCCCCTGTATATGAGCTTCATCGAGCCCACCTCCGCTTTCAGCCTCAACTACGCCGTCTCCGCGTTGGCCATGCCGATCATCGGCGGGACGGCGAGCTGGGTGGGCCCGGTGATCGGCGCGGTCCTGCTGGGGTCGGTGCAGCAGATCGTTACCGTGACCGTGTCGTCGGAGCTCAACGTGCTGGTCGTGGGGCTGCTGCTGGTGACCTTCGTGGTGGTGGCGCCGCAGGGAATACTGGGGCTGGTGCGCAAGCTGCTCCGCAGAAGTAAGGGCCCTCTCCCAGCCAGAGATAAGATCCCTCTCCCCGGCAGACATAAGGCCCCTCTCCCTCTGGGAGAGGGTAGGGTGAGGGACAACAAACGCCAATGACCCCGCTTCTCCAAGTCACTGCGGTCTCCAAGCGCTTCGGCGGCTTCGTCGCGCTCTCCGACGTGAGCCTCGACGTGCGCCGGGGGGAGCGGCTCGGCATCATCGGACCCAACGGCTCGGGCAAGACCACGCTGATCAACTGCATCTGCGGAGCGCTGCGCAGCGACAGCGGATCGATCGGGTTCGACGGCAGCGACGTCACCCGGCTCCCCTCGTACAAACGCACCCGGCTGGGCATGGCGCGCAGCTTCCAGATACCGCGCCCGTTCGCGAGCATGACGCTGGCCGAGAACGTCGCGGTGCCGCTCGAGTACGTCAGGCACCGCGGATCGCTGCACAGGGCCGATATCCGGGGCGAGGC
Source organism: Gammaproteobacteria bacterium (assembly GCA_041487115.1). Lineage (GTDB taxonomy): Bacteria > Pseudomonadota > Gammaproteobacteria > Burkholderiales > SHXO01 > SHXO01. The sequence continues at coordinate 6,840 of JBGPMS010000125.1, forward strand.
GCTGGCGATCCTCGAGCAGATGGGCCTCGGCGACAGGGCCGACGCTTCGGCCGGTGCTCTGACCCAGGTCGACCTGCGCAAGCTGGAACTGGCCCGCGCCCTGGCCGCGCGGCCGTCCCTCCTGATATTGGACGAGGTGATGGCCGGCTTGTCTTCGGTCGAGGTAGACGAGGTGCTCGGCATCGTCCTGGGTCTGAACCGGCAAGGCATGACCGTCATCATGATCGAGCACATCATGCGTGCGATCATGCGGTTTTCCGAGCGCGTGGTCTGCCTCGACGCCGGGCGGATCATGGCCGAGGGCCCGCCAGAGCACATCGCCGACGACCCCAACGTGCGCAGGATCTACCTCGGTGCTTAGGCTCGCGATCGACGGGCTCGAGGCAGGCTACGGCGCCGTGCGCGTGTTGCACGGGGTGTCGCTGGAGGTGTGCCAGGGCGAGACCGTGGCGCTGCTGGGGACCAACGGCAACGGCAAGAGCACGCTGATGAAATGCATCATGGGGTTGCTGCAGCCGTCGCGCGGGTCGATTGTCCTGGAGCACGATGGCGGGCGCATCGATCTGACCGGCAGAAGCCCCCAGGAGATCGTCGCGCTTGGCATTGCGATGGTGCCGGAAGGGCGGCGTCTGTTTCCGAAGTTGACGGTCAAGGAAAATCTGTTCCTGGGTGCCTTCCGCCGCGACGCGCGTTCCGCCATCCGGCACAATCTCGCACTCTGCTACGAGGCGTTCCCGGCGCTGCGCGATCGCCCCGGGCAGCTCGCCGGGAGCATGAGCGGAGGCCAGCAGCAGATGCTGGCCATCGCCCGCGCCATCATGTCGGCCCCCAGGATACTGTTGGTCGACGAGCCCTCGGTGGGGCTGTCGCCGATGCTGGTGAAGCACACGATCGACACGATCCGGGACTTGAAGCAGCGCTTCGGGCTCACCGTGCTGATGGCAGAGCAGAATTTCCACGAAGCCAGTCGCATCGCCGACCGCGGGTACATCATCGTGCACGGTGAGATCGCGTTCGAAGGCAGGAACCTCGCCGAGCTGCAGCAGAGCGAGCTGGTGAAGAGCTATTACCTGGGTGCCTGACCACCCTCATCGTACCTTCTCACATCTGACGGGGCGAGATGGACCGCTCCTCCTCCTTCAAGGGGGAGGCGGGGAGGGGGATGGGATGGGATGGGGTGGGATGGGATAGGATAGGTTCAGAAACAGGAGAACACGCATGGCATCGCTGCCAGTCATAGGCTGGATCGGGGCCGGGCGCATGGGCGTCCCGATGGCAGGCTTTATCCTGCAAGCCGGCTACCCCGTGCTGGTGTTCTCGCGCAGTGCGGCGAACCGGCAGAAGCTGATCTCCCGGGGTGCGCGGGAAGCATCCGATCCGGCCGAGTGCGGACGCGTCGCGGATATCGTGTTCGCTTCGCTGCCGGATGACGACGCGCTGCGAAAGGTCGCGCTCGGTCCTGGAGGACTGCTGGCCAACGCGAGGCGCGGGACCATCTTCGTCGAGACCAGCACGGTATCGGCGGAGCTCTCCGCTGAGATCGATAGCGCGGCGGCGGCTCGTGGCGTCGCGTATCTCCGCATGCCGATTTCGGGCAACGCGGCCTCCGCCCTGCGCGGCGACGTCACCGCGCTCGTGTCGGGACCGGAAGCGGCGTGGAACACCGTCAAGCCGGTGGTCGAGACCTTCAGCAAGGCGCAGGTATACCTGGGCACCGGAGAGCAGGCGCGTTACATGAAACTGGTGGCCAATGCGGTGGTCGTCAGCACCGCGCAGGCGCTGGCCGAGGCGTTGTCGCTGGGGCGCAAAGCAGGACTGGAGTGGAACCTCATGCTCGAGACACTGGCACAGAGCACGATCGCCTCTCCCTGGCTGAAAGCGAAGCTGGCGTTGATGAAGCAGCGCGACTTCACGCCGACGATGACCACGCGCCTGATCCTCAAGGACATCGACCTGATGTTGGCCGCCGCCGCGGCGCACGACATGTCGATGCCGCTTACCGCCCTCACGCGCCAGCTCATGCAGTTGGTGGTGGACGAAGGCTATGGTGAGGAAGATTACATGGCGACCATCAAGCTGGCCGAGAAGCGGGCCGGGCTGTCGACCGACAAGATGGATTGAGCAAGATGGCAGAACAAGCTCCTTCCCCTCGCCGGCGGGTCATCGTCATCGGCGGCTCCCTTGCCGGGCTGATCGCGGGCAATCTGTTCCATCGGGTCGGCTGGGACGTGCACGTGTTCGAACGTGCGGCCGGCGTGCTGGAAGGGCGCGGTGCGGGCATCACGATACTCCCCGGCCTGGTCAGCGGATTCCGGGCGGCGGGGGTGGATGAAACCGAGGAATCTCTGGGCATCGAGCTGCCTGCTCGGATCGCGCTCGACAGGTCGGGCGGCGTCGTCGCGCAGCGCCCTTTCTCTCAGGTGATGACGTCCTGGCGTCGCCTGTACGAGTCGTTGAAGGCGGCATTTCCCGCCGACCGCTATCACAGCGGCGTGAGCCTGGAAGGCGTCGAGCAGACCGATGACAAGGTGAGCGCGCGGTTCGGCGATGGTCAACGCATGGAGGCCGATCTGCTCATCGGCGCCGATGGGTTGCGCTCCACCGTGCGCACCCAGTTCCTGCCCGACCTGAAGCCGTACTATCCGGGCTACATCGCCTGGCGTTGCCTAGCCAACGAAAGTGAGCTCTCCGCCTCGACCCGCGCCTTGCTGTCCGACCGGTACGCGGTGTGCGTCGCACCGGGCGAGCAGGGGATCGGCTACCCGGTACCCGGGCCGGACCACAGCATGGAACCGGGCAAGCGGCAATTCAACGTCGTCTGGTATCACGCGGTTCGCGAGCTCGACGAGCTGCCGCGCCTGATGACCGACGATGCAGGCCGCTACCATGCGAATGGAATCGCGCCGTCGCTGATCCGTGCACAAGTCCGGGAAGAGATGATGAGCTTGGCCGAACAGGTCCTGGCACCTCAATTCGCCGAAGCGATCGGACGTTCGCGGCTCGTGTTCTTTCAACCCATCGTCGATCTGGAGTCGCCGCGTCTCATCTTCGGGCGCGTGGTCGTCATCGGCGACGCGGCCTTCGTAGCTCGACCGCACGTCGCGATGGGCGTTCCCAAGGCAGCCGGCGACGCGCTCGCGCTGGTGAAGGCGATCCAGCAGGGCGGTGCCGACTGCTTGGCCGGTCTGCGGGCGTTCGAGGCAGAGCGCCTGCGCATCAGCGGCAACATCGTCGCCCGTGGGCGTTACCTCGGGTCGTACATGGAAGCGCAGCTCAAATCGGATGAGGAGCGCCGGCGCGCAGAGGAGATTCGCGTGCCGGAAACCGTAATGATGGAGACGGCGGCGCCGTGGGATTACGACATAACCACCCCGGCGCTTCGCGCCACCCCTCCTTGAAAAGGAGGGGAGAAAAAAAGATCCCTCCCCTCCTGCCAGAGGAGGGGTGCATGCGTAGCAGGCGGGGTGGTGGGAGCTACTTCGACCCCCCCGACGCCACGGCCATCGAGAGTATGTAAGCCGTCAGCGCCCAGCGGTCCGCTTCACTCAGAGATTCCTTCCACGCCGGCATGATGTTGGCGCCGCGTATGCGTCCTTCGCTGATGGTGTCGAAGATCTCTTGCGCGCCGAGGTCGGTTCGACCTTGCAGGCCTGGCGCGCCGCTGGCAATCCCTGCCGGGATTGTTAAACCGGTCCGGTTTCGGCTCGAGTCGGCCTCGCCGCATCGCCGGCGGTCACAACTCTTGCTTTACCTTCCCTGTCAGCCAATTCTCCGGTTGCCCAACGCGAAGGTGCACGACAGCAGCTTTTCCGATGCGAGCCTTGATCCTCATGATGATGTGCTTGACTTTGACGGGCTGCGCGGCTCTGGCGGCCGGTCTCGCTTCCGTCGGCGCCGGGTACGGGGTCGGCAACTTTGTCAGCGGAACCAACTACCGCACGTTTACCGAGCCGCTGCCGAAGGTCAGGATTGCGACGCTGACTGCCTTCCGGCGCATGGCGATCAATGTCAACTCCACCGAGAAGACCAAGGCAGGAGAAGTCCTGAGAGCGACCGCCAACGATCGGCGCATCGAGGTGGAACTGGAGGCGATCTCGCCCAACGCCACGCGCATGCGCTCGGTCGCAAAGCACCAGGGCAGCATTCTTCTGGATCAGGCCACGGGGCTCGAGATCGTCGTTCAGACAGAGAAGGAACTAGCCCGCCTAGCCACTCCGGTTGAGCGCCCGCGCACTTCCAGTCCACTGCGCTCTTCACGCCAGCTGCTGCCCACCGCGGCCCCACAAGCTAAATTGGCCAAGACGTCGCAAACGCAATCATCGAAGTAGCCGTGACTCGCGGAGGCGCGCGCACCACTCATCCATCTTGGAGACGCACTTTGTGCCGCTCGAGCCAAGCCCGAATCCGGCGGACTATCTCGTCGTGAGGTTCCACACCTGAATAATGGTTTGTCAAAGGGACACTGGAGCTGCTGATGACCTTCATGGCATCGCCTCTGGTTTAGCCGTGTTGAGTCAGCGAACGGAATGAGCCGGGTCGCTGCGCAGTCGAAGCGGAGTTCGATGGCATCGGACTACGACGCATAGGTGTGGTGGAGATGTTCCAGGACCCGTGGCCAAGCCTCAGCATGCCGTGCCGCCAGCGCTTGCGTTGGAAAGCCCGCGTGCGCAAGGCGCAACAGGGTCCCGCCGCCCGCAGGCTCGAGCTCGACGCTGACGATGGTTTCGGCGCCAGCTGTTCCGGCGGCTGTGATCCACGCGAGTTCTTACTTGGGGTATGAGCGCGTGGTCGCGCGCAAATGGACCGCAAGCGCTTGCAAGCTTATCTCCTCGGAATGCTTCTGCTGGTTTTCGAACGATCCTTCAAGAGCATCATGGGACGAAGTAGTCATGTCTCGACCTCACGCTTCGTAGTGTCGCTTGTCATGCTGGCGCACTTGTTCCACCTGACGCCCAACGTTCGGGTTGACCGGGCGCCGGCGCGCGAAGCGCGACGGGTACCCAAGAGCGACGCTCTTGGGCGCTCCGGTCGAACCCGGGGTTGGGCGTCATCTCCGCAGAGCTACGCGCAGTCACTACTCCTCAATCCAGTACTCCCCGCTCAGCTGCTGGGTGACCGTCTTTGCGACTACCTCGCGCTGGCCAATACTGTGTAGTTGACCTCGAATTCCTTTGAACCGACCGGTACCGCCAACGAAGTTCTCCACGGCAGAGAACTTGACGACATCGTTTCCGTTGGCATCCTTGGTCATCATCGAAGTTCCCGCTCCACGCCCGAATACTTTGTTCCCGTCCTCGAGCGTGTACACGACGTAAGTCGTAAATGGGCCGCTAAAACCCACGTAATCACTGATTCCGCGAACGATTGTCTCCTTGACCAACACTCCAGCGATAGAGAAATCGTTCTTCGGGTACTCGAACCGAATCTCGTACACGCGGATCTGGTGCTGGGGTGCGTCCTCAACCGCGATCACATGCTGCTGGAGGTACTGACTTGTTGAGGCGGGCGACTGGGTGACCCGGTACTTCTGTTGTGCAAGTGCGTCGCCACTTGCAACGCAGGCAGCGCCTGCAAGAAATGCTGACAGGCACAGAGCGATTCGTCTCATCTGCATGATAGCCTCCTCTTGAGATAGCACTTCTAACCAAATCGAACTTCGCTGACCTACCTTTGATGACGGTAGAGTCGAGGTGTGGCGCGGTAGTTGTAGCACAGACGCGACTGTTTCCGCCCCTTTCGTCTGGCGGTGCCCCAATTGTCCGAGCATGACCCCGTTTCCACACCCCGCTCATCGAACCGGGCGTGCGGATTTCCCGCATCCGGCTCTCGGACAAGGCAACATGCTCGCGCATGTGACGTAGCGGGCAGCGCTTGGCTCTTTCCGGAGTTAACAGGTGTCCCAATCTCCGCACCCTTGCCGCTGCATGCGTCGCCTTGAACCAAGGCCCCTTCCCTCCACTGGCATTACCCGGCTTCAACAGTACTACGAGCCCCTCCGCCACGCCACCGGACCCGGCCTGTCCCTCACGGGCTGCCAGTTGATGTTGCCACCATCCGGCGGCGCTTCCCGTGTTGCATCGGCCTTCCTTCTGTGCGTGCTGTCGCCACTACCCCGGCGGAACGACCAAGTGCATGTTTCGCTCACTTCCCCGGCCATGTCAGCCTTCCTCCCGTTAGGGCGGAGTCGGCTTCCGCATCATGCTTTTCGAGGCCTGCTCAGCGTTCACTCACGTTACGGCCCGCACATTCGCAGGGTGGCAATTCCACCCCTTACACCAGAGGCTTCAGCCGCTTCGTTGCCTCCACGACTGCTCCAGTTGCTACCGGCCGGAGCGAAAGTTGCCGGATGGGACTCGCACCCACTGAAAGACCGTGCCTTAGCACGGCGCACCCCAACGGTTGCATTGACCGGGCGCCGGCGTGCGCAGCACGACGGGTACCCAAGAGCGACGCTCTTGGGCGCTCCGGTCGAATGCATGGTGTACGCCCGACATGGGCATGAGCTTATGCGGTGAAAGTCCGCTGTGGGAGGACCCGATGTCATCAGGATAACCACTAGCCGAGGGCAAGGGCAAGCCCGCGAGGGATTGTCTGA